>JAYEGR010000017.1:0-19034 GCA_034659175.1 Thermodesulfobacteriota bacterium | reverse complement strand
GGCCGTATTCATGCAATTGTATAACAATATCTTCGCCAATTTCCATTTTAGTGTTTTTTGTATTAAAGACGCACAACATATTGTATAGATGCGAACTGTGGGTACTATATGTTGTATACTATTAAGTTAAATACAAATTTTTGATTTTGGCGAAGGTATTGAGGTTAGAGAATATATTCTGACTGGTTCTCAATTGAAATTGAACGACCATTGCAGCTTTCGGAAAATGATTACGCTCTGCCCTGGGATGTGATCCCATAAAATGTAAGGATGCAAACCCATCCGCAGGCATATATACACGAGGTTTTACTATGACAGACATAACAACATCCGCCGATTTTGTTCATCTGCACGTCCATACGCAGTACAGCCTGCTGGACGGTGCCATCCGTTTGGACGACCTTATGAAAAAATGCAGGGAATACGGCATGGATTCGGTTGCGATCACGGACCATGGCGCCATGTTCGGCGCGTTGGAATTTTACGTTAAGGCGCAAAAGGCAGGAATCAAGCCCATTATCGGCTGCGAATTTTACATTGCCCCGGAAAGCCGCTTTAAACGGTCCGCTAAAAGCGCGGGCAAGGCTGCATTTCACTTAGTCCTCCTGGCCATGGATCGGACCGGTTACTCAAATCTCATGAAACTGGCCACAATTGCCCAGTTAGAAGGTTTTTATTATAAGCCCCGCATTGACAAGGAGGTACTTGAGACACATTCGGATGGTCTTATTGCACTCACTGCCTGTCTGCATGGAGAAATACCGCATCTCATTGCCAAAAACGACATAAAAGGCGCAAGAAAAGAGGCCGAATATTTCCAATCCCTGTTTAAAGACCGCTTTTATCTTGAGATGCAGGAAAACGGGATCCCCGAACAGACCGTTGTCAACAATGGCTTGAAAGAGCTTTCCAGGGAGCTTGGCATTCCGCTTGTGGCCACCAATGACTGCCACTACCTGAATCAAAACGAGGCCCATGCCCATGAGTTGCTCCTCTGTATTCAGACCGGAAAAACCATCAATGACCCGGGGCGGTTCCGCTTTTCCACGGACCAGCTATATTTCAAATCCCCTGACGAGATGAGAGAGTCATTTGCCCATTCGCCCGAGGCGATCCGCGCAACCGTGGAAATTGCCGAAAGGTGCAATCTCGATCTTAAGTTTGGTGAAAACCATTTCCCGCTCTTTCCAACGGTTGAAAATGAGACCCTTGAATCCATGTTCGACACCGCGGCCCGGACAGGTCTTGAAGAACGACTTGGAGAAATGCGCGAAAGGGATGAACTTGACCCTGACAAGGAAAAAATATACCGGTCACGGCTTGAGATGGAACTTGAGATCATAAAGGCAAAAGGCTTTGCCGGCTACTTCCTGATCGTGGCTGATTTCATAAACCAGGCCAAAAACCAGGGCATCCCGGTCGGGCCGGGCCGTGGGTCAGGGGCCGGAAGCCTTGCCGCATACTGCACCAGGATCACGGACATTGACCCGATCCCCTACGGACTGATCTTTGAACGTTTTTTAAACGTGGAAAGGCTCTCAATGCCGGATTTTGACGTTGACTTCTGCCAGAACCGGCGCGGCGAGGTATTGGATTACGTACAGAAGAAGTACGGCGGCGCGGAGCATGTCGCCCAGATCGTCACCTTTGGTTCCATGAAGGCCCGCGGGGTATTAAGGGATGTTGGAAGGGCCCTTGCCATTCCATACGGGGACGTGGACCGGATTGCAAAACTGGTTCCCGACCAGCTCAAGATCACCTTAAAAGAGGCCCTGGAACAGGAACCGCGCCTTAAGGAGGCTGCAAAACGCGACCCCCGGATTGATGAACTGCTGTCAATCGCCAGGGTACTTGAGGGACTGCCCCGCCATACCTCGACCCATGCGGCCGGTGTTGTTGTCTCGCCTGAACCCATGGTTGAATACTTGCCATTGTGCAAGGGGCCCAAGGGCGAGGTGCTCACGCAGTATGATATGAAGTTCACGGAAAAAACCGGGCTTATCAAGTTCGACTTCCTGGGATTAAAGACCCTGACCGTTATTGACAAAACCGTGAAACTGGTAAATCCGGACACAAAGACCGGGCTTGATATCAGCAAGATCCCTTTAGATGACACAAAGACATTTAACCTGCTCTGCAAGGGCGGCACACTGGGAGTGTTCCAGCTTGAAAGTTCAGGAATGCGCTCGCTTCTGATCAGCATGAAACCCGAACTGTTTACGGATCTCATCGCCCTTGTGGCCCTCTATCGACCGGGCCCACTGGAAAGCGGAATGATTGACGACTTTGTGAACACAAAACACGGCAAAAAAAAGGCATCCTATCTGCTTCCCCAGCTCAAACCGATACTTGAGGAGACTTACGGGGTAATTGTATACCAGGAACAGGTCATGAAGATAGCCAATGTCCTGGCCGGTTATTCGCTCGGTGATGCCGATATCCTGCGCCGCGCCATGGGCAAAAAAATTCTTGAGGTCATGGAAAAAGAAAGGGAAAAATTCATGCGTGGCGCCAAAACAAACAATGTCCCGCTTGATAAGGCTGAAAAGATCTTTGATCTCATGGCCAAATTTGCAGGATATGGGTTCAACAAATCGCACAGCGCCGCATATGCCCTGATATCCTACCAGACCGCCTATCTCAAGGCACATTACCCGGCCCAGTTCATGGCGGCTCTCCTCTCGTGCGATGTCAACAACACGGACAAGGTGGTCTTATACATCAACGAATGCAAGGATCATGATATCGATGTGCTGCCGCCGGATATTAATGAAAGCGACCATGATTTCACTGTTATAAACGGAAGAATACGTTTCGGGCTCTCTGCCGTAAAAAACGTGGGTGGCGCTGCGCTTGATTCTATAATGGAAGAAAGAAAAAAGGAGGGGCCTTTCACATCACTTGAAAATTTCTGTGCCAGAGTGGATTCAAGACGTGTGAACAAACGAGTGATAGAAAGCCTTGTCAAGGCAGGGGCCTTTGATTCAATAAAGGCCCGGCGTTCCCAGTTGTTTGCAATCCTGGACCAGGCCATGAAACAGGCCCATGCAGCCCAGAGGGACAGGCAAAGCGGCCAGATCTCGCTCTTTTCCGTAATGCCCGAGGCGGATACTTTAAAGTCAGCAACTATTGACCTGCCGGACATCCCGGAATGGACAGACAAGGAAAGACTCGAGTTTGAAAAAGAGACGGTCGGTTTCTATATTACCGGCCATCCGCTTGACGATTACCGGGATGAAATCAAGGCCGTGGCCGACGTCACTGCAGCCCAACTGGCCGGCTGCAGAGAGGGATGCCCGATCCGGATCGGCGGACTCGTAAGGACCTTAAAGGAGCATAAAAGCAAACGGGACGAACGAATGGGTTTTATAACGCTTGAGGACATATCCGGCGGCGCCGTGGAGGTCGTGGTCTTCCCGGAAACATTTGCCCAGTGTTCGGAACTGCTCTTTGATAACAGCACTCCCCTTATTGTCCAGGGCGTAGTCAAAAAGGATGAACGGGGCGCTAAAATTATTGCTGATTCAGTGGACACACTTGCCAAGGCAACGGAAAAATACATTTCAAGCGCCGGGATCATGCTCTTGTCGGACAAGGTCAACCGGAAAAAAATCGAGGACTTGAGAGCGCTCATGAGCCGGCACTACGGCACGTGCCCGATCTCGCTCACACTCCATTTTGCAAACAAAGGGGAGGTGGACATCGAGGCCCCGAAAGAAATAACAGTCAGGCCGGGCAAGGAACTGTCCCAGGACGTAAGCGCTCTTTTAGGATATGCAGCAGTCCATTACATAAAATCACAGGTGGAAATCAAACAAAGACAGGGCAGGCACAGGAACGGAAAAAGCAGGGCAAACGCATGAAATTTAAGCTCTGGAAATCGTGTGTTCCATCATAATTTCAATCCGTTATTCTACAAGATGAATATCGAATAAAATTTATACCCCATTGCGGGTAAACAAAGAACCGCAGAATTTTTAAAGTGTGGTACTTCATCATTCGATATTCCTGGTGACCTCAACATTCAATACGGTTTGGCTGAATTTTATTTTAACCTGGCTGGCAATCTACTGTTTTTATTGCATCTTTCATGCATTTGCCCTGCCCTTAACCCCTTGGTCTGACTCATGGTAACAATAGGTGACCTGTTTCCAATTAAAGAGATCGAACCGGTGCGTCGGGATATCCCGAGCAGCATTGAAAAACCTGTTCCCGGTCTTTCAAAGACGCACCTTAAGGTTGGGCAACTCATCAAAGGACGGGTCGTATCCTCCGGCGCGGACGGAAAGGTCGTTCTTGAGATAAAAGGCAAGACGATTACCGCCATGAGTCAGGCAGACATTAAGGCTGGAAGCGATGTCTGCCTGGAGGTCAAACAGACAGGAACACCCCCGAGGCTTGCTCTGGCCGGGAAAAAGGGAATAGTCATGGAATTTTTGCGGACAGCCCTTTCCGACAACTCGGCTATCGGTCAAACTGCAAAAAATCTGCTCAGCATGATCCCGACCGGGCAGGAACAGTCTGCCCTAAAGACATCACCTGAAATTGAACAGCTTCTGATGGGCCTTTCCGAAAATACGATTTCGGAAAAGCCGGACATTGGGAAGCTTTTAAAAATGGTTTCCTGGATCAGCGGACCAGGCAGTGATGGAAAATCCAGCGGGCCCTTCTTTGCCCGGCTGGGAGAACTGCTTGCCGAAATGGTCGCATCGGCCGGGAAGCAAGGGTGCAAACAGGGTGAGACGGCAGGAGCCGGCCAAGGTCTTGAAAAATTGTCCAGGATGGTGGAAATGCACTGCCTGCTTAACAGTCAACCCGTATCCAGTGACCAGACACCGTTTTTCCTATTTCCATGTTTTTTTTCAGGTGAGGCCGGATGGGGCGAATGGATATTCAGTATGGATCAGGAGGACGATTCCAACGGAAAACAGCAACAGGAACACTACACGCTTTCATTTTTTCTGGACATGAGCCGAATCGGAGATGTCCGCCTGAAGATGACACTTGCCGGCAAAGCCTTGCAAGGCGAGTTTTCAATGGCCGACGAGACAGCCGTATCCCACATGAAAAAACACCTGCCGAATCTGACACAAGTCCTGGAGAAAATGGGGTTTGGACCTGTTACATTTTCCTGCCGTATTGAGAAAACAGGCATGTTTCAGGAATTTCGAGCCGCTCTCCAGAAATCCGCAGGCCTTGAATCATTCTCCATCCTGGATGTAAGGGCTTGAAAAAAAATAATTGATCACTCCACCTAACCGATTCGGCATTCCCTTGTTTTATATTGACATTGACGTTGAGAGAAACCTAAATCTCATGTATCATTTACGTTAGTAATTCTTAAAATTTTCAAAAAATAGTCCTTTACAAAAAATTGTATAGGAAGTCCGGAAACACCCAACCAGCCAATAAGACTGGAGTTTGTCAAATTAATCCCCCTTATTCTTATGAAACTCGCATACATTTTTATCCAGACCTGGCGTAATCTCAGGCAGACCTTGGGAGCGCAGGTCATGACTCTGTTGACTGTGACTCTGTCTGTTCTGATATTCGCCTTTTTCTTTCTGGTTTATGTCAATATTTTAAAGGCCGGGGAGCGTTTTGACAAAGATCTCCGGCTGGTCCTTTTCCTTGAAACCAAGCCGGCTCCTGAAATAGTGATTGACCTTAAAAAACGAATTCGTGAATTCACGGAAGTTGAAAAAATTGAATACGTCACGCGCGAGCAAGCGTTTAAAAGACTTGAAAAACAGCTTGGAGACGAGAGAAACGTACTAAACGATCTGAGCCGTGATTTTCTCCCGCCGTCAATAGAGGTCTATCCCAAAAAAGATCTTAAAAACTTATCGCATATCAAAGAACTGGCCGATTACCTCGCAACCCTTCCAGGCGCCGGCAAGGTCCAGTACGGCAAGGACTGGATTGAACATTTTTATCACTTTACGGAACTTTTAAGGATCATAGTCCTTCTGAGCGGGTGTCTCTTGATCCTGACGACCGTGCTTATGGTCTCCTACACTATCAGGCTCACCGTTGTTGCACGGCAGGCGGAGCTTGAAATCTTGAGGCTTTTGGGCGCTACTAACAGCTTTATCCGTGGACCGTTAGTAATCGAAGGCGTGCTTCAGGGCGCCCTTGGGTCCGGGCTGGGGCTTATTTTTCTTTACTTTCTGTTTCTCTGGGTCAAAATACGTTTTGCGGGATCGGGCTTTTTGAACCTGTTCGAGTTCTCCTTCTTTTCTTCTACAATTACTGCAACCATCCTGTTTGCCGGAATAATTTTGTGCACCTGCGGCAGCCTTGTTTCCATCCGGAAATTTTTAAAGGTCTGATTGATTAAAATGATAACGCGCCTCCGGCTTTCAATTCTTGTTCTCTTATTCCTGGTGCCGGCTGTGGTGAACCCCGGCCGGACCGCCCAGTCTTATAATTTCCACTCCTCAATTGAACAAATTGAAACTCAGGTCCGAAACCAGAAAAACAAGATTCAGCGAATTGATAAGGGGATTTCCAACCACAAAAGTTTGATTCGGACATCCAGGGAAAAGGAGTTCAATCTCATCGAGGAACTCGAAGGAATAGATATACGGATTGAGGCTGAGAAAAAGAAACTGGAAGAACTGAGGCGGGAGCTTACTGAACAAGAAGATTGTATCTGCGAAAAGCAGAAGGAATTATCACGTGCATTAATTGCAAAGGAAGAGGTTCAGTGCCATGTAGAAAGGCGGCTTGCCGCCTATTACGGCATGGGATCTGTTGGGATAATGAATGTTATTTTTTCAGCTTCCGCCCTGCCTGATCTATTAAATTTCGAGGAATATTTCCATCATATTGCCAAACATGACGAAAAGGTCATTCACGACTACAAATCCAGGGTCACTGAACTGGACAGGTCCCGCAATGCCCTGGAAGATGAAAAACAGCGGCTGCTAGTGGTGATAAAAGATGTCACGGAACAGGAGATGCGGCTGACCCTCGCAAGGCGGGAACGAGTAGCATTGCTTACCAGGATCAACACGGAAAAAAAACTGTATCAGAGGGCTTTAGGAGAAATGGAAGATGCTGCCGAAAATCTTGCCGATACACTTGAAAATCTTGAGAAAAAAGTATCCGGTTTTAGAAAACGGGCACATGGCCTGACTTCGCCCAAAAAACGGCGTCCAGGTTCCAGGCCGGGTGGATTCGCAGGGAACAGGGGCTGGCTGGCACCTCCTGTTACAGGCACTGTGGTAACCCGTTTTGGACGTAACACCAAGGGAAAATTCGGCATTACCTCATATGCGCGCGGTATTAACATCCAAGCGGCGCCGGGCACGCCCATAAAGGCCGTTTATCACGGAAAAGTTATTTATGCGGGTCTGCTCAAAGGGTACGGCAAATTGATTATCATTGACCATGATCAACAGTACTACAGCCTGACATCAAGGGCTTGCGAACTGTACAAAAAAGAAGGTGACACTGTGGTCCGTAGCGAGGTGATAGGTGTTACAGGAGAGAGCGGTGATTTCCTGGGACAAGGTCTTCACTTTGAGATCAGACATGGAACAGAGCCGGAGAATCCATTGTCCTGGCTGAACAATGCCGGTTTGAAAATACAGGCGGTTCAGAATATTTCTGATCATTAGAAAACGGAATATCTCAGATGACTAAACACGACAGAAAACAAAAGAACGAACTCAAGGTATTTATCTCAAGCCGCAAGTCGAGATGTGATGAATGCGGTGAGAATCTCGGCCACGGAGCCTGGATATTACTTCAGGGGGATGACAAGGGCGTTGCATGTCTGAGTTGTGCAGATCTTGACCATTTAGTCTTCCTGCCTTCCGGCGACGCTGCTCTCACCCGCCGTTCTCGAAAACATTCAAAGCTTTCGGCCATTGTACTTAAATGGAGTAGAGCACGCAAACGTTACGAGAGGCAGGGTTTACTGGTAGAGAATGCAGCAATTGAGTTGGCAGAGCACGAGTGCAAGGTGGATGCAGACACACGAAAACTGAGGCGCGCTCGTGCAGCTATTCGCAGAGCAGAACTTGATGAGGAATACATAGCAAGTTTTGCAACTCGCGTTCGTGAATTGTATCCGAATTGTCCAAAGGGAAGAGAGAAAATGATCGCAGAGCATGCCTGTCGGAAGTACAGCGGGCGCGTCGGGCGAAGCGCAGCGGCCAAAGAGTTGAATAAAGAAGCAGTTCGTCTCGCAGTCGCGGCCCATATTCGCCACCAAGAAACAAACTACGATGAACTGCTCCTGTCTGGTTTCGAGAGATGGCAAGCGCGTGAACAAGTGCATGCCAAAGTTTATCATGTGTTGGATGAATGGCAACCAACTATTTCCTAACCCGGACAAACCGGCTCTCCGGCAATTCCAGCGGCCGTGACTATATCGGGTTAAAAGGATTGGTGGCGGTAAAACCGTTGGTCTAATAAAAGGCAGAGCCTTGAGGCATGCGTTCCCAGGCGGAGCCTGGGAACGAGGGCAGAGATTGCTTCGTTGCTATGCTCCTCACAATGAAGGGGAAATTTAATTCATGAGGTTTTCGTTCAGGCACTAATTACCAATTGTTTTCATACTGGGTTTTTCGCAGGGAAGGATCCAGTGCCATGGCTGGATGAAAGGGTTGTATCACGTATTTGGAAGAGGCCGGTAATAACTCACCGGCCTTTCTGATATCGTTCTCATCCAGCAAAGGTTTTACCCAGGTCGTGCGAAAGTGATGGTTGGTGGTTTTCGCAATAATGGCTATGGAACGGCAAATGGACTTGGTGTCCGTATTGACCCCGCAAAGCGTGTCATACTTTGTTAAAGGGGCTTTAATGTCCATGGCGATATAATCAACAAGACCATCTTTCAGCAATTTTTCAAGGACTTCAGGATTACTGCCGTTGGTGTCAAGCTTTACTGCAAAACCCATTTTCTTGATTTTACCGATGAACTCGGCAAGATCCGGTTGCAGGGTGGGTTCGCCACCGGAAATCACCACTCCGCCAAGCTGCTGTTTTCGCTTTTCTAAAAAAACCAGCACCTCGGTTTCAGCAATCTGTTGTGCATTATTTAAAGGGGCGAGCAGGGCGCCGTTATGACAAAAAGGACATCGAAAATTGCATCCTTGAGTAAAAACCACTGCTGCGGGACATCCGGGATAATCGCTTAAGGTAAAGCGCTGCAGGCCGCCGATTTTCATAAATCGCCTGCTATCCGGTAGTTGCTGCGATTATTAAATTCAGCCCTTTTGCCCTGATTCCACTGCGTTACAGGACGCATATAGCCAACCACCCTGGAGAACACCTCTGTTTCAGAACCGCATTTAGGACATTTTGCTTGTTCACCGTTAATATAGCCATGGTCAGGGCAAATGGAAAACGACGGAGTCAGGGTAAAATAAGGCAGGCGGTACTGCTTACATACATTACGGACAAAGGACTTCACAGCCGCTGGATCAGGTACCGCTTCACCAAGAAAGGCGTGGAGTACCGTGCCCCCGGTATACAGTCTTTGCAGGGGATCCTGCAGGTCTAAAATTTTAAAAATATCCTCACTGTAATTCACCGGCAATTGAGTGGAATTGGTATAAATGGGAGTTTGATCGCCGTCTTCCGTTCTCAAGGCGCATTCTATTTTCGGGAATCTCTGCTGATCCAGCCGGGCCAGCCGGTAACCAGTGCTTTCCGCCGGGGTGGCCTCCAGGTTGTAATGGTTGCCGGTCTCTTCCTGAAATTCCTTGAGCCGTCCACGCATGTGATTCATAATACGAACCCCAAAATCCCGCCCCTGCTCTGTGCCTATGTCAACGCCAAACAAGTTGAGACATGCCTCGTTGCCGCCGATAAGACCGATAGTTGAAAAATGATTTTTCCAGTAACAGTTAAAACGTTTTTCAACATTTCTGAGATAGTAACGAGTATAGGGATAGAGGCCCTTGTTTGTAAAATTTTCCAGAATCTTCCGTTTCACCTCCAGGCTGGTTTTGGCAATGTCCATCCGGCGATCAAGACGCTGCATGAAATTCGCTTCATCATCCGCCTGATAGCCTAAGGCTGCAAGATTTATGGTAACTACGCCAATAGAACCGGTAAGAGGGTTGGCGCCAAAAAGACCCCCGCCCCTTTTCTCCAGATCCCGGATATCAAGGCGCAGGCGGCAGCACATGGAACGGGCATCGTCGGGAGACAGGTCGGAGTTAACAAAATTGGCGAAATAGGGTATCCCGTAACGCGCCGTGACCTCCCATAAGCGATCCAATTCAGGATCATCCCAGTTGAAATCAGGGCCGATATTATAGGTGGGAATAGGAAAGGTGAAAACTCGGGCCTGGGCATCACCTTCGGCCATGACCTCCAGGAAAGCCTGGTTGATCATGGTCATTTCCTCCTGAAAATCACCATAGGTCTCTTTTTGCGGCCTGCCGCCGATGATGACCGGTTCCAGAGCAAGAGACTTAGGGGGCTGGAGATCCATGGTCAGATTGGTAAACGGGGTCTGAAAACCAACCCTGGTGGGGACGTTGAGGTTGAAAATAAATTCCTGAATGGCCTGTTTGACATCCCGGTATTTCAACTCATCCCGGCGTATAAATGGGGCCAGCAGGGTGTCAAAGCTTGCAAAGGCCTGGGCGCCGGCAGCCTCACCTTGCAGGGTATAGAAAAAATTGACAATCTGTCCCAGGGCGCTGCGAAAATGTTTGGCCGGCTTGGACACGGCCTTGCCCTTGACCCCGCAAAATCCCTGACGGAATAAATCCTGGAGATCCCAGCCCACGCAATAGACGGAAAGCAGGCCCAGATCATGGATATGTAAATCGCCGGCCTGATGCGCCTCTCGAACCTCCCTGGGGTAGATGCTGTTTAACCAGTAGGTTTTGCTGACTTCACTTGAGATATAATTATTAAGACCCTGAAGGGAGTAGCCCATATTGCTATTCTCTTCAACCTGCCAGTCAAGGCGATCCAGGTAGTTATCGATTAATTTAACATCAGCCTGTTCGACTATTGTGCGAATACGGGAATGCTGTTCCCGATAAAGAAGATAGGCCTTTGCCGTACGTTTATAGGGTGAGGAGAGGAGAATTTCTTCCACAAGGTCCTGAATTTCCTCTACCCCTGGTATCTCCAGACCAAAGACGGTTTGCGCCAGCGCCAGAACCCTGATAGTCAACCGGCGCGCTTCCGGACTGCCGAATTCACCCGTGGCCTTTGCAGCCTTTAAAATGGCGGCAGTGATTTTCTCTGCCTCAAACGGAGCAATGGTTTGATTCCGTTTACGAATTTGACTAAAGACAACAGGGGCGACATGAACAGCAAGCAGGGCGGCATTCTCAGACATGGCTTTTCCTTTCCTCGAAGGGATGAATTGCCTGTATCCTGAAACCTTTGATTCCAGAAGCAGGCAGAGAGTCAATATGGTTTGTTCGGCAGGTCTTCGGACTTATGGACAAGGGGCAAAACAACCAGGCCTACTGACCGTCGCTTCCCAGCCTGAAAAGGCCAGTGCTTAATGACGGTGGTCGTTTCCACTTACCGCTGCGGGACAGTCCCGGATTTCCACCGGGTTCCCTGTTACCGCACCTCCCTTATTGAGGTGCACCGGAACAATTACCACATTATATGGTGGCATATTAATGCTGTCAATACAAAATGTGGTAATATTTGTTGCATCCGTTATTTACCTTTTTTGCCGAACTGAGATTCCGAAAAGGGCAAACGACTAATGAATATCGGACAGGGATGAGAATATCGAAATCATGAATGAACGCCGATTATTTTTAAAAATCCCTCTACCAGTTCGGGATCAAATTGGGCGCCTGCGCCTTTCCTGATTTCTTTAACAGCTTCCTTTTTTGATACGTTTCTTTATTCCCGCGCTCCTGCGCGGGAATGAAAAAAAAGGCCGCTCTTGCCATGGACCGTAGTTTTATAAATGGCTACTTATATTCTTACAATAATTTTCCAACAACATCAAATTTAATTACCCTTCCTTCCTTATGACAAAGCCCGGCAGGGTGCATTCCATGCACCATTAACCGGTCTAAAAACCGGGAAATCGTTGCACAAACATTCCGGCCACCGTCACTTCGGTTCCGGGTACGGGAAAAAGGGGCCGCCGAAACGGATTTTTGTTCTTAATCTCAAATAAAATATTTTTATTTTTTTCATATAACCTCTTCCAGAATCTCATCATAAGGATCAGAGAGGAAATAAATTAACCAAAATTCCATCTCATCTTCAGGCCATCTTCGGCCGACTCTCAATCACAAAATCCTCAACGTAGCCCTGCTACGCCTGCGGTTTCGGAGTCTTCGCTTACCTGTTCAATCAAGCCGCCCGAATCCAACCTAAAGCTGAGCGTAATTTTGGTTAATTTATTTTCGACCTGTTCCTAAGCCTGTTGGGCGGTTATATTTCCGTGTTTTATTTATCGCTTCCTTTAACCGGTCAAACTGTGTTTTTAACTCGGGCATGCATAACTTCGCGATTTCCAGATCCCCGGCTTTGCCTGCTTTTTCTATCTCAAAGGCCGTTTCGCGCAGGGCTTCTCCGCCTACACTGGCGGACGCGCCCTTGATGGAGTGGGCCTGGAGTTGAACCGAGGGTGCATCACCATTATCAAGAGCTTCTTTCAAAGCGTTAAATATGCGGGGAATTTCTTTTAGAAAATTGCCAAGTATTTCATTGGCAATCTCTTCATCACCCATGAGACGGCCCAGAAAACCGGCCCTGTCAAAGATGTTTTGTGCCGGCTTTATATTACCGACGGTAGCTTTCTTTTGCTGAGAAGAGTCTTGTTTGGTTATCCACTTCTCAAGCATATCGGAAAGCTCCTGAGGATTAATCGGTTTTGGAAGGTAGTCGTCCATGCCGGCTTTCAGGCATTTTTCACGATCACCTTTCATGGCATTGGCTGTCATGGCGATAACAGGCACATTGTGATCAATCACTTTTGATCCCGGTTTACGGATCTCTTCGGTGGCCTCGTAACCGTCCATCTCCGGCATCTGACAATCCATTAATACAATATCGTAAGGGATCGTTTCCAGAGACTCGACCGCTTCCCGGCCATCGGCCACAGCATCAGCGCTGTATCCAAGTTTATCAAGAATACTTATTGCCACCTTCTGGTTGGTAATATTGTCTTCAGCTACAAGGATGCGAACCCTGCGTTTTTGATCCTCGGAAAGGGAATAACGCGTGACAATTTTAACAGGCTGCTCCTTTGCCGCCTGTTTTTGCATACCGGTAACCGTGGTAAGGCAGTTATAAAGCTGTGATTGTTTGACCGGTTTGGTCAGATATGCGGCAAAACCGATTTCCTTTAACTGCCTGGCATCTCCACGCTGACCCAATGAGGTCATCATTACCAGGATGGTATTTTTCAGATCAGGATCCAGCTTGATCTTTTGTCCTAAAGTTTCCCCATCCATCTCCGGCATCTGCATATCAAGGATTGCTATTTTATACGGATCTTTACTATCTGCTGCAAGGCGAAGCTCTTCTAATGCCTGCATCCCGCTTGACGCCTCGCCATGCCGGCATCCCCACGAATTCAACTGTTCTCGTAAAATATACCGATTGGTCGCATTATCATCCACAATCAGGATATGCTTGTCTTTGATATCCCCGGGAACAACAATTTTTCCCGCCCGGCCTTCAGGCTGTTTTTCCAAAACCACCGTAAACCAGAATGTAGAGCCTTTACCCTCCTCACTTTTCACTCCGATCTGCCCGCCCATCTGCTTTGCAAGCTGTTTTGAAATAGTCAGCCCCAAACCTGTTCCGCCAAATTTGCGGGTTGTGGAACTATCCACCTGGGAGAACGACTGAAAGAGCCGGTCCATGCGATCTTGAGGGATGCCTATCCCTGTGTCGGCAACTTTAAAGCGGATGGTGGCATGGGTTGAATTTTCATTTTCAAGTGAGATTTGAATAGTCACTTCGCCTTTTTCTGTAAATTTGGTCGCGTTACCCACAAGATTAATCAGTATCTGGCGCAGCCTGCCGGGATCTCCACATAAAAGTGAAGGGACTTCAGGGTGAATCATGGCTACGTACTCCAGACCCTTTTCCTGAGCTTTCAAAGCAACGAGATCAGTCACTGCGTCTAAAGCTACTCTTAAATCAAAATCAATATTTTCAAGGTCAATTTTTCCCGCCTCTATTTTAGAATAATCAAGAATGTCGTTGATTATCGACAGCAACGAATCTCCGCTGTTTCGAATGGTTTCCGTGAACTCTCGCTGCTCAGCGCTCAATTCAGTGCCTAAAAGAAGATACGTCATGCCGATCACGCCGTTCATGGGAGTACGGATTTCGTGGCTCATGTTAGCCAGAAATTCGCTTTTGGCCGCATTGGCCATCTCGGCCTGAACGGCCAACTCGTTGGCACCGGCGGTTGTCGCTTCGAGCTGCCGGTTGGTTTCCAGGAGTTCTTCCTCGGCCTGCCTGCGGTCGGTGATGTCATCATAGATCGCAACTATTTCACCTGACGGCAATTTGTAAACACAGTTTTCTCTCCAGCCCGCGATCTTTTTGTCCTTGTACATGAAGACAGGGTGATTTTCGGGCTTGCCTGTTTCCCAAACTCTCTTAAAAACATCAAAAAGGCCAAATTCCTTAACTCCTGGAAACACCTCGGTTACACGTTTTCCGATGATATCTTCCCTTTTTACCAAATCTATTCTTTCTCCTGCCCGGTTAAATTCTTTGAATACAAAATCATTTCCATCATCCACAGCGTCGTATACCGCGACTCCACTCTGGATCGTGTCGAACAACTCTTTGTATCCGGCTTCACTCCTCCGCAGAGCCTCTTCCGCCCGTTTGTGATCGGTCAATTCGTTTTGCAAATCCGAGTGTGTGTGTTGAAGCCTGCGATTCAATCGCATGATATACACGGTTGCAGTCCCCATCGCCGCCATCACGGCTACAATGACAAAAAACCAGTACCAATACTTCCTGACGATATCGCGGACGGTTATCTTGCCAATGTCCTTGTACGGCCAGACGCAAAGCTCCTTTAGACACTCATGCACCGGCTGATAGTTGAGCGGAACTGTCCAGCCCGCACACCTGGCCGCCCTGGCCGCCGGGCAGTCCGGGGACATGCCGACCAGGACCACGGCGACCTTTTCGGCCAGATCGTTTGACGTATGAGCGACCTTTGTCATGGGCCACTCCGGGTACAGGCGGGTCGAGTGCTGGAAAGGGAATTCACAAACCTCTTTGCTGATGTGAGCGTACTTAAAAACATGGAAATCCTCCATGCGGATCTTGCCCTCCAGCGCCATTCGTTCAAGTGTGTCGGTCTTCACCGTTCCTGCATCTACCTTGCCGTCACGAACCGAGTAGACGACCGCATCGTGCATGCCGCCGAAGCTCAAATCACGGAAGTCGCGGTGCGGATCAATGCCGTGAGCTTTGAGTTCCCGCCACGCCGCATACCAGCCGCCGAACGCCGTTTTTTCTTTCACGGCCATGAAAGTATTGCCCTTCAGGTCGTGCATGTCCTGGATATCGTCACGGTCGGCCCTGCGAAAGATCACCCCTCCGAATACGGTAGACACCCTCCCGTCCAATCCCAGGTTCTTAAGCGTCGCGATCCGGTTGGCGCTGTACAGCTTTTCCAGCCCCACGTAAAACAAGGGATTGGCCAACATGAAATCGACCTCGCCACGCTCGACGGTCGCGTTGATTTCCTCAAAGACAAGCGGTACGATCGTAAACAAGTGGCCGGGGATATGACTTGTCAGGTACTCTGCCGTGGGTACCCATTTCTCCAGGCACCGATCCGTCCCCCGCTTGGCCAGCACGCCGATCTTTACCGCCGCAACCTCCGCCCCAAGCGCGGCCGGCGTACTGGATTGTACACCCAGGCCTTCTTCCGGATAGCCTGAAGCCTCCTTCATGACCTTCCACCAGGATTTGTTCAATCTATTATTCTGTTGGGTCGCCATCACCGCGCCGAGATCGCCGACCAGGAGCAACAGCACAGCAACGAGCAAAACCATCAGGCCAGGCATGGCCGAGAATTTTTCTGCATTAACTTTTCTATTTTTTCTCATCATATCCATAGGTATCACATTTTGATTAGCGCACTTCCCTCGTTTCCAGGTGTCCCCAGATAATATTGCTATCATGGGTTTTAATATGAAAAACCCCCTTACTCTATGTTATATTAATTTTGTGAAAAACATCAAACTCAAAATCACAATTTCTGCCCGAATTTTTCATTTTACAATAAAAAATATCTGATGACCCACTCCGTCGCCCCGGCAGAGTGCATTCCATGCACCATTGACAAAATCAGGCAAGAAACTATGCAGCCAAATAGAAGCATGACACAGTTTGTGTTAACAGTGATATGTATGTTGACGATATGCCTTGTGTGGAGTATGCCGTCCTTGGTGGCGGCGGAGCAGAGCGATTTGGTTAAGCAGATCGAAAAGAAGCTCTCCAGCGGGTGCAATACAAAAAAGTGACAAGTAAATGTTTGGCTTGTTCGCAGTGTTATGTTCAACGTGAACGTACTCGTGACCGAGCCCGGCCGGGCCGAACGTGCAGGTAAGCGAGTCTGCGAGACTCCGGATGGGGCTCCTGTGAACGATTACGAATTTTTTACTGAAGAGACTTGGCAAGGACTACCCCTTTTTTTCAGCCATTAGCCATTCAGTGAATATGCCGTTTACTACAGAGAACAGGATCATATAAAAAGATAATATCACGGTATAGGCCAGACCAAAATAATATACCATGAGCGGCAGCAAGGGAAGTTTGACACTGCGGCTGTATAAAAAGACGGCAATAAGGGCGGGTCGCATACCCTTTTTGTGAAAATCCTTGAGCATTCCATACCAGACATAGACCGGCCCCATTGATATGATGCCTCCGACAATAGCCACCAGGAATCCTTTAATGGCTGAATCATGGCCCAGATATTGACGAATCCAACTTGGCTTAATGAATAAATTTGTAAGAAACATCAGGAAAAAAACCAGCAGCAATACAGGCCCCAGTTTGGCGAGTATTTTCAGGCCAAAGAGAAGCGCGCTCATTGATCTTTCAGGGGTCGACAGAAAAACCAGTCCATAGAGAACTGTAACAACAAACAAAAAAATGAATATGCTGATGGCGGATTGCTGTTTTTGCCCTTTCTTGTTTTTAGCAAAAGAAGTTTCCATGTTAAACTCCAAGAACCTGCAGGGTTACGAGGGAGAGAAAGGCAATAATGAGGGCAAAGAGAAAAGAGAGGCAATTGCGCACCAGGGCAAACTGCGGACCAAAGGTCTGCATTTCAGCAGGCAATTGAATACTGCCTACAGTTACCCAGCTTACCAGTAATGCGGTAACCGCCACCAGACTCATGCCCTGGGCCAGAAATTCTCCGCCTAAAATATAGCTGATCAAGGGGTTGCCGGTTGAGATGGAACCAATTGAAGCCCCCACCAAGCCATCCGCCAGCAGCCCGCCGCCAAAAAAATCCGTCAGTTTTGCAATGGGTAAAAACTCAAAAAAAAGGCCGGAAAGAAAAACAACGGCCAGGATATTAGGCAAGGTGCGACCAAACATTTTTGCGGTTTTTTGTGCACTTGCAAAAACTCTATTGCCTTTTTCTTTTTTTGTTTCTTTTTTCACAGAAAAAATCTCCTTCCTATTTCTAAGGGTTCGGCAAAAAACTATAGCTGCCATTAATATACAAAATTTTTTTGCCTTTTGGGTTTATATATTATCCCATATGGAAAATGGAAAAAGCCTGTGACCTTTGAAATAATTGCTACGGAATCCCTTGGAGTTCGCGGAATGTGTTGTCTGGTAACTGCCGGAAAACAGCGAATTCTCATTGATCCAGGCATCGCTTTGGGATATCGGCGGCACGGCTTGCTTCCCCACCCTTGCCAGGTGGCAACCGGTATAAAAATAAGAAAGAATATTCTAAAGGCAATGGAAACCGCCACGGATGTCGTCTTTAGTCATTTCCATGGTGACCACGTACCCCTGCTGCGGGCAAATCCCTACCAACTCGCATTTGAGCAACTTCCCGCTTGTTTTAAAAAATTACGTTGCTGGAGCATGTCAAAAGAAGGTCTCTCGCCCCGAATGCAGCGTCGCGCCTTAGATCTTACTGAATTGTTGGGGACAAACATGAAGGGTGCAGAGGGACGATCGATAGATTCCCTCAACTTCTCCGAACCGGCGCCCCATGGTCTGCCGGGGGGCGAATTCGGCACGGTTATGATGACACGCATCGATATGGGCGACCAGGTATTTGTCCATGCCTCCGATATTCAGCTTCTGGATAAAGTAACAATAGATAAAATTCTTGACTGGCACCCGGATATCGTATTTACCGCAGGCCCTCCTCTCTATCTTCAGGCCCTGACCGGGTCGCTACGCAGGCGAGCCTGGGAAAATGGTCTTCGTCTGGCTCGAAATGTAAAAACCCTTATAGTTGACCATCACCTGCTGCGCTCCGAGACAGGCATCATCTGGCTGGATAATATGAGCCGTATTGTCGGGAAAAAGGTGTATTGCGCAGCGGATTTTATGAACAAACCGCGACTCTTGTTTGAGGCCGGCCGGTCGGATCTCTATCAAAAGATGTCGGTGCCTGAAAATTGGCACCAGGACTATGAAAAGGGTAAGATTAGTATCGAATAAACACAGGAACACAACACCTATTGTAACCGTTCAGAAAGTGCCCCCTCTGAACGGTTACCTGTGGGTGCAATATAAAAAAGTTGCAACATTGAGATTGTGTCATATTCCCGTTAAACATGCTGATGGAAGATCGAGGTCACCAAGAATGTCGAATTATGAAGGAAGGATGATATGTTTGATGATTTTTATCCGGGAAAGTTTTTAATTCCTGAAAAATTTTTATAAAACATCCTTACTTCGACATTCGAAATTCCTTGTTCGACATTCTGCGGTTCAAAAAAGTTGTATATTTATTGGTTTGCAACTTTTTTATATTGCACCCTCTATCGTTTTTATCGCATCTTTCATGCGTTTGCCCTGGGACAAGAATTATCGGCAAAAAATTTCTT
>JAYEGR010000016.1:0-19089 GCA_034659175.1 Thermodesulfobacteriota bacterium | reverse complement strand
TCGGCTACCAACTTAAAGCGGGACACTTTTCGCCATTTTGTTGCTATGGCAATTCCAAAATCAAGCAAAATTTGAGGAGTTGCTAACTGGTTGAATGTACAGGCTGTCCCGCCTTACGTTGGTAGCCAAATATTCGGCAGCACTCCACGGGAAGTGCCCTTGGGGTGCGCTGCCGAATATTTACAATTTGGTGGTTCCAACTATTTTCCGGCATTAAGCCGAATATTTATGTTCATGTATCATTTTTTTATTTTTAAGTCGGCCACAACAGGAATATGATCGCTGGCAATTCTGGAAATCCGTAGACGACAACGGCGGCTGTGCAAAATACTGATATCGCCCCTGCAGAATATTTTATCAAGGCCACTTGTAGGTGAAAAGGAGGGAAAGGTCGAAAAGGCGTTCTGATAGCCCCAATTATGATTGCTGGCACAATCAAAATCAAGGATTTCAGTAAAAATGGGAGCTATTCGGGTCCACCAATCATTAAAATCACCCACGACCAGGCAGGGTGTTTTAGAAGTAAGTCTGCTGAACTCATCTGAGTGAACCAGGCGTCCAAGTTGTTGAGGCCTTTCTTTAAAGGACAACCCCAGATGCAGGTTAAACACTGCCAATTCTATTTTTTGCCCGTTTTCCACGGAAAGTTCCAAAGCGGTATAAAGGCATCCCCGCGCTTTCCGGCGACCTATGGTCAAATCGATATTTCGTTCCCGGACTATGGGATAACGACTGAGGGTGGCATTACCATACATACCCACACGCAACTGAACATTAAGCCCCACGGCAGAATATGGATACCCTAAGCGGTCGGCCATTTCTTTGGCAAGATTCAGTTTTCCAGACCTGGGCACACCAACATCAACCTCCTGCAAAAGAACAATATCCGCGTCATGATGAGCCAGTATTTCGGCAATACGTTCGGGCTTGAAACGGCGATCAACACCAATAGCCCGGTGAATATTATAGGTTAAAACCCTTAGTTGCATGCCGGCCATCCCTAACTTTCGACTCACCGGATATTAAAGATACGGTGAAAAAAGCCGAAAAAAATTATTTCGCAAGTGTTCCCAAAAAGATCTGTTTTTAAGATTTTCTATTGTCACATCTTGAGCGCCGGACAGTTTATGATCCAGCAATTCGTTCATGTTTTGTGCCAGATGCGTATCATAGCATTCAACATTGAATTCAAAGTTAAGAGTGAGGCTCCGAGGATCCCAGTTTGCCGAACCCAGCAATACCCACCCATTATCAACAATTACTAACTTTGAATGATCAAAAGGAGGTTGTGTAAAAAAAACACGACAACCCGATGTTACGAGTTCTTCAAGCCCGGCGGTTGAGGCCCATTTAACCATACGTAAATTGCTGATTCCAGGAAGTATGATTTGCACATCGACACCACGAAGCGCGGCAATTCGAAGGCTTGCCGCTAATTCATCATCCGGAAGAAAGTAAGGGGTTGCTATGCGGATGGATGAACGAGCTGATGCCAATGCTCCCAATATTGTGAGGCGAAGTTTGTCAAAATTTTCATCAGGGCCATCTGAGATTCCACGGGCGATAGAGTTACCGCAATATTGCAGACGTGGATACCAGATCGGCCCGTCTAGTTTCTCTTTAACAGTAAAAGTCCAATCTTCCGCAAATGTACGCTGCAACTGCGCCACCACCGGTCCTTTAATGCGGAAATGGACATCCTGCACCGGGTGAGCAGGGTTGTCCTTAAGAACATTGCCGGCGCCAATGTTCATGCCGCCCGTGAATCCCAACATCCCGTCTATTACAAGAATTTTACGATGATTTCTGAGGTTATGATAACGAAAGCGCCATGGCGCCAAAGTTTGCATGAAATTGGCCGTATGAATGCCGTCTTTTCGAAGTCCTTTTACAATAGAAGGGAATGAATAACGGGCGCCGACCCCGTCAACCAGCACCCGAACATCTACTCCCCGGTTTACTGCTTTCCTTAGTTCCCGCCTGAAATTTCCCCCACATTCATCACTCTCAAAGAGATAAGTACATAAAGATATTGAGCATTGTGCTTTTTGAACGGCTGAAAGCATTTCAGGATAAGCCTTGTCGCCATTCACCAGGGGCACGATCTGGTTTCCTTCCATAAGCGGCTGAGTGGTTATTTTCTCTGTGAGTTGACATAACATTGCAAGACCGGACTTTTCTCCTCCGAGTTTTTCTCCCACTTCGAATGGGGATACCGCCGCATCACGCTCCGGAAGAGAAATAATTTCCTTTTCAGTCAATCTTGTACGGGCGCGCCGCTTTATCCTGTTGATCCCGAAAAGCCAATACATACATACTCCCAGCAAAGGAGAAAAAAAGATGAGACCAACCCATCCTGTCGCAGCTTTAGTATCCCTTTTCTGCAGAATTACGTGTACGGCCGTCCATATCGTTGCTCCAAAGGTAAAAACTGTGACCATATAGGGCCAGAATATTTGAAAAACATTTGCAATATCCAGAATTCTGAGCATCTTCGACTTAATAACCCCTTTTGTGTGCCCCTTAGGGTTCGCCCAAAAATAAATTTACATTTTCAGGTGTTGAGGCACCCGTATGGCAAGGCGCGAGGAGGGCGAATAGCAGGGCTATTTAACCGACGAGCAACGCAGCCATGCGGGATGGATCGACGCATGAAAACGTGAAGTTATTTTTGGGCGAGCCCTTAGTCAGCCCATTCCAATTACTTTGATTCAAGCAAATTTTTGATTTTTTCAGGTGTTATATTAGGCTTTATTAAATAAAAACGTAACAAAAATTTACGTTTTTTTATGTTTATACAGCGGGTGCAAGCTCGTTTGTGATCCGGGTTGCCCCCGGATTGAGGAATCAGGGGACACCATAAAATCAAATGTCATCGACTACCGGTATGGTGTCCCCGGAATAACGCAATCTTCCGGATCTGCTACTACACAACTTGCAGAAAATCGTGTTAAATGTATAATGGCTTGCAGTTGTGGTCGGTTCCGCTTCCGTACAATTTATTTTTAACCAAACCATAAGGATAAAACAAATCATGTACCGTACTTTTATTTTTGTAATTGCCGTATTTTTTGCAACGGTTGTCTGGCAGCCTGCCGGGGCTGCTGTGGACGGGCGCATCAACAACACGTTCAGTGTTAAGGATTCCCCGCTTGATATTGCTGTTTCTATTGACGGCAAATGGATATTTGTCTTGGTGGAAGGAGGAAAGGTGCGGATCTTTTCTCCGGATGGTGAATTAAATGACGAGATCCAGGCAGATCCTTCCATGGACAGGATTGACGTGACCGGGCTTGCCCCAGCCAAACTAAGGGATAAAATCGTCCTGAGCAGCCGGAAGACAGGAAAAGTCCAGGAGATTCTTCTTGACTTTGTGATGGAGATCAACACCAGTGGCTCGCCATCCAGGGGTCCGGTCGAGGCACCTGTGGTTCTGGCGCTCTTTACCGACTTTCAATGACCGTACTGCTCTCACATGGGGGCGATTATCAAGCAGTTGCTTGAAAAAAATCCTGAAACAGTCAGAGTGGTAATCAAGAACTATCCAATATCAAGGCATAAATTTGCGGAACAGGCGGCCAGGGCATCACTGGCAGCGGACCGGCAGGGCAAGTACTGGGAATTTCATGACAGGCTTTTTGACAATTACAAAGAGTTGTCCGCCGAAAAAATCAATGAAATCGCGGCCGAACTTGAACTTGACATGAAACGTTTTAACACGGACATGGAAAGTCAGGCCGTGCGGCAGCAGGTAAACATGGACAGGCAAGACGGGCGTAAAGCCGGGGTGACCGGCACGCCCATCATGTTTGTAAACGGAATAAAGGTGCGTGACCGTTCTATTACAGGAATCCAAAATTTGATCAACAAACAGTTGGACAAAAAGCAAACTGGAAAGTAAGGTTGAAAAAAAAGGCTCTTACAGAACCAGCCGTTGTTGAACTCTCTTTTCCGGACAACAAGGCCGCGCAATTGTTATTCGGTGACTTAAACCGGAATCTCACTGCAATTGAGAAGTCAGCCAACGTTAGCCTGGAGGTGCGGGGAACCACGGTCACAGTCAAGGGAGTGCGGCATGAAGTAGCGCTGGCTGAGATGGTTCTGAACCAATTGTTTGATTTGATCAAGGCCGGTTACCCTGTATACCCACAGGACATACCTTACGCAATCCGAATCCTGGAACGTTCTCCAAAGGCCGGCCTGAAAGATATATTTCTTGACCAGGTATATATCACATCCAACCGGACCGTTATATCCCCCAAAAGCATCAACCAGAAGTTGTACATAGAGAGTATCCGGAACCATGACATGGTTTTCGGAATCGGTCCGGCCGGCACAGGCAAGACTTATCTGGCCGTGGCAATGGCTGTTTCGGCCCTTGCAAGCAACCAGGTAAAATCAATCATTCTTACCAGGCCGGCTGTTGAGGCCGGTGAAAGGCTGGGATTTCTGCCGGGTGACATTGCCCAGAAAATAAACCCTTATCTCCGTCCGCTTCATGATGCCTTGAATGAAATGCTCGGAAGAGAGCGTGCCGTAGAGATGGTTGAACAGGGCATAATCGAAATAGCCCCGCTTGCCTTTATGAGAGGCCGTACTTTAAACTGCGCGTTTGTGATTCTGGACGAGGCGCAGAACACGACCCACGAGCAGATGAAGATGTTTTTGACCAGAATGGGATTTCATTCAAAATCTGTAATTACCGGGGACATCACGCAGATTGACCTGCCGAGCAGCCAAGGGTCCGGCCTGATCAGGGCCTCGAAAATCCTGAAGAACATCAAGGGAATTTCTTTTAACTATTTTTCTGATGCAGACGTGGTGCGTCATCCACTGGTTCAGGACATTATCCGGGCCTATGAAAGAAAAAGAAAGGCCAAGGTTTCCTGAAATGGCTGTGCTTATCTCGTCCGAATTGACCGGCCCTGTGCCGGTATCTATTGATTATGTGCGGACCTGTGCCGAGAGGCTCTTAGGTTTGTGCGGCCGTGAAAAGGGAGAGCTTAGCATTCTTCTTGTCTCTGATTCGCGGATCGAGGAACTAAACAGAAGATATCGCGGGAAATCAAAACCCACAAACGTCCTGGCCTTTGCTATGCAGGATGGGCCGGACATCCCGGATTATGACCTGCTTGGGGATATCGTGATCTCGGTTGAAACCGCTGCCAGGGAAGCACGTATAGCAAATATTTCCACCCATTGCCGCATTACAAAGCTTCTTATTCATGGACTCCTCCATCTGCTGGGGTTTGACCATGAAAAATCGGATCAAGAGGCCGCGGACATGAAGACAAAAGAAGAGATATTACTTGAAAAATTTGTAATGGAAGAAAGGAAAGGAAAAATGATAAAACTTGCGGTGAATGTGGACCATGTCGCAACTCTGAGAGAGGCCAGGGGAATCAACGAACCTGATCCGGTTCAGGCAGCCGCTATCTGTGAGTTGGCCGGAGCCCGGGGAATCGTTGTCCATCTGCGGGAGGACCGGCGTCATATTCAGGACAGGGACGTGATACTGCTTAGACAAACAGTTAAAACCAAACTGAACCTGGAGATGGGCGCAACAGAAGAAATCATAGCGATCGCCATTAAGTTGAAGCCTGATATGGTGACTTTTGTTCCTGAAAAGAGGAAGGAGTTGACCACTGAGGGAGGCTTGAATGTAGTTCACCAGAAAAAGAAAATCAAGCAAGCGACTTTGCAAATGACAAATGCAGATATCCCTGTGAGCCTTTTTGTAGATCCGGATTCCGACCAGATTCAGGCGTCTAAAGAGGTAGGCGCAACATTTGTGGAAATCCACACAGGCCTGTACTGTGATGCGGTAACGGAGACGGATCAAAACAGAGAATTCGATCTGGTCGCCTCGGCTGCGGAGGAGGCCTTTGAAGCGGGACTCAGGGTCAACGCCGGGCACGGATTGAACTATCTGACCACGCAGAGGATTGCGGAACTGGGCACGATTGAGGAGTTAAGCATCGGCCATGCGATCATGGCACGCGCAATTCTGGTTGGACTTGATCAGGCGGTAAGGGAAATGATAGCTTTGACGCACCGTTAACAATCAATCAGTAACCGTTCAGAGGGGCGCCTGTGAACGATTACATCAATCAAGCTGCCCGGCTTCCTCGAGTTCATCCCTGGACATGGGTCTTATATTGATGGGCTGTTTGAATTGCGGGTTGAAGCTTATTACGGCCGTGTTTTCTTCATCAGTTATGATCCGGGTAATATCATTGATCCTGACTTTAACGCCGGGATATAATTTGCCGTAAACATAGATGCTTTCATTTACCATCCGGTTTTTCTCTTCTTCAAATTGCTTTTCCATTTCCTCCAGTTTGCTCACCTGCTGCATAATTTTGGGCAGGATCGTATTAAGGTTGTTCATCAGTTTTACCTTATCCGGCGGAAGTTTTCCTCCGGCTTGTTTCTTCATCTGTTTTAAAACGGAAAGATTTTTTATGACATCGTTCATTTTCTGCGGCCATACGTCCTTTTCCTGTATCAGTTTTTGCCTTTTTTCCTCAAGTTCCGGATTAATTCCAACAGCCACTTCAGTCACAACTTCCGCCTCGGAGCCCAATTCCTTTACATACATTGAGCCGCATACCATGTGTGTCCCGCCGATTATCACGCCCTTGCCCTGAAGGGCCTTGAAATTTTTGCCGACCTTTGTGTCGCCCTGGATGATATAATCTTTGATTATCAATTCACCGCCGGTCTCAATCCGGGAAACATTCTCGATAAATCCCGCAATAAGATCCCCCTTGGCCTTGACCGCGGCATCTTCTCCGACTATGTTGCCCACGGTCAGGCTGCCGTTCGTGATCACACGGGCGCTGTTGATTGAATCGCTAATGTTTATGTTTCCAACACATCGCACCTTAAAACCTGGTAATACCGACCCCTGAATGTTCAGTGTTTTGCCCACAAAGTCCAGGTTTCCGACACTCATATCAACGTCCCCGCCGACAGTGTGCTCTTCCAAAACGCACGGCTTGCCGTCAACGGTCATGAATTTACCATCCAGTGAAGAGTGTATTTTTATCCCATCTTCAGATATAGTTGTTCCCTTCCCGACTTTCAGCTTGAGATCCTTGCCGGGCTTGGCGGTAATTTGATCGCCCAGTACATTTTTCCCAGACGTTCCAGGGGATGGGGGTATTTTTTCAAGAAGGAGCTGTCCTGTTTTTACATTGACTATACTGCCCAGTTCCCGGTAGTCCACCGTGTCTTTTCCGGGTTTGCTGAACTTTAGTGTACGTACTATTGAAGGTTTGATATGCAGTTTGACGGTGGCATTCCGCCCGTTTATCGGAGAAGAGCCCTGGGCCACGGAATAGGTCTCATCATCCTTTTTTGTGAACTTCGGTAAAAGTCCGAATTCCACACCCGCCTCAATTATTTCAGCGCGGAGCTTGTCCATGTCGACAGACAAGTCGAGCGACTCACCTTCCTTTGGCACCAGGATTGCCTCCAGCCGGTCCTTGGATATCTTGAGGGTGTAATCACCGTCCAGCACAGGAACAGCGCTCTTATTAAGGTTCCCAATAACCATAAGGTTGTTTTCTCCGTTTTTTTGCCGGGTTTGTCAATGCCCTAACCCAGATAAACTGAAATTTTTTAAAGGTACTGGACTATTTTCAGTACCCCCTCTGAGGGGTATAAGTACCTTAACAGCTGCGCGTAACTATTTAAAAATATTTCACCTTTTTGATTTCTTGCCACAAAAAACAAGAAAATTACCACTAAGGTACTAAAAATGGTGGGATTTCAAATAGATATTTTCACATATATTAATTATTATAGATTTATCGGGAGAATTGCAACAAAAATTAAATTTATCACTTAAATGCAAGGGGTTGGTGTTAGTTTCGGCCATCTCAGGATATGGAATATTGTACTAAGAAATTTTTACAAAGGCGTTGATCTGATTCAGTTTGCCAAGCACGATAAGCGTGTCGCCGGCAAGGATTGTTGTCTGAAAATTGGGATTAAAAAACATCTCGCCGTCACTTCGCTTTATCGCGACCACTATCAGGTCGAAGTCCTTTCTGATATTGGAATCCAAAAGTGAACGGTTACAATAAAAAGCCTTTTCAGACACGGCAACCTCCTCGATCCTCAAATCCAGATGGCCTGTATGTACTGTAAGATCTAAAAAATCAATAACAGACGGCCTTATAATCATGTTTGCCATTCGCCGGCCGCCTATATCGTATGGAGATATCACCTTGTTTGCTCCGGCCCGCAACAGCTTGGTGTCTGTGCCCTCTGCTCCGGATGAGCGGGCCATGATGAACAGGTCCGGGTTCAATCCTCTGGCCGATAGAGAGATAAATACGTTATCCGAATCCGATGAAACAACCGCTATCAGGCCGGCTGCGGTTTTTATTCCCGCCTTGAGCAAGATTTCGTCATCAGTAGCCTCGCCTTGAAGAGCAAGGATGCCATGTTCGTAGATAGAGATAACTTTATCAGGATTTTTTTCAATAACAACAACCGAGCGATTATCATTTTTCAGGGTTTGGCAGATCACCTTGCCTATTCGACCGTAGCCGCATAGAATATAATGGTTTTTCATCCTTGCAAGCTTCTTATCCATAGTTCTCCTCCCGAACATTTTACGCAGGCGGCCTTCCACCATGGCGTCCGTGATTTCTCCAAACATATAAAGAACAAATGCCACGCCTATGATAATGAGGCACATTGTGAAATATTTGCCTCCGGCCCCCAGGTGAATTGTTTCGCCGTAGCCGACCGTTGTAATGGTTATCAGGGTCATATAAAGGCTGTCCAGAAAGGAACCCTTTTCAATGAGCATGTACCCGGAGGTTCCAAACAGGAGAATGCCTAGGAACATTATTGTGCTGATTACACCTTTTTTCATGACTCACTTCCTGCCCCAGGGTCTTCCCGAATTTTTCTTTCACATAATCAAGTCTTGGCTTTCAATATAGCGCTTTCCCGCATAACTTTTGTGTTTTTTTCTTGTTCAACATAATATTTTATTTTGCCCTTTAGCAGCGGCAAGCCGAGGACTTCCGGCGCTTATTTGTAAAGCAGGGATAATGAAATATCATATTTTATTTGCAATAGCCTCTATTTTGTTTATATTTGACAAGTTGATTCGGTAAAAAATAATTGAGGATAAATTTTTCAAATAAAACGGAAAAATATTAAAAAAAGGAGCATTTTATGAACATCTTGTTTTTTGGACCCAATGGAAGCGGAAAGGGAACCCAGGGCGCCATCGTGCAGAAAAAATATAATATTGCGCACATAGAGTCCGGCGCCATCTTCAGGCTGAATATCGGCGGCGGCACGGAACTCGGAAAAAAGGCAAAGGAATATATTGACAGGGGCGATCTCGTACCTGACGACATCACCATCCCCATGATCCTGAATCGCCTTAAAGAAGATGACTGCAAAAATGGTTGGCTGCTGGACGGATTCCCCCGCAACAAGGTCCAGGGCGAGACACTGGCCAAAGCCCTTAAAGACGAAAATATGCCACTGGACTATGTAATCGAGATCGTTCTGGACCGTCAGATTGCAAAAGAAAGGATCATGGGCAGGCGTTTATGCGCGAATGACAATAATCATCCGAACCATATCGCGTTTGATGCAATTAAACCTGTGGAAAAAGACGGCAAGCTCGTATGCCGGGTCTGCGGTGGAGAGCTTTCTATGCGTGCCGACGATCAAGATGAGGAAGCAATCAACAAACGCCATAACATCTACTATGACGAAAATACCGGCACCATGGCGGCCGTCAACTATTTCAAGGGACTGGGAGACTGCAAAGTCATTTCAATAGAGGGCAGCGCAGGTATCCAGGAAATCAGTGATAAATTGATGAGCCAACTGGACTAATAATACCGGATTAGGGATGTGACTACTCAGGTGAATAGGCTGAAGGCGGAAAGTCTTTAATGGTTTGATCGGGCGTTACCGTAACTTCAGCCTTCAGCCTATACCACCTATACAGTAATGCTCTAGCTTTCCAAATGTATTCCATTTACCGTTGCAACTGCTTTGTGGTATGCATCGATATCCGCTCGTTCAGGAATAGGACCTTCTGCAACTAAAGCCCTGCCCAGTTGTCGTACTTTTTTTTGTGACATCCAATTCTGGAATTTCTTCAATAGCGGCCAACCGACGTGCTACGGCTTCGGGATGACCTTGTGATGATTCAGCAACTACGAATTCCGATATAATCAGAAAAAAAATTTTGCAAAAGGGCCAAGGAGGTATTGACAAATCCAAAATCATACTTTAGATTATGACGATTCATGATCAGAAGAAATCTTGAAACTGCAATTAGAATATATTCCGGTCAATACCCGGTAGTTGCTATAGTCGGCCCAAGACAGAGCGGAAAGACTACATTGGCCAGGTACATGTTTCCTGACCATAAATACCTGTCACTGGAAAATTTTGACATTCGCCATATGGCACAGGATGATCCACGCGGTTTTCTTGACGATTATGGGAAAAACATAATCCTTGACGAGATTCAACGCGTCCCTTCTCTTTTTTCATATTTACAGGAAAAAGTTGACCTAGATGAATCCCCTGCCAGTTATGTCCTTACAGTATCCCGGCAATTCATTCTCATGGAAAAGATTACCCAGTCCCTTGCGGGCAGGATTATCACGTTTCAATTATATCCGTTTTCTTTCAATGAGCTTTATGGGGCAAAGCCTGATAAAAATATAGATTCAATATTCAAAATCAAACAGAGATATATCAAAGGCGTAGAAAAAATTGATATTTACAGGATGATTTTTACCGGAATGTATCCGAGAATTCATGATAAAAAACTTGATGCAAGAAAATGGATTGAAAATTATATCCTCACATATATTGAAAGAGACATTCGCAGCCTTGTAAATGTTGAAAACTTGAAGCTTTTCGAAGATTTTCTGAAAATCTGCGCATCAATGTCAGGTCAGCTTATCAACTATACATCAATTTCAAATTCTATCGGTGTGTCACAGCCTACTGTAAAGAAATGGCTGTCGCTGCTGGAAACAAGCGGTATCCTTTTTGTTCTTCCCCCACATTATAAGAATTTTAAAAAGCGCATTGTAAAAACTCCGAAACTATATTTTACGGATACAGGAGTTCTTTCGTTCCTTTTATCAATCAGGAACCCGGATGAACTGATAAGTCATCCTCTTTGGGGAAATATCTTTGAAACTTTTATTATAAGCGAGCTTTATAAAAGAGTGCATCATACGGGAGAAAAACCCCCTTTTTATTTCTGGAGAGATAAAACCGGAAATGAGATTGACCTTATTGTTGATATCGGTTCAAAACTGCTGCCCATTGAAATAAAGGCCTCAAAAACATACAGCCCGAAATTGAAAATAAACATTTTTTCATGGCTCAATCTGAAGAACAACACATCTGAAAAAGGATTTGTTATATACAGAGGCGAAGAAGTTGTTGGAAAAAGATCGGCTGTCAGTGTTATTCCCTGGTGGGATTTATAATGGGATCCGGGGTCGCATCTTAATTAGTGCCTTAATGCTCTTGCTTTCCAAAAGTATTCCATGCCTTTGAATAGGCGATATTCAGCCGATTTTCAAGCTCCAGCCGATATTTTTCCACGTTTTCGGAACCGAGATTGGCGGGGACCTCCAGCGGTTCGCCGTACCATGCGGAGATCCGGGCAAAGGGCTTGGGCAGAATGGTGCGGTCCCAACTGTTGAATGTAATATATTTATCCGCGGCCCAGGCCATGGGTATTATCGGTATGCCGGTTCTGGAAGCAAGGAGAATAGCTCCGGGCTGGACTTTGCGCGGCGGCCCCTGGGACCCGTCGGCAACAATGGCGCCGTTTACACCATCTTTAATACGCGACATCATTTGTTTCAGGGCGCCCAGTCCGCCTCTGGTCCTTGATCCTCTGACTGTCTCATATCCCTGCCATTCAAGAATCCTTGCAATATATTCACCGTCTCTGCTGCCGCTTACCATGGCCACCCACTGTTTGCCCCTGGCCAGGTAAATCGAAAAGCATATTCCATAATGCCAGAATGCTCCAATAACAGGGCCGGCTTCGACATGGCGGTCCCAGTGGTCCCGATTGTTTTCGGTTACCCTGCACGTCGCAAATAAAAGCCTGCTGAAAATGTCGTAGACCGGCGGGATTACAACAAGGGAGAACCTGTATAAAAAATCTCTTTTTACATACATTCAAGTTCCTTTTCCCTGAGCATCCTGACCTTGTCGCGAAGCACGGCGGCATCTTCAAACTCCAGCGCCTTTGCGGCCTCTTTCATTTTTTTCTCAAGCCGCTTTATCTCTTTGCGCAATTCCTGTGGATCATTAATATTAAAATCAATGCCAAATGAATATTCACCGCCCGATTCCGTTGCCTTTATTTCAATTGTTGGATAATCCTGTTCATAGACCGATTCCAGGATATTCTTGATGCTTGATTTGATTGTGGTCGGTGTGATTCCATGAACTTTATTGAATTCCGCCTGGATCGACCTGCGCCGGCCTGTCTCGTCAATTGTGCGCTGCATGGAATCCGTCACGCGGTCTGCATACAGGATCACCCTGCCGTCCGCGTTTCTGGAGGCACGGCCGCAGGTCTGGATCAGGGAACGTTCGCTTCTTAAAAATCCCTCCTTGTCCGCGTCAAGAATCGCAACCAGGGAGACCTCCGGGATGTCCAACCCCTCCCGCAGGAGATTTATTCCTATAAGCACGTTGAATTCAAGCCTTCTCAGATCTCTAATAAGTTCAACACGTTCCAGAGTTTTGATGTCGGAATGAAGATATCTGACTTTTACACCGAGTTTTTGATAATACTCGGTAAGATCCTCGGCCATCCGTTTTGTGAGTGTGGTAACGAGCACAGCCTCCCTCCGGTCGGACAGTTCGCGAACTTCGGCCAGCAGGTCGTCCACCTGATCGCTTGCCGGCCGCACCTCGATAACAGGGTCCATAAGACCGGTGGGCCTTATAATCTGCTCCACAACCCTTCCTTTTGACCGATCCATCTCAAATTCAGCCGGTGTTGCCGAGACATAGACGACCTGGTTGATACGTTGGTCAAATTCCTCAAACTTAAGCGGCCTGTTGTCAAGGGCTGAGGGGAGTCTGAACCCGAATTCCACGAGCGTACGCTTTCGTGACTGGTCGCCTCTGTACATGGAGTGCAATTGGGGCACTCCAATGTGACTTTCATCAATAAACAAAATAAAATCGTCAGGGAAATAGTCCAGCAGGGTAGGCGGAGGTTCACCTGGATCTCTCCCGGTCAGGTAGCGGCTGTAATTCTCTATTCCGTTGCAATAGCCAAGCTCCTCGATCATTTCAAGGTCAAACAGGGTGCGTTGTCCAAGCCTTTGTGCCTCTACCGGTCTGTTATTTTTCTCAAAGAAGCGGACACGATCCTTTAATTCTTTCCTTATTTCAGTGATTGCGACCTTGAGGCGTTCCTTGGATGTGACAAAGTGGCTGCCAGGAAAGATTGTGAGTTCTTTTTCCTGTTTCAGTACCTTGCCGCGAAGAGGGTCAACTATGCTTATCTTGTCAATGGTGTCGCCAAAGAGTTCCACTCGGACAGCCTGCTCATCTTCGTATGCCGGAAAAATTTCTAAAACATCACCCCTGACTCGGAACGTGCCCCTGAAAAACGAAATGTCGTTTCGCTCATAGAGCATGTAAACGAGCCGTCGCTTGATTTCCTCCAAGGGATAATCCGCCCCTTGTTTCAGGAAGAGGTGCATGTTTTGGTATTCGTCCGGAGATCCCAGACCGTAAATACAGGAAACACTTGCCACGATAATCACATCCCTCCTGGTCAAGAGCGAGCGCGTGGCGGAATGACGCATCTTGTCGATTGCCTCGTTTATGGCAGAATCTTTTTCAATGTAGGTATCCGACTGGGGGATATAGGCTTCCGGTTGGTAGTAGTCATAATAGCTCACAAAGTACTCAACCGCGTTATCAGGGAAGAGGTTTTTGAATTCACTGAAAAGCTGTGCCGCAAGGGTCTTGTTAGGCGCCATGACCAAGGCCGGGCGTCCGGTATCCGCAATGATCCGGGCCATGGTAAATGTCTTGCCCGAACCTGTCACTCCGAGAAGCGCCTGGTCCCTGGCCCCGGACCTGATCCCTCGGCTCAATTTTTCTATAGCGCCCGGCTGGTCGCCGGCAGGAGTAAATTCTGTTGTTATTCTGAAATTCATCATTCATCGTTCATCATTCACTCATTACCATTCACTGGTGAGCTTTCTTTCCACTTCTTTCCATTTTGAATGAATGTGTGCAATTGCATCCATGGCAATATCCAAGTGTGCTTCCATATGTTCCGAATATATCTCGTCATGAAGCTTTTTATCTTTTATACCTCGCCTCTGGAGAGGCATATCCGAGACCAGCATGATGGAACCAATGGGAATCTCATAATGATAAGCCACGGAAAAAAGTGTCGCGAGTTCCATTTCTATGGCAAGTATTCTCTGCTGCCTCAAGTAGTCGACAAACTCCTCGTCAAACTCCCACAATCGCCTGTCGGTCGTATAAACGATCCCGCATCTGGGATCCCGGCCGAATTTCCGAACAGCTCCGATACAATACCTGTTTACTGAAGATGTAGGAATGGCCGGAAATTCCGGAGGGATGTAATGTCTGCTAGTTCCTTCGCCGCGGATGGCGGCGGAAGGAACAATAAAATCTCCAATCTCAAGAATGTCATCTATCCCGCCGCACATGCCGACCATGACGACTGATTTAAAATTGTCCAGGTAGGCGAGGCAGTTGATGAGCAGGGCAGCCTGGGGGGAACCGATGCCAAAGTCAATCATAGTGCAGTTCAGGTCTTTGGCATTAACAATACGAAAATTGCCCTCTGAAAACTCCCCTTTGGTTTTTTCCTGAAACCGGTTGATATACTGCCTGAAATTCGTGATAAGCAGATATTCGCAAAAATCATCGAGTTTGCAGTTGGTATATCTTTCTAAAGTCTGTTTAATGTATTCATGTTCTTTTAGTATCATTTAGAAACTCCGTCGCTAATTATGAAGAACGAAGGGTGAAATGGTCGTATCCCTGAAATGTTATTTCAGTGATTCGGCCGTTGCGATTAAGATGAACGCCGTTTCTGTTAATAATCCTTCCAATGCAGTGGATTTCCTTGCCGGTTTTTTCCTGTATTAAGCGCGGCAGGGTCTTTCGCATGTCAGGCGCGGTTGTGAAAATGAGGTGATAGTCTTCTCCTCCGCTCAAGGCCCAATCTACTGTGGAACAATTGAGGCGGGATGCGGCTTTTGCCAGCTCGTTTGAGACAGGCAGTCCGGATGCATTGATTTCAGCGCCTACCCCGCTTTCACTGCACAGATGCGCAAGATCCGTTGCCAACCCGTCCGAAAGGTCCATCATGGCAGTCACATGGCCGCATTCGGCCAGAACAAGGCCAAGATCAACCTGTGCCTTGGGATCAAGATGGGCCTTGATTAATTGTTTAAAGGATTCTCGGGAATCGGATTCTCCCAGTCTGCACAGTTCGAGTCCTGCAGCCGCCTCGCCCAGAGGGCCGGAGACCCATACAAGATCGTTTACCTGTGCGCCGCGCCGGTAGAGGATTCGCCTCTCTTTCGCCTGTCCTACAATAGTTACGGTAAATGCGATGTCGTTCCTGCTTTTGACGGTGTCCCCGCCGATAAGAAGCACGTCATGAAAACGCAGCACATCAAGGAAACCGGCAATAAAGCGGTCAGGCAGGGATTCAGGAGTTGAGGAGGGAAGAGCAATAGAGAGAAGAGCGAATTTCGGGGTTCCGCCCATTGCGGCAATGTCGCTTATATTTACAGATGCGCTCTTTCGGCCGACAAGCTCGGGCGGATGCCATGAAAGATCAAAATGTACGGATTCGGTGAGAGTGTCGGTTGTGATAAGCCATAGTTCATCTGTGCCGGAGCCGGCACGAAACACACCACAGTCATCACCAATGCCTTTTACCAGTTGTTTGGAATTCGTGACAGGAATCAGATTGCTGATCTTTCGGATCAGACCGCGTTCAGAGATGTTCAGGCTTGTCATGATTCATTTCACAACTCTTAACGTAGCCTTTCTTTTAGGCTTTAAGACTTTTTTGTCCAGCCCAAGCTGGAGCCCTGACACGGTTTTTTTTAAATTAACCGCCTGCATGAACCTCTTATCTCCTTTCATGGTAAAGATTTCCTCTCCTGAAAACTGCGGAGTTCGCAGGGTCCAGGTTATCTGCTGAGGAGGGATTGTAAGGGCATGCATGGTCACATGCCACCATTCACCCCTTTTGGCCTTGTCCCTCACAATAGTCCAGATAAGCGCATAAACAATGGTCCGGGGCTTATCGGTAACGATCAGGACAATGTCACCTTCCGAGGTAACCTTTTTAAAAGGAACAACCTTTTTCAGATCTATTACAACCTGTTCTATTTCCAGAATTTCAGTCATTAGGGTTCAAGAGGTTTAGGGGGTCAAGGTTTTTGGCTACCAACGTAAGGCGGGACAGCCTGTAAATTCAATCAGTTAGCAACTCCTCAAATTTTGCCCGATTTTGGAATTGCCATAGAGCCAAAATGTAAATATTCGGCTTTGATTTTTTGTTGTTATTTCAATATGTTACTAAAATATATTTTGTGAAAAATCGACATTACATAGCTATAAATAATACGTGTATCAAAATATAAAATTCCGTAATTATTTGAAATCATTTAATATAGTTGAAAATGTAATATGTGTGTCTGAATTATTGCTCTCAATTTTTTTACATTATTATTGTTGTAATAAGCTGAAAATACTGGAAAAAATCAAAGCCGAATATTTACGCCAAAATGGTGTAAAATGTCCTGCTTTAACTTGGTAGTCAGGTTTTTCATCATTTTTTTATGCAGCCGTTCGGCCCGCAGACAGAAACTTTCAAGTTTTGCGTTTATCACCTGGGGAAAGGCCGAGCCGTCGCTTTCTATGGCCAGGAAAGGCAGGTCATCTACATCTGCAAGCACGGTTTTTAAATATTTATTATTGGGATCGGTTGCCAGTTTGCCTTTTCCCGTCATGGTCTCTACAAGAACGGACTCAGAAAGCCGGTTCGGCATGCAGCCGAACGGGCCGATTGCAATCACGCCGCAGGAATGGGATACAATCTCCGACATGGCGCTCCCGACAGTCAGAATCGCCTCGCCTGTCAGATTTGGTGAAAAAAATGGCGAGCCGTTTGCAATCACTGCCTTAAGATCCACGGGTTTTGAATCAAGAAGTCCTGATCGTGACAGTGTATATTTAAGTTTCTTTTCGTATTGACCCATTATCTTTTTCTTAAGCATGAATTCCAGCTTTTCCTTTATCGACATATCATAATCAATCAAATGCTTGTCCACCAGAAAATCGGAATAGTGAATCCATTCCGCCACAGGAGAGCAGATGACTGCAAACCCCTGTTCAGCCAGCCGTTCGGTAATATATTGGCGCGAGATTCCATCCCTTCTGACAAATATCTCTCCCACAAGCGATATTACCGGCACTTCATCAATAAACCGTTTCATCGGTATCCGGCTTAATCGTTCGGCAATCACGGCAGCCTGTTGTTCGATTCCGGAGACATCCCCCTTTTCAAGTTCAGCCAGAACAAGCTTCCACTCACTTTCAAAAATATTCATTGCCTCGGGAACATCGACCGCATTTGCCAGGATGACTGATCTAGTGTCTTCAATTACATCGCCGATCACGATCGCGCACCATGCCAGTTTATGAAATCGGGTTCCCAGTCCTGCATATGAGTTTTCCGAGGTAAGGGAGAGCATTGTCACGTCAGGCAGTTCGAGCCGCTTGATCAGGTCTTCCATAAAGACGTGATACTGGCCGAACCTGCAGGGACCTGCGCCTGTAGGCATAAAGTAGACCAGTACTTCGTCTTCCTTTTTTACATTATAAATATAATTTAATAGAGTTCCGGTGGTGAGAATAAGCGGCAGACATTCCTTGCAGGACGTATTTGCGCGTCCGAGTTTCAATATTGCCTCGTCGGAGGGCGGATGGGCGCCGCCGTGCAATCCGAGTCCTCTAAACACGGCGCCTAATGCATCGGCCCCGATTCTGCCCATGGAGGGCGTGATAAACTTGACTCTGGGATCGGTCATGGAGAGCGATTCGCCGGAAGATGTTATCACATTTATGTGGCCGTTTTTAAGTATTGTCCTTGCCGGGATAAAGGTTGATTCTTTTTTATCGATTTGATCATTCGCTATAAGCTGCCTGTAAGCGGCAACAATATCAAGAAATGCCTCGATCCTGGTCTCAAGGCCTGCATCGGCGGTGTGGCTGTCCAGTTCAAGGGTCAGAGATGGCTTCCGGCCCATGATGGTTCTGAAATACCCGACAATGAACGAATCCGGACCGCACGAAAAGTTGGTTATAAATGTGCCGAAAAGCTGAGGGTGTTTTTCAACAAATCGGGCCGCTTTCAGTATCAACTGGCCCATGCCCCAGTACATGTAGCGCTTGGATTTTTCTTTTTCAAACGGCAGGAAATCCAAGGGAATGGTCAAAATTCCGCGGGACGCGAGTTTATGGGGGATCCCCATGTGGGCCTCTTCAACAAATGCATTGTATGGACGGCCGAACATTACTACCGCCGACTTTTCCGGGTTGGCCTCAAGATCGGAAAGTACCCTTTTGCCGATCTTTTTAAATTCCGCCATGCACTCTTCCTGCCTTAGGAGCGCCTTTTTAAAGGCTTTTTTCGCCTCTTTTTTGCTTATCCCCATTTTAACCGCGCTTTCGACCAGCGGGGCCTTGGCCTCTGCAATCCCTTTTGTCAGGTTGACAAGCGGGGCCAGAAGTCTGGTCCCTTTCTTATAAAGTTCATCCAATTCCTTTTTAAATGCAATCCTAAGATAAAAGGTTTCACCCTGGACCAGCGGACAGACCTGGGAACTCGTATTGTCTGACTGGGTCGGCACTGCCTTGAAATGGGGCAGAAAAATAAAATCCAGAGGATCTTTAATATTCAACAGGGTATGAAAAAAACCATGGGTTAATTCGCCGGGATAGCAGAATGCGGCGTTTCTTTGATCA
>JAYEGR010000015.1:0-19225 GCA_034659175.1 Thermodesulfobacteriota bacterium | reverse complement strand
TATGGCGACCTTATCAGGCAAAAAATGCTATGTTTTTTAAATCCACATAACAAGGTACATGCTCTCTCAATGATGCTGATGTGGCAATCTGTGGCCGATATGGACATGTTTAATATTTGAAAAATATCAGGTCATGTGGAATACGCTATAACTACATGCCGGAATGACGACAGGGATGGACAGTTACGTTTTGGTTTTTTCCAATTACGGTCTATGATTTGGCATAATAAGCTCACTCAAGCGGTCAGCAGACGAATCTAAGCGGTTTTTTGCAAACAAAAGGGAGTAATATCATAATCACGTTTGGATCGTCAACGGCTTAAAAGATTATTTTCCAACGAAAATCAACAAACCAGAGGTCGGGTAGTTTATCCGATATAACTGCAGGGATTAAAAAAGAAAGCAAGGGTAATTAGAAAAGAGCTGATGGATGCATTCTCAAAAAAATGGCAGTATTGATAAACTTAGCCTTGGTTTCGAGGCAACAAACAAGTGCAGCAATTGAATACGCAAACGACAGTTCCGCTTTTTCGTCATTCGTTTGTTCAAAAAAGAAAAGATAACTTTATGGTACGCGCTCAAAGGAATCACAGGAAATGAACGAAAAAAAAATAAGAGCGCAAAAGATAAAATATTTCCTTCTGGGAGTGTTTGCTATCCTTGGCCTTTTTCTGCTGACCGGCGCCTCCCTGGATAACGAGATTCCCACACTTGGTTTCGGCAGGTATCAGATTTCCTCCTGGGGGTCAAGTCTGGGCGATAAAGGCGGAGCAATTGGAGTCTTTATTGTTGACACGGTTTCCGGGTGCACTAATTTATAAATTGTGAAACGATTACACGAATTGTCCCGCTTTTTTTTCGGCACAGGGAATGCAGAGCATATTCCCTGCCAGCTGTGTGATTTTAGGTTTCATCACCTTTTCGCCGCAGATGGCGCAACGCACACTGGAATAGACTTTGGCCCGTTCCGGCAGGGTTTCGTTTGTGGCACGAATTTCAAAAAGTTCGTTTGGATCGGCCTTTAAAATGGACTGCATTTTCTGCCCTTTTCTGGTTTTGATAACTCGCATGACCTCTTTTGAGCGGTCACCCCGGCCAAAACGTTTCCACATCTCCCGGCTTTCAGGACTTTCAGGCGGCCCCACCCATTTCACGGCGATTCTTACTCCTTTGCCTTCCGGTCTTTTTAGAAAGGTGTAGACCTGTTTGCCGTAATCATTGATTATGAGATTGCCCTTGCCAATGGTGCAACCGGTCATCACCTGGATGGCATCCACTGCACAAGAACGATTTTCTACTACTGCTACCAGTTCTTCATCCAGAGACCGGGCGCCAAGATGCTGCAGGGCCACTTCCGACACTCGGAAGCCAAAGGCCAGGCCCGGGCAGGCATGTCCATGAAATTTCACCATATCTTTAAAAAATTTCATTATTATTAACCAATTATCCGGTTTCCGCTCTTTTGTTTGGCCAGGCAACAAGGGGATGGGGCCGGGACAACTTCTACATCGCTAATAGCTGTTCAAGCTGTTACGAATGCGCTACTTGGCCTGCCAGAGGTATTTTGACGACAACGTCCATGCCTGGATGGAGCCTGTTCAGTCTCAAAGATCCGTTGTGCATTTTGACGACCCTTTCGACCATGGTCAGCCCCATGCCTGTTCCGTACATCTTGGTGGTAAAAAACGGATCAGTTGCCTTTTCCATGTAGGAAGCAGGAATGCCGATACCGGTATCCCGGATTGAAATCAACACCCAATCGCCATCGGTCTTCACGGTGACTGTCAATTCGCCTCCATCAGGCATGGCCTCAATAGAATTTTTGAGCAGATGCAGAATCATCTGGCGAGCCTGGCAAAGATCTATGTTAACCACGGGTTCGGGGTCACAGAAGTCCTGTTCCCAGGTTATACGCTGTTTAACCATGTCGGCATGAACAAGCATTATGGTCTTTTTAATCACCTGAAACAGCGGCAGGGGCTCCATCTTGGCCTCGCTCTGGCTGACAAAGGCAAACAGATCCTCCAGGGTGGACTCCAGCCGATCAGTCTCCTTAATCATGACGTTCACATATTTGCCCCATTCCTCATCCGTTATTTTTCTTGCAAGTATGCGGCTGACTCCCCCAATGGATGTGATGGGATTTCTGATGGCATGCACGAGCTGAGCGGCCATGTGGCCTATGGCGGAGTACCGTTCCGCCTGTACCAGCATGTCCTTGTTCCGATTCAACTCATTGTTCAAGCTCTCAAGTTCGATAATCTGTTTCTGCATGTCGCGATATAGATGGCTGTGCTCGATGGCAAGACTTGCCTGGCTTGCGAAAAGCTCAAGCGCCCTGATCTGGCTGTCGTAGATGGGGTTTCCGGTGACAAAATTGTCGGCAATGATCACACCAAGGGCCCTGCCCGGAGAAAAGAGGGGAACCACTACAAAGTTTTTCTCCCCAAGCAGGTTGATCAGGTCGTGGGGAACCAAAAAGGAATTATTATGGAAAAGATCATCTCCATTTCGCCGCTCTCTTATATTATTCGAGTCTTTTGCGTAGTCAAAAAAGACACCCTCCTCCCTCCGCTCAAGGGCGACAGGGACGCAGTCGTTCAGACTCGACACCTTTATGCTTCGCCGGATTTGGGCGGACTTGATCAGGATGTGATCAGAGTCGGATACGGGAATTTTCAAGCCCCTGACGATTCGGTTGACATCAGCATCGTCTTTTGAGGAACTGATTTTCATATTATTAACAATTTCAATGAGATTCAGCTCTTTTCGATCCATTTCAGCCCAGATCTGGCCCGCCCTTTCCCTGTTGATTGCGCCAATAGCCAAGCGGCCTTTCAGTTCTGTGTTAGACTGATTAAAAATGGCAAGAAAGGCCCGGTTGAAACGAAGCCCCTGGTTGGCGGTAATACCGACAAGGATGGCCTGAAGGATTTCATCCAGCTCAACCGTTGACAGATAAACGGAATTCATCTTAAGTGATAGCTGGTGCAGCAGGCGAATGCGGAAATGGGCCTTTTCCAGATCCTGCTCGTATCGGCGTTTTTCAAAAATCAGCCTGCGCTTTTCAAGGATTCTCGTAACAGCGTGCAGTATGTCTTGAAGTTGGACCGGTTTGGTCAGATAGTCGTCCGCGCCTTTCCGGATGCAGTCAAGCGCTGTATGAAAATCCGTCACGCTCGTGAGCATGATTATTCCAAGGTTAGGATCCTTTTCAACGAGTTGGGGTAGAAGTGAAAATCCATCAATATCCGGCAGGCCGATGTCAAGCAGAATAAGCGCCACGTCACATGTATCGAGCAGGTGCAGAAGTTCTTGGGCATTGCCCGCTTCTTTTGCAGAAAGCCCATTGTCTTCCAGAAAAATTTTTAAGGGCTCTCTAAAGATCGGATCATCCTCAACAACAACTATTATTTCATCACCCGTGAGAAGTTGATCCGGTGAAAGCGATATGTTGCGGCTTGGGTGGCCGGCAATGGTCGTGAGCATGATATATTATTTTATTACCTGTCAGGATGTTCCAAAAATTAATTTTTAAAGCCGAGTAATTAAATGTTATGATTTTTCGTGACCGGAAGTCAATTCAAAAAGATTACACTTTACTACCGGCATGATGCAAGATAAAAAGAATATGGGATTCCGACATTTTTTATTTTCCTGATTATAACGGAGGATTTTATGAACGAATTAAAACCTGTACTTGAAACCATTGAGGTCGAACGTACTATTGACGCAAAAGGGATGAAATACCCGATGCCCCTGCTCCTGGCAAAGAAAGAAATCGTCAAAATCGGTTCCGGCGGGATCATGGAGATTCAGGTCTCTGATCCGACCTCACGAAATGATTTTAGATTCTGGTGCAAAAACAGCGGGCACAAATTCCTTGGAGAAAAGGTGGAATCAGGGTTTATTCGTTTCGTTGTCAAAAAAAAGTAAGGGGAGTTGTTTTGCCGCTTTCTATGTTTTCACTTATAACGGGACAATTTTGTTTGACATGTTTTCCTGTATGTAGTTTATTACCCTGTTCTATTAATATCCCTCAGCTTTTATATAAGGAAAAAAACATGAGTAAAAGAACATTTCAACCCAGCAATATCAAAAGGAGCCGTACACATGGTTTTCGGTCCAGGATGAAAACAAAGGCTGGAAAAGCCATTATCAACCGGCGCAGAGCGAGGGGGCGTAAACGCCTGGCCGTCTAGGGTACTTATACCCCTCTGGGGGGTACTGAAAATAGTCCAGGACCTTTAAAAATTTCCAGTTTATCTGGGTTAGGAATAGGTCGTAAATAAATTAAACAAAATTCCATTTCATCTTCAGGCCATCTTCGGCCGGCTCTCAATCACAAAATCCTAAGGCGTAGCCCCTCTACTACGCCTGCGGTTTTGTTCAGTCGAGCCAGCCAAATCCAACCTAAAGCTGAGCGTAATTTTGCTCAATTTATTTCCTCTCTGTTCCTTATAATTTTTTGCTGCCTGGGCGGGACTGGAGATGCATTATAAGCGCTTTTCGTTTCCCAAATCAAACCTTATGAGAAAACCCGGTGAATATAATCGGGTATATAAACACGGGAATCGGCATCGCGGCAGTCATTTCACTCTGATAACCGCGCCCAATGACAGTACGAAAAACAGGCTTGGAATCAGCATTCACGGAATCAATGGAGCTGTAAAAAGAAACAGAATCAAGAGGATTATCAGGGAATTTTTTCGACTGAATCAGGACGTTTTAAAAAAAAGGGTCTTTTTATCATCAACCGCCAATTCGGATACGGATATCGGAAATGACCCCTATGCCGGGTGTGCCGGAGCTGAATCATCCACTGGAACAGACATGGTCTTTGCCATACGCAAAGGATTTTCAATAGACAGCCCGCATGACGTAAAAATTGCGGTAAAATCGATTCTTTACAAGGACAACATCAAGTCTTGAAACAGATCGCCGGTCTTCCCAGGGGAAGCGACGTCGAGATGCAGCAACCCATAGTATCTGCTATTCATTTATTTTTATCCGGCCGGGATATAGACGTGTGTCATAAACAACACCCGGCTTTTTAGTTCTGTTTCCTTTTCAGTAAAGGGGTGATATCATAATGGGAAGGGTCTGTGTCTTTCTGATAAAGATTTATCAACTGTTTCTCTCCCCCCTGTTTCCTCCTTCCTGTCGATTTATGCCCACCTGTTCCCAGTATGCCATTGATGCCGTTGTCAAACATGGAGTGGTGTATGGGCTTTTCCTCGCGTTTCGCCGGATTTTGAAATGTCATCCTTTTCATCCGGGCGGATATGATCCTGTTGAGCGTTGATAACTGCTGTTTCAGCCGGCTCTGTAAGTGAATCGTAACCAGTGCCCCATCCGGAGTCTCGCAGGCGGTTTTTCTTAACCGATCACTGTGCAGCAAAAGCCCTTCCGGATCGTAAATCCCTTGCCCTGTAATCGTTCACTGTCGAATATTTACTTTTATCGTTATTGCGGTACCCTTAATATTACCAGGTTAACACTTTTTGAAGGCGAACCCTAAGGAAAAACAACTTCATGGAAACTCAACGAGTGCTTCTGGCCATTGTAATTTCAATGGCCATTTTAATGGCCTATCAATTTTTAGTTGTTCCTCCGCAGCCGGAGGAAATTAGTCAGGAAAACATTGCCGAACAAATCGACCCCGCGGTTGAAGATTCGCTGCAGGCCGAGTCCATAGAATCGGAGCAGTCACAGTTTTTTCCGTCCCCTCCGGCCGTTACCACAGGTCTCCCCACATCAGCCGAAAATCTGCAAACACCGGCTGAACCTGCCATCCTGGGCCGGGACATCCCTGTGGATACCAGGCTTTATTCGGCAATTATCTCGGAAACCGGCGGGGGATTTAGAAGTTTCAAACTAAAGGAGTATAAGGAGTCCATGGATCCCGGCGCCGAGGACAAGGAACTTCTCTCTACAAACGATACGGCATGGCAATTTCCCCTTTATTTTTTCTGGGGCCTTGATCCGTCCAAGGCCGAGATGCCGGTGTTCACTGCGGACAAGGAATCCGTCTCAGTGACCGGCGAGTCAGGAAAAGAAATTCTGTCTATGACAAGCCGACTCCCTTCCGGGGTCGAGGTCATACGCAGCCTGGTATTTTCCAATCAGGACTACCTGGTTCAGCTTGAAATAGATATCTTCAACAATTCACCGCAACAGGTACATGGGACTCCTTACTTAAGCATGACCAACAAACCCTTTTCCCCAGATGCCAGCAACCGGTTCCTCTTCAACGGCCCGGCCGTTTTTTTAGATAATCACCTTGAAGAAATCAAGCTGAAAGACTTTAGTGACAGTCCCAAGACACTGAAGGGAAATTTTAAATGGGTCGCGTACGAGGATACCTATTTCATGTGCGGCATCATTCCGCAATCCGACTCCTCAAATGCGGCTTACGCAAACACTGTCAGGTTTTCCGTTTCCGGAGAGGACCAGGTAAACACGCTTCTTTCAGGAGATCTTGAACTCATCCCTCCACACGGACATAAAAAATACCACTACACGATCTATTTTGGCCCCAAGAAACTGGATGCTCTCAAGGCAATGGGTTATGACCTGGACAAGATCATCAATTACGGCTGGTTTGACATTATCGCCAAACCGGCGCTGTCCCTCTTGAACCTGCTTTACGGGTTTGTCCACAACTACGGATTGGCCATCATTCTCGTAACAATAATTTTCAAGCTTCTCCTCTGGCCGATTACCCAGAAGGGTATGAAGTCCATGAAGACCATGCAGAAAATCAAGCCCAAAATGACAAAACTGCAGGAAAAATATAAAAACGACAAGGAACGGTTGAACCAGGAAATGATCAAGATGTATCGAACGTACAAGGTGAATCCTATTGGCGGCTGCCTGCCCATGCTCGCTCAGATTCCTCTGTTCTTCGCGCTTTATAAAGTATTGCTTCAGTCCATCGAACTCCGGCACGCACCGTTCATGCTCTGGATCACTGACCTCTCATCCCCGGACCGTCTTTACATGGGATTTGATATCCCGTATCTCGGTGGAATCCCGGTGCTGACACTTCTCATGGGCGGCAGTATGTTCCTCCAGCAAAAGATGACGCCTGCCCCTCTTGACGCGACGCAGGCCAAGGTTATGCTTTTTATGCCTGTTCTTTTCACATTCATGTTTATCAATTTTTCATCCGGACTGGTACTCTATTGGTTTATTAACAATCTTCTATCCATTGCCCAGCAGTATTTAATAAACCGGAGCCCGGATTAACAGAGCTATTTAACCGACGAATAACGCAGCCATGCGGGATGAATCGACGCATGAAAATGTGAAATTATTTTTGGGCGAGCCCTGATTACACCTCGCAGGTTGTGTTCATCCATCCCTGGAGAATCAATAAATGTCTGAAAAAACGGAATTCAAGGGAAGCGACATTGCCGATGCAATAAAAAAGGCTTGTGAAAGTTTAAACGTTTCCCAGGAAAATCTTGATATAGAGGTGCTTCACACGGGATCCGCGGGGATCTTCGGGTTGTGCCGGAAAAAGGCAAGGATTTTGGTCTCGGTCAGGAAAAAGGAAGAGACAAAACCCGAGACAACAGCCTCCGTTGACGCGCCTTCCGCAAAAAAACCGCCTGCTCCCCAACCCGGGAAACCCAAAAAGCCTGAACCTGAAGAAACCGGACCTGGGGAAAAACAATCCGAGCCAAAAAAACAGCCTCAAAAGTCAAAACCTGAAACGGCTGAAAAAACGGCCCCTGTTTCAGAATCTAAGAAAAAGACAAGGGAACCTGAAAACAAACAAATTTCGGATATTTCAGACAAGAAGAATATACCTGCGGAAGAACCCGCCGAGGAAGAGATTTTAGAGGTTTCAACAGAGGATCAAGAAAAAGTTAAGGCGGCTTTGGTTAAATTGCTCGAACTTATGGGATTCCCTTCAGAAGTTACAGTTGCCTGCAAGCAGAATAAAATTACCGCCAACATCACCGGCGAATACGTTGACGAGATTGTCGGGCCTGAAGGCCAGACACTTGACAGCATCCAATTCCTCATCCGGAAAAAAATCAGCAAAGATTTCCCCGGTAAAGTCATGTTTTCCCTTGATGCAGGTGATTTTCGGGTTACTCGTACAAAAGAATTAGAAACTCTGGCCCTGAAACTGGCCGAAGAGGTCAAGGAAACCGGCAAGACTCGGACGATTCGGGCTCTGAGTCCTGCTGAACGCCGCATTGTTCACATAGTCCTGCAAAACGACAATACCATCCGAAGCAGGAGTGTGGGAGAAGGACTTTTCAAGAAAATACTCATCTACCTCCCCGGCAAAGGCAGAAAAAAATCTTCCTACAAACGGAAAAAACCGGGCAATTTTTCAAAAGAAAAGAAAACAAAGTCATAACTCTTGATTACGCAGGAACACGCAGAGTCAACCATTGCCGCAATCGCTACCCCGCCTGGTCCTGGCGGGATAGGGGTTGTCCGGATCAGCGGGCCGGACTCTCTTAACATCCTCAAACAGCTCTTTCATCCTCGCCATCCTCAAAAAAAATACACAAGTCACAAGATGTATTACGGCTGGATCCGGGATCCGGCCACTAAAAATACCATAGACGAGGTGCTGGCCGTATACATGCGCGCCCCGCATACCTATACCAGGGACGATGTGGTGGAAATTCACTGTCATGGCAGTTACCTGGTACTTCAGGCAATCCTTGCCCGGGTCCTGTCAGCCGGCGCCAGGTTGGCCGATCCTGGAGAATTCACTAAACATGCATTTCTAAACGGCCGCATCGATCTCACCCAGGCCGAGGCCGTTCTTGAACTCCTTCAGGCAAAGACCGGAGAAGGACTGGACATTGCGGCAGCCCGGCTCAAAGGTCAACTCCGCGACAGGGTTTCCTCGATTCGCGACGCGCTTTTATCCGTCCGTTCCATAATTGAGGTGGCCATCGACTTTCCGGACGAGGATGCGGAGATATTAAATCCTTTGAACCTGAAACAGGATATTAATCAGAATGTCCTTGCCGGTCTGGAGGCCCTTATCGTCTCGGCAGACCGCGGCAAGATATTTTTAAACGGTATCTCGGTAGTGATTCTGGGCCGTCCCAATGTCGGAAAATCAAGTCTTTTAAATGCACTACTTCAAGAAGACCGGGCCATTGTAACAGCAGCGCCCGGAACCACCAGAGATACCATTGAAGAATACCTGAACATTAAGGGAATGCCTGTCCGGATCATAGATACTGCCGGGATTCGGGAGGATGCGGAGGATGTTGAGGAGATTGGAATCTTAAGAGCAAGACGGAAACTTGAACAGGCTGACCTTGTTCTTTTGCTCGTTGACGCATCAGTAGGTCCCACAAACGAAGATTACAGATTGTATGAAAGCATGAAAGAAAGGCCTTTGCTGCTTGTGGTCAACAAGATTGACATTGCCTTTGACCTTGATTTAAGCACATACAAGAATTTTTTCCCGGGCCCGGCCCTTGCCGCGGTATCAGCGAAAACCCGTAAGGGCCTTGGCGACCTTGAAACAGCCATTTTCAATTTTGTGACCGCCGGTTCTCTGACATGGGACCCCGGACATACCTGTGTCCCAAATGTACGGCATGCGGCATCTCTCAAAAAGGCTTATGAGTCCTCTAAAAAGGTACTGGACGGACTTGAAATTGATCTGCCTCCGGATCTCCTTGCAATTGAACTGCAGGCAGCCCTTGATTATCTAGGGGACATTGTCGGACAGACGACCACGGAAGATGTGCTGGATAAAATTTTCAGCGAATTCTGTATCGGGAAATAGCCTGGGGATGGGGAAGTTATTTCGTCCCCATCCCTTGAAAAACAGCCTGCCGGGTTGAGAAATCAGTCCTAATCCTGTACACTATTTTTGGACCATATTATTAAGGGGTGGTCAGAACCAAGCTCCCCTCCTCGCGTCTTGCCATGCGGGCGCCTCGACATCTGAAAATGTAAATTTATTTTTTGAGCAAACCCTGAAGATGCTGAATAGGGACAAAAAAAGCAGGGTGTGACATGGAACAGTCCAAGCAGATAAGCCTACTCAAAAGGATCTCGTTTTTTAATGATTTCGACGACCATGAACTTCGTCAGTTCCTGTCGGTGAGCAAATGGTTGAAGGTCCCGAGAAATACGCTGGTCATCAAGGAAGAGACGACGGAGAGGATTTTTTATATACTGGTCAAGGGAGAAGTTTCGGTCTTTAAGACAGATCCAGGTGGCCGGACCATTGAACTCACTACCCTCTCCACAGGGGACTGTTTCGGTGAGATGTCACTTGTAACAGAGATTAAAAGGACCGCAGGCGTTGTCACTACCACTCAATCGTACCTCCTGCTTGTGGAACCGGACATCATCAAAACATCCAACGTGTTCCTGCAACTGAAGTTTTTCAGGAGGTTCTGCGAAATTCTCGTGTCCCGTCTGATAATGGCTAACGACCGAGTGGTCGGCAAACTGGGACACCACGCTGAGGAAAAACCGAAACCCGCTCAAAAACGGGCTGCGGCTGGAAGCGGAAGCCCTGAAAAGGATAAAGAGCCTGGAGCGCATGCGCTCCGGGAGCACAAGGAGAAAAGCGAACCTCCGCATCCCAGGCATGTTATCACTGTTTCACTACCTCCTATGCCGGAAAAGAAGAGCAGGATTTCCAAGGCCCGCATGCAGCGCCAAATTCGTTCGGATTTTAATTTGCCTGTAAACCCGGCTGTATCCGCACAGTTAAGCGTATACAGGGAAGGTGATTGCGAAAAAAACACTCGGGCCTTTGCCGATCTGATCTGCCTGGATCCTGTTTTGTCTGCAAAAGTTCTCCAGGTAGCCAATTCCTCTTTTTACCGCAGGTCGTGTGCAGTCGCAACAGTGCCTCATGCCATGATAGCAGTGGGTATCCAGAATATCCAGAAAACAGTCGCGGAGACCATTGACCAAAGCCATACCATAGTACCCTTCAGCGGATTCTCCGCCATTGCCAAGGCATATTGGCGGCATTCGGTGATAGTCGGCAGGATCGCTGAAATGCTGAAGGATATTATTCGCGTCAATATTCCAAACGATGTTAGTCTCGCAGGACTATTGCATGATCTCGGTGTCATACCTCTGGACATTCTTGAACCTGATTTTTATCCGCAGTTACTCAGACGAGGCACAGAGTTTAAATTGAACCTGCTGAAATCGGAAACCGAGTACATCGGGACGGATCATGGTCAGGCAGGGGCCTGGATTGGTGAAAAACTGGGAATCCCGCATGCCTACCTGGATGTGATGAAGTTCCATCACAATCCTGAAAAGGCCAAGGACAATATCCTCCTGGTAGCCCTTGTCCATCTGGCGGACGTGTTTGCCTCAGGCCGTGGTATATGTATCGGAGGGCCTGAATGCGAGGCCATCGCCCCTGTTGAGTCATTCGCCTGGGTAATGATTCAGGAACAGCACAAACCGTTTATGGAAGTAAATGTCTCTGATTTTATTCAGTCTTTTAATGAGGAACTGGACAAGACCTGGGACAAAATCACCGGCGGAATTCCGTGATCGGTTACATAATTTCGTTGTAGGGGTCTGTTATGATGGAAATGGAATTTGTTATTTCCAGGGATGATATAGAGATGCGGGTCAGGGAACTCGGCAAAGAGATCACTAAGGATTTCCATGGCAGCAAGTTGGTTGTCATAGGAATATTAAACGGGGCATTTATGTTCCTTGCGGATCTTGTCAGGGAAATCGATCTTCCGCTGGAGGTGGATTTTTTAAGGGCTGCCAGTTACGGAACCGGGAGATCTTCGTCGGGCGAGATAAAAATAACCAAAGACGTCGAGCTTTCCATTTATGACAAAGAGATACTTATTGTCGAAGATTTGATTGACACCGGCCTGACCCTTGCCACGATAAAGGAAAATCTGGAGAGCCGCACATCAAAATCCGTCCGAACCTGTGCGCTGATTGACAAAACCGAACGTCGCGAAATCGATTTCAAGGCCGACTACCTGGGCTTTGAGATTAAAAACGGGTTTCTTGTGGGCTATGGTTTAGACTATGCGGAAAAATATCGTCAATACCGGGATGTGTACTGCCTACGGATGTAATTGACAACAATCAAGTCAACCTCGACATTATATCCCATTTTCCGCAACCGAGGCCAAGAAGCATTCTCTGGGGATCCTCCTGGTGAACGTTTACGACCGGCAAACATGAAAATTGCTTTAGTACAGACAAACCCGGTGATCGGGGATTTCTCCGGCAACACGAAAAACATTGCCGAATGGGCGGAAAAGGCGAAACAGCAAGGCTGCGACCTTGTAATCTTCCCGGAAATGGCTGTTGCCGGATACCCTCCGCAGGACCTCCTGGACCGACCTTCCTTTTTAAGGGACCATGCTGAGGCATTCCAAAGGCTTTTATCACGCATAACAGGAATCGGCGTCATCATTGGCGTGATCACTCCCCATACTGCATCCACAGGTAAACCTCTTCATAATTCCGCAGTCTTGTTTGAAAATAAAAAAATTCTTTTCTCGGCACAAAAACGGCTTCTGCCTTTTTACGATGTATTTGACGAGGCCAGGTATTTTGAACCGGGCAGCGAAAGCCGAGTTTTTAATTACAAGGGAATGACCTTTGGGCTCACGATCTGCGAAGACATCTTCAACGATAAGGATTTCTTTCCCCGCCGTTTCTATACTGTTGACCCGACAGAGGAATTGTATAAAAATTCGGGCGGCAAAGTTGAGATGCTTATTAATCTTTCCGCCTCTCCTTTTCATATAGGGAAATTCAGCGCCAAAAAAAAAATATTTTCAAAAATCTGCACCAAATACCGTATACCCCTGGCATACGTGAATCAGGTCGGCGGTCAGGACTCCCTCCTTTTTGACGGCCAAAGCCTGGCAATGAACCCACAGGGCGAAATCATCGCCATGGCCGCAAAATTCCGGAAAGACATGGTGCTATTTGACACGGATTCAAGTAAAAATAATTTCAGATCAATCACCCTTGACAAAACCACCGACCAAGAAGAAATCGACGCCGTATTTGAGGCGCTTGTCATGGGTACGCGGGATTATGTGTCTAAATGCGGCTTTAAAAAGGGAATCCTCGGACTGAGCGGCGGCATTGATTCAGCCCTGACCGCAGTCATTGCATGTGACGCCCTGGGCGCGAAAAACGTTATGGGCGTTGCCCTGCCCTCACCTTATTCGTCAAAGGAAAGCATTGAAGACGCGCAGCAACTTGCGCAAAACCTTAAAATCCGGTTTGAAATCATACCGATATCAGATATCTTTCAAACATACCGTAAAATACTGGGTGACCTGCTTGCAACCTCCGCCGATTCCGGTCCGTCTCATGACGTGACCGAACAGAACATTCAGGCCCGCATCCGTGGAAATCTGCTCATGGCCCTTGCCAATAAGTTGGGCGGACTGCTCTTGAGCACAGGCAACAAGTCAGAGATGGCTGTCGGTTACTGCACCCTTTACGGAGACATGAGCGGTGGATTGGCGGTAATTTCCGATGTGCCCAAGGAAATGGTCTATAAACTGGCCGGATATGTCAACCGTGATCAGGAAATCATTCCATCAAGGACTGTTTCCAAACCACCCAGCGCCGAACTGGCGCCAAACCAGAAAGATGAGGACGACCTGCCGCCATATAGCGTACTAGACCCGATCCTTAAGGCGTATCTTGAAGAAAATTTAAGTATCCGGGAAATAATAGACCTTGGTTTTCCGGAATCAATTGTAAAAGACGTTGTCATGAGAATCAGAACTAACGAATACAAACGAAAACAGGCCCCAATCGGACTAAAGGTCACCACCAAGGCCTTCGGCTACGGCCGGCGATATCCAACCGCTCAAAATTACCGAGAAAAGGTAATCGTCCACAGGCGCCCCACCTGCACGCGATCAGTCCGGTTCACATAGGTTTACTATAGTTCGCCGGCCTGCTCACGCACATCTGGGGCGCCTGTGAACGATTACATGCGGAGGAATCTGCTATAAACAGGGTACCTCCCTGAATGGTTACGAGAAAAGATATGATTATCACACCAATTACAACATCCTCGACCAAGGGACAAGAACTTCTTTTAAGGCTCTGCGACCGTTTCCAGACTGCGGACAGTAAATGCATGCACACGGTGTCTGATATTATAGCCGAGGTCAGAAGTCAAGGGGATGAGGCTTTACTGAAATATACCAGGCAATTCGACGCGCCGGATTTAACTGTTGAACAGATGAGAGTAAGCAAACAGGAACTTGATGAGTCCCACAATCAAGTGGATACTGATTTCATCCGGACCCTTGATATTGCTTTTGAACGGATTCACTTTTTTCATGAAAAAGAAAAGGAGGAGTCCTGGACAATAACAAGGGATGACGGCGTCGTCACGGGTAGATTGGTTCACCCCGTGGAATCGGCCGGACTATACGTGCCCGGCGGGCAGGGAGGAACCACGCCGCTTGTCTCATCTGTTCTGATGAACGGAATTCCAGCGCTTATTGCTGGTGTCAAAAGGCGGGTCATGGCAACTCCGCCGGACAGACACGGACAGGTAAATCCCGCGATTCTGGTTGCCGCAAAAAAAACAGGCATAACTGAAATCTACAAGGTGGGCAGTGCATGGGCTGTTGCCGCACTTGCTTACGGTACCGGGACCATCCGGCCTGTAGACGTGATAGTCGGACCAGGGAATCAATACGTGGCCGAAGCCAAGAGGCAGGTGTCCGGACGCGTTCGAATAGATATGATTGCAGGCCCAAGTGAGGTCCTAATTCTTGCGGATGAATCTGCAAACCCGGCGTTTATCGCCGCAGACATGCTGGCCCAGGCGGAACATGACCCCCAGGCCCTGGCCATGCTTGTAACAACGAGTTCTGATATTGCAGAACAGGTAGTGAAACAATTGGAAAGCCGGCTTGCGTCACTGAGCAGAAACAAGATTGCAGGAAAGGCCCTTGTTGACCGCGGAGTAATACTGATCAGCAAAGATGTTTCAGAATCAATCTCAATCGCAAACCGGATCGCTGCCGAACATCTCGAATTGATGCTCAACGAGCCTGATAAATGGATGCGTCAAATACGAAATGCCGGCGCGGTCTTTCTGGGCAACCATTCCCCGGAGGCGGCAGGCGACTACATCGCCGGCCCCAACCACGTCCTGCCGACCATGGGCACTGCCCGTTTCTCTTCAGCCCTTGGTGTCGAGACATTTGTAAAAAAGACAAGCCTTATCTCCTATACACGACAGGCGCTTATAAAAGATGCCGAACATATCCTGAAACTGGCGGATATGGAAGGGCTGACAGCCCATGCGGAATCCGTTTCAATCAGAGTTGATGGAAAGTAAGGAGATACTGGCCGGGGGTCTTGATCTTATGGGACTGCGGGTGGCGGAGGATGCCGTCTTAAAGCTGGATCAGTACTTCCTGGAACTCATGAAATGGAACCGGAAAATAAATCTGGTTGCCAAAGGACCTGATCTCAAAATTATTGAAAATCATTTTCTCGACTCACTGACCCTTTTCCCCATCATTCTTGACTCTCAAAAACCGGCAAGCCTGCTGGACGTTGGAACGGGCGCAGGCTTTCCAGGACTTGTGCTCAAGATCGCTTTTCCTGAACTTCATGTAACCCTGATGGAACCGCGCCTGAAAAGGATTTCATTTCTAAAACAGATTATTCGAACCCTTGGTCTTTCAGGGGTGACTCTTATTGCTGAACGGCTGAATAGAGATTATGTGCCGAAAGAAGAGAACAGGTTGTTTACCTTGATTACCAGTAGAGCATTGACACGGATCGCGGACTTTCTTGATCTTTCCGCCCGCGCCTGCCGGCCCGGAGGAAAGATAATCTGCATGAAAGGACCCAAGGGTGAAAATGAAGTAAAGGCATGGAAAAAAGAAACGCAAAACAGCCCCTTTCAACTGACCGAAACCCTTGAATTCAGGCTGCCCTTTTCAGACGCTGTGCGGACTCTTTTTGTTTTCACGAAAAGTTGAGCGTTTACCCAAAAAGGCAGGTGCCGACCTTCTCATAACCAAACTAATGACTGATTATACTGAAAAGAAGTGCCCAAAATGTGGCCAACTGTTAAGGTTTCCTGTAAATATTGGTGGGATGCTTATGGCTTGTCCTTCTTGTGGAAATAAATTTCACTCTGACTTTAAGCTGAGTAGTACGAGAAAAAGTAAAAAATCGGCAAATATCTTCGGGATGTCTTATGAAGTAATGAGGCGAATTTTTCAAAATTTTACTTCATAACTCGACAGTCGAGAGTTGTCATGTCATTCCCGCAAAGGCGGGAATCCATTACACAGGATCAATAATTTCAATAAAGGATGGGAAGTTGTTTCGGCCTTATCCATAAGTTAAAAAAATTTTCGCCCCACCGATTTTTTAGAATTCCAGCCTATAAATTGCGCAAACAGTTTCTCAGGTCTTGAAACCTGTGACACAGGTGGTAAACTGCCCAAGCTATGATATACTGTAATTACTGTCCGGGATACTGCTGTTATCGTTTAGAGGGGTCTGTTCTGCTGCTTACCCCTTTTGACATCGGTCGTCTGGCCCATCATTTTGGGATTTCCGACCGCGAAGTCCGCATCAGGTACTTGGAAACAAGAAATACGTTCAAGGTAAGGGAGGATGGATCCTGCATCTTCCAGGCACAAGACAGAATGGTCCGCAGGTGTACTATTCACGAGGCAAGACCCACCCAGTGCCGTAAATTCCCCTATGGAAAGCCCTGTCCCTATCTGGAAAGAGAAGATCTGCTTTCCGTGATTCAGCCCCGTATTGAGGCAGGACTTATCGAGTATTGGAAGTAAATATTCGGCAGCACTCCACAGGGAGTGCCCTTGGGGTGCGCTGCCGAATATTTACAATTTGGTGGTTTTTACTATTTTCCGGCATCAAGCCGAATATTTACTATTGGAAAAATCAGGGGTGAATAAACCGGTTCAAGAAACTGTTTCCGTGAAGAACGAATCCCGTTCGACCCACAGCGCTTATCATCCAAACCTTCCTGTAGGCGACCCACGTTCCTATCTGATTCTTTTTAAAGAAAATCCTCGCTATAAAAAATTCTGGCTTTCAGGCGTCATAAGCCAGATCGGCAACTGGTTCAACTACATTGCCATTTTTGTATTGCTCTCGGAATTGACCGGGTCCGGAATGGCGGTCAGCTGGTTTCTGATAGCCAAATTCATCCCGACAAGCTTTCTAGGTCCGGCCGCAGGAGTCATAGCTGACAGGTTTTCCAGAAAGACCATCATGATCGTAAGCGATCTTCTGAGAGTCGGGGTTGTACTATGTTTTCTCTTTGTCGAAAAGCCGGAGCATGTCTGGCTTGTCTATTTTCTTGCTCTTGTCCAGGAATCGATCTGGACCTTTTATGATCCTGCCCGTCGCGCTACAGTGCCCAACATCTGCGCTTCACATGAGTTACATCTCGCAAATGCGTTAAGCGGCGCCACATGGTCGATCATGCTGGCGCTGGGCGCTGCAATGGGTGGTTTCGTCACCCATCTGTTCGGATGGGAGACGGCCATAGTGGTTGATGCGTCTAGTTTTGTCATATCCGCGTGGATTATGAGTAAAATTGATCTTCCCGTACGAAAAGCTGTCAGGAGCTCCGCTCCCACATGGAAAGATCTCACCGGCATCACAGCCTTACAGGAAGGCGTAAGATACGTGATACATAACAGGGAGGTTGCGGTTCTGCTGCTGGTCAAAAGCGGTTGGGCGCTGGCAGGAGGGGTTCTGGTACTTTTGACAATATTCGGGGAACAGGTCTTTACAACCGGTGGTCACGGCAGCGGAAGCGGGATTCTGTACAGCTTTCGAGGTGTCGGGGCAGCCCTTGGCCCGCTGCTGGCATGGCATATCCTGGGTGAATCGAAAAATGCCATGTACCGGGGCATATGCCTTTCATACTTTGTCGCCGGCGCGGCCTACCTGGCATTTGCCATGGCCCCTGGGATCCTGTGGGCTATTCCCTGCGTGCTTATGGGCCATATGGGCGGTTCGACTCAGTGGGTGTTCAGCACCACGCTTCTTCAAAAAAGTGTGCCGGATGAATTCCGCGGCAGGGTATTTGCCGCTGAGATGGCAGTACTCACGTTTATCTTGAGTCTTTCTACCTATTTTACAGGCATGGCGCTGGACGCAGGAATTCAACCAAGAGTGGTCGCAGCCGGGCTCGCCCTGGTTTTTTTCGTGCCGGGCACGTTCTGGGGCCTTTATCTCCGGTATAAAAAAAAGGTAATTTGATTTATTCATTGTAATGACTCCTGAACAGATTAAAGTGGAAGCAGCCCTCGATCACCCCTTTTACATATTTGGAATCTGCAAAGAATACCCGGTCTTTGATGTTCATCATCCGTATCTGTTTTCTGACCTCATTTTTCACGTTTTCAGGGGTGTTGTTAACAACGACTGCGTTGAATCCGGAGATAAAGGCATTAAGGTCGTTTCCGGAATCACCTGCATATACTACGTTATCCTTTAAAATCTCCAGTCCGTTCCAGAGATATTTCAGTGCTGTCCCCTTAGCCGCAGCCTTTGGCAGCAGATCAAGCAGGCCGATATTCTTCTTCGTGTCCACGCTGTAGATGATCTCGGCTTCAATTTTATCCTCTGCCAGCATATCTTGTATTGACCGGACAACGCGGTTTGTTTTTGCATCCACGGCAATATAATAGCTCTGCTTGAATTCGGTCTGCTTCTCTCTTTCCTGTTCAGTGAGTTCGGGAATGTCGTGGATCAGGTATGCAATGTCTTTCCCTGTGCGCCCTTTCCACGATTTTTTCAGCCCCTTCCTGAACTCTTCATCCAGGCGCCATGCGCCGCCTATTTGCCGGTAAATTGTCGTGCCCACATCACATACAAAAATTTCAGGCCCAGGCAGATTGAACTCCTTTATGCCTTTCATGCCTAATTCGAAATGCCGCCCGGTCACGTAAGCAAGAACAACATCCTTGTGCTGGTCGATCAGGCTGCGGAACTCTTCGATCTCCCGGCTTCTTTCCACCCTGTCGTCAAGCGGGATAACCGTCCCGTCCATGTCGCTTGCAAGAAGATATTTTATTTTCATTTTTTAGACTGAGAGAATAGGGGACAGACCACGTTTATCCGTCACCCTCCTTCTTCGCTGTTTTCTTTCGCGGCCTGCCTGCTTTTCCGGGAGTTACCCGGCGGCCAAGCATGGCGGCTATTTCTTCTTTGAACCGTT
>JAYEGR010000014.1:0-19231 GCA_034659175.1 Thermodesulfobacteriota bacterium | reverse complement strand
AACTTAACCCGGATAAACTGGAATTTTTTAAAGGTACTAAACAATTTTTTCTGATTTTTAATTGCGAAATAATTCCGATCTAAACAGTAAAAACGTTCTTTTAATTCACCCGCTGGGGTACAGGCTTGACTTGGCCGGAAGGGATATTTCCCGGATGACCAATATTATGCCGCCGCTGGGGCTGGCTTCCATTGCCGCTTATCTTGATCAGCAAGGGTTTTGTACCGGGATTATTGACTGCTATGCCCGGCCTGCTGAATCTGATCGATTGATCAGCGAATATTTGCGTTGTTATCTCCCTGCAACCGTGGCTTTCAGCTGTACCACATCCAGTTTTTTGGATAGCGTCCGACTGGCCCGGCTGGCCAAAGATCTCTTGCCCGGCATACAGACCGTGTTCGGCGGCGTGCATGTCTCTGCCTTGAAGGAGAGGGTTCCGGCGGAATTTAAGGAGGTCGATTTTGTCGTGGTAGGCGAGGGGGAGCAGACGCTGTATGAACTGCTCACCGTAACATCCCCTGCCCGGTTAAAGGCTGTCAAAGGTCTGATATGGCGGGATGAAACCGGTCAGCCGATCTTCAATGGCCATCGAACTCAACTGCTGGACCTCGATACCCTGCCATTTCCGGCTTATGAAAAACTGTCCGGTTATCCGGGATCATACAGTCTGCCCATATTTAATTATCCGACATCGCCGAATACGAGCTGCATTTCAAGTCGAGGCTGTCCTTATGCCTGCACTTATTGTGACCGCTCTGTCTTCCGCCGCAGCTTTCGCTACAATTCCACGGACTACCTCTACAGGCATCTGGTCTATTTAAAAAAAAGGTTTGGCATACGCCATATCAATTTTTATGATGATCAGTTTACCTTTAACCGCAAACGGGTTGAAGAGTTTTGCCGGAAGATGATGGACCGGCCCCTGCATATGACCTTCAACTGTGCCGTCCGGGCCGAACATATCGATTTTGAACTTTTACAGCTTATGAAACAGGCGGGTTGCTGGATGATCAGCCTTGGGATTGAAACAGGTGATGAAAACCTGCTGGCCCGGCACAGGCAAAATGCGGATCTGAATATGCTGGCGGAAAAGATTCACTTGATTCATAAGGCCGGGATCCGGGTGAAGGGCCTCTTGATGATGGGCCTGCCCGGCGAATCGGAGCAAAGCATTAAAAAGAGCATGGATTATGTTTTTTCCCTGCCCATTGATGATTTTAATCTGGCAAAGTTTACCCCGTTTCCCGGTTCACCGATTTATCAAAATATCCATGAGTTCGGGACCTTTGAAGAGGATTGGACAAAGATGGATTGCATGCGGTTTCTGTTTATACCTCATGGTATGACAAAAGAGCGGCTTGAAGAATTGTTTATTACCTTTTATAAAATCCATTTTAAACGGCCCAAGGTTCTTTTGGGGTATGTTGCCATGCTGTGGAAATCGCCGGAAAGTTGGCGGCGTTTTGCTGCTAATCTCTTTTCATTCCTGCGTTTTGCCCGTAGCAACAAACGAATCCGGGAGTAAGCATGAAGGTTGAAGATGTGCCTCAGGATAGCGGTATTACCGAAGGGGTCAGCGAGATTAGATATGCGCTTGATAATGATGGCCGTTATGTCATGGCCGGCAGCAAAGGCTGGGATGTTGTCAATACCGTTAACCGGCAGGCATGGGATGAAATATCGCATCAGACGGCCGAAGTCTTGGCGCGGATCAGGCGGGGTGAGGTCAGTGTTTTGGCCTATTATATGGCTCTAAACCAGATGGATGAGATGCTTTTGGCTAAATATGCCCGTCTTTCTCGCCGGCGGGTCAGGCGTCATTTGAAACCAAAGGTTTTTGCAGGATTAAAGAGAGATATGCAGGCTTGTTATGCACGGATTTTTCGGGTTGAGGTTGAAGAGTTTGCAAGCGGCCGTCTGCCGGATTCGGTTATAAACATTTATGAAGGTTGAAATCCCTTTTTCTCATCGTCAGTCAGCCCATTGTGAAAGCGGTGTGCTGGCAAATCTGTTAACGCATCATGGTCTTGAACTCTCAGAGGCCATGACTTTCGGCCTTGGCGCGGGTTTGTTTTTTGCCTACCTGCCTTTTATCAAGCTCAACCATCTTCCGCTTACCACCTTCAGGTCCGCTGCAGGTGGAATCATCAAACATGCCGCTCCAGCTCTTGGAATATGTGTGACAACAAAACGCTTCAGCCGGGAGAAAAAAGCAATGGAGGCTCTGGACCGGCTGCTCGGCAACGGGGTACCTGTCGGTCTGCAGATAGGTATTTACTGGCTGCCCTATATTCCGCGTGCCTTCCGGTTTCATTTTAATGCCCATAACCTGGTGGTGTACGGACAACAGGGAGATGAATATCTGATCAGCGATCCTGTGATGCCGGGGCCGGTTACATGCCCAAGCATGGATCTGCAGCGAGCCCGGTTTGCAAAAGGGGCTCTGGCGCCAAAGGGACGGCTCTATTATATTACCCGGATGCCGCAAAAAATCGAACTTGCCCAAGCAGCTGGAAAGGCGATTGTTAAGGTCTCCAAGTTGATGACCAAAACCCCGGTGCCTATTATTGGAGTGCGCGGTATACGTTTTCTGGCCAACAGACTGGAAAAGTGGCCGGTGAAACTGGGGGACAAAAAGGCGGCCCTCTATCTTGGACAGTTGGTGCGTATGCAGGAAGAGATAGGAACCGGCGGCGGAGGCTTCAGGTTTATTTATGCCGCTTTTTTGCAAGAGTGCGGCGCTTTGCTGGCAGAAAAATCTCTGACAGGTCTGTCCGAAAAAATGACCGCTGTTGGTGACCGTTGGCGGGAATTTGCCGTAATCGCGGCTAGAATCTGCAAAGGGCGGGCTGAGAAGGATGACACATATGCTGCCATGGCAGATATTATTCGAGATTGCGCGGAACGGGAAAGGCGTATTTTTACCCGATTGTTACACCTTTTTTCATGATGGCGTCTTGACTTTGTAAATATTAGGCTTAATGCCGGAAAATAGCTAGAACCACCAAACATTTACTTGACTTTTACCAATGTATCATAATTCCGAGATAATTCTGAAGGTGGCGGGTTTGACTAAAAATTATCCCGGCCATACAACACCAGCCCTGCAAGGTCTTGATCTTGAGATACGCCGTGGTGAAATCCTGGGGCTTCTCGGGCCTAACGGGGCAGGCAAGACCACTGCTGTTTCCATGATGTCCACCTTGCTTGTCCCATCGTCCGGCAGTGTGAAAATCTGTAATTGTGACACATCCGACAGGAGTAAGGTACGGAAAATCCGGCGGCAAATCGGCCTGATTCCTCAAGACATTGCCTTGTATCAACAACTTTCCGCTCGGGAAAATCTGGAATTCTGGGGCAGCCTCTATGGATTACAGGGCAAAGAAAAGAAGAAAAGGATCGATTTTTGTCTGGATTTTGTTGGTCTGACCAAGAAGTCTGATGAGCGGACAGCCTTTTTTTCAGGCGGCATGAAACGTAGATTGAATATTGCGGCAGCGCTTATGCACCAGCCTCTGCTGCTCTATCTTGATGAGCCGACGGTTGGTATTGATACCCAGTCCCGCAGTATGATTCTTGAGCGTCTGTCCCGGTTGCGAAGCCAGGGTGCTGCCATGGTGTACACAACTCATTATATGGAAGAGGTGGAAGAGTTGTGTGACCGTGTGATGATTCTGGACCAAGGAACTGTTATTGCCGACGGGGCGCCGGCTGATTTAGTCAGGACCCATCAGTGCGGAAACCTTCAGGAGCTTTATCTTTCCTTAACCGGCAGACAACTTAGGGACTAAGTGCGATAGTAATGGTTAAACTCATTGCAATCATCAACAAGGAATTACTTATCCTGTGGCGGGATCGTGTCGGGTTGCTGATCCTGTTTGTGATGCCGGCTGTCCTGGTGCTGGTTATTACGCTGGTGCAGGATAATACCCAGAAGCTTATGGGTGACCGGAACTGGCGGATTTGTCTGGTTGATGAAGATCAGAGCGGACTTGGTGACTATATAGCCGATGTTTTACAAAGCTCATCCCGGATTATTGTTAATCATGGTAACAACCGTGAACAAGCCTGGGAAGAGGTTAAAAGCGGAGAATTTCAGGCAGAAATAATCATCTTTAAAGGTACTTTGGAAAAACTGCGCAAGGGGTTGCGCCATAAGTCACGGATTATACTGTCGGGAGAGAAACCGGAATTTTCCGTCCCGATTGCAGGGACGGAAATCGGCATACTGTTTGAACCGTCAGTGGGCGGCGGATTCAGGTCGGCAATAACCGGCAATGTCAGATTGGCTGTGATGGGCTGGGAAACGGAAACTCTGATGCGGGAAGTAGTCAAAAAATTGTTTGAACTGCGTGCACAAAGGGTAGGGGAGGGCGCATGGGTCACGCCCGGCATTGATATGTCATTGCCTGACTTATCAAAGATAGGCGTGCCACTGATTCAGGTTGTGGAACAGAAACAAGGGATTGGTCTACTCATGCCGACCGCGGTTCAGCAGAATGTGCCGGCCTGGGCCATGTTTGGCATTTTTTTTATTGTGGTTCCCCTGGCAGGTTCCCTGCTGCGGGAACGGCAGAACGGCACGTTGGCGAGAATGCTGGTGCTGCCGGTGAGCTATTCGGTTTTATTGATCGGCAAGCTCATCGCCTTTGGCCTGGTATGTTTGTGTCAGTTTGGATTGATTGTCGCTCTCGGCCGCTGGCTTCTGCCGCTTATGGGTACGGATCCGTTTGTCTTTGGTGAGCAGTATTTAACAATCAGTGTTGTGCTGATCAGTGTTATCTGCGCTGCAACCAGCTATGGCGTGTTGCTCGGCAGTGTAGCAAAAAGTTATGAACAGGCCTTGATGTTTGGGCCGATATCGGTGGTGATTGCGGCGGCTATCGGCGGGGTCATGGTTCCGGTTTACGCCATGCCGCCGCTGATGCGGGAACTGAGCAATATTTCACCGCTGGGATGGGGATTGAAAGGTTTTTTGAAAATATTTGTTCAAAACGCTGAGATAAATTGTGTGCTTGCCGAGGCCTTATTGCTCCTGGGGTTTGCATTTTTTTGCCTGGGCCTTGCCAGGCTCAGCCTGGAGCGCCAGATGCGGGCCGGTATGGCATAATGTAAGAATTCTCCAGCGGCGCATCCGGAGTCCTGCAGGCTCGCGTACCTGCACGCGCTCAGAGTAAGCGACATAGGGTGGTAAAAGTCACTCGCCCTGATCACGCACATCTGCACCACTGGAGAATTCTTATATACCAGGGGATGTTTACACCCATACTTTTGGCAAACTATTACGGTATAATAATGGATGATTTGCAACAAGAACTGCTGAAATTAATTATGGGAATATGCCGGATACCTGCTCCGGTTCCTGCTGATTTTACTCCCGACTCACCACTTTTCGGTCCGGACTCTCCCCTGGGAACAGACTCTCTTGATGCTGTGGAAATTGTTGTTGAGCTTCAGAAAAAGTATAATGTCAGAATTGATTCCGAAGAAACAAGCCGGAAAATTTTTGCGTCCCTGAATATCCTGGCGGATTTTATCCGCAAACAGCGGGACGTCCTTAAATAAGTAAGGGATGTGGAAATAAATAACGTGATATAAGTCTTTAGCCAGGGTGGATTTTTTCTGGATCAGCATCGGGAATCCCTGATGGTGACCGAACAGCATTTTGATAAACTCCGCAAATTTATACCAAAAAAACCACATTATTTTGAGCGGGGAAAATCAGGCCGCCTGATTAAGTCCTGGAACCTGATCGTCCCAATACCGGTTCTGATTATCCGGATATTGTATGTAACGTAGGATACGTTAAAAGGATTTAACAATGAAATTCCCATACGGTATAAGTGATTTTCGTAAGATTATTACAAAGGGTTATTTTTACTGCGACAGAACGGATAAGATCCCTTTGCTTGAAAAATCTGATTTCCAGCTTTTCATTCGTCCCAGGCGTTTTGGCAAGAGTCTTGTTCTTTCCAGGAAAATAGGCGGAAAATAGGGGACAGACCACGTTTTTTGATAGCCAATCGAATGAAAGAGTGATAAATTATATTTATACTTCGACGACCTCGCATCATCATACCCGGCGTTCCCCTGCATCTGATCCAGCACGGAAATAATCGGCAGTCCTGTTTTTATACCGACGAGGATTACTGTTGTTACCTTGATTGGTTGCATCATTATAGCCTTGATACAGGCGGTTCTGTACATGCCTATGTGTTGATGACCAACCATGTCCACCTTCTTTTGACCCCGGCAGATGCTGACAGTGCCGGAATGCTAATGAAACGTTTGGGGCAGTGGTATGTACAGTACGTCAACCGCACATATCAGCGTAGCGAGTGTGCACAAAGGGGTCAGGCTTGACATTATGACTTTCTCAGAGGAGGTTATAAATTTTTTCTTTAACCGTTTTGTGCATTTAAAGTCCTGTGGGCGGGCATGAAAACCAAAACGGTTGGTTATTGAACGAAGGTTTTTGATGTAAAAAAATCGACGGAGAGAAGAAAATTCAGATGTAGCACAATTTACGTAATTGTTCACAGACTCCGAATCTAACTTAACCTGAGCGCATAAACGAGAAAATTATTTTGTCCCCATCCCTTACCTGAAATCGGAAAAAATCCCCCTAATATCCAACCCCATTTTTTCTTTGACATTGATTAAGTTTCCATCTATCTTCTTAATAATATTTTGGTTTTCAGGCTGTTAGCTTGTTTTTTTTAAACAATTTGATAGTGAAATTAACGGCGTTGTTGTCAATTTTATTTCAGCAGGGAATTAATGGAGTAAACAAGAAGTGAATAATGCAAAAGTGACTGTTCTGATTCCGGCATTTAATGAACATGCCAACATCGGAGAAATGATACGGTCTATTCATAAACTGCATCCGGACTTTGAGGTCCTTGTGGTTAATGACGGATCTGAGGACCAGACCATGGATGTGGCCCTTGATGCGGGAGCAAACGTGTGGCCTCACCCTTATAACATGGGCAATGGGGCGGCTGTTAAGACCGGGTTGCGATGCGCATCAGGGGACTGGATCGTGATGATGGATGCGGATGGACAGCATGATCCAGCCGATATTGCCAGGTTGCTGGAACATAAAGATAAGTATGATATGGTGGTCGGAGCCAGGACAAAGGCATCAATAATGTCATGGCACCGTAATTTAGCCAACTGGGTATACAACAGACTTGCGTCCTATGTATGCAAGTTCAAAATCAAAGACCTGACATCCGGATTCCGTCTACTGAAGACGGAAACCGCGCGAAAATATATTTATATGCTTCCAAATACATTTTCCTATCCCTCAACACTGACTCTTGCCTATCTTCGTAACGGCAGAACCATTAAATATGTCTCGATCAAAACCAGGGCCAGAAAGGGAAAGGGAAAGAGCAAAATCAAGCTGATTGAAGACGGGAGCCGATTTTTCATTATTATTGTTAAAATTGCCACGCTGTTTTCGCCCCTAAGGGTCTTTCTCCCTGTCAGTTTTCTGTTTTTTACAACCGGGGTCGCATACTACGCATTCACTTTCCTTACTTATCACCGATTTTCGAACATGTCCCTTTTCCTGCTAATGAACTCTGTTATCATATTCATGATGGGCCTGGTTTCAGAACAGATATCCCAGATGCGAAACGACCGGATTGAAAAATAGAAAATGACAGAGTTAATTCCACAGAAAGAGCAGTTGATCAGGGATTTTAATAATCGGCTTTCAAAAGAGGTCGAGATAGATCTCCTGCTGACAGATGATGAACAGAGTGAAAAAATAAATGAATTTTGCGACACACTTGTACGTCTTGCTCCGGCAATCATGGTGAACATGTCAAAAATCCAGAATGATCAGCTCCCTGGAATTCGGGTAAACAAAAGGCTTTGTTTCCATGCCGTACCGTTCGGAACTCAACTTGAACCCTTTCTTGAGGCGCTGGAATATCTTGACGCAAAGCCGGTTGATATTTCTGGTCCGGTAAGATCAAGGCTTGACCGAACCAGGACTCCGGCTCTTTTAAAACTCTACATTGCCCGGCAGTGTCCTTACTGTCCTGTCATGGCCCGTCAGATGATCCCTCTGACATTTGCAAATAAATTCGTTGACCTTACTATAACGGACGGGACCCTGTTTCCGGATCTTGCAAGATCCGACAGGATCATGTCCGCGCCGACTCTTCTTTTTAACGAGAATGTAAGGTGGACCGGGCTGACACCGCTTGCAGACATTGTGGATATAATTTCAAATCTTGATCCGTCGGAATTGAGTGCATCGGCCCTTGAAGGGATTTTAAAGGAGGGAAACGCCCCGGATGTCGCCCGGATGATGATTAAAAGCAAAAAGGTGTTCCCAGGTATTATAGAGCTTCTGGCGCACGGGAAATGGCCTGCCCGTCTGGGTGCAATTGTTGCAATCGAGTATGTGTCCGAGGAAGACATTGAACTCGCTGCCCGGTGTGTTGATCCCCTTTTAAAATGTTTGCCGTCCATGGATGACACATCTGTGGGCGATATCCTCTATGTCTTCGGCTTAGCCGGAGAGCCTGATGTGATTCCCGAATTAGAATCGATTTTAAGGGGCAGGAACAGCACGGAATTAAGGGAAGCCTTTCAAGAGGCAGTGGAAAATATCAGGGGAAGGGATAGGAATGACGAGTGACGAGTGTCCAATGACGAGTGAAGGGTGCCTTGTTCCGACGCTCCTGCGTGGGAATGCATATATAATAGTTCCAACTAAGGGTTTATGAATAGATTTGTTTATGCCGACCTTATCAGGGAGTCTGTACGGAAACATAATGACCTTGATTTTCTGCACATAAAGCGGCAAGGGAAATACCGCACATGGACGTTCAGGGAATTTCACAAGGATCTGAACAGGACTGTTTCCGCGCTTATCAATGCAGGATTCTTGAAAGGGGATAATGGCATTGTCATAGGCGAAAATACGCCTGAGTGGCTGATCAGTTACCACGCTCTGATGTTTGCAGGAGGATGCGCCGTGCCTGTGGACCCGAACCTGCCCGGCGCCGATATCAGGGAGATAGTCAGACTGACTGACCCCAGGGTAATTTTCTGTTCCAAGGTGTACCATAATCTGTTCACAGAGATCCAAAAAGAGAGATCAGGTATTCAAAAAATCGTCTTGACAGGCGTTGATTGCGGAACAGTGGAAAAGGATGACTTTTATGAATTCATTGAATCCGGAGACGCGGGCAGGGACGCACTTGAGGCGCAATTTGAACCTGATGACCCTGTCTCGATTGTCTTTACATCCGGGACAACAGGAAAGGCCAAAGGGGTTGTGCTTGTTCAGAAAAATTTTACCGCAGCCCCGTGTCACGGCGTCCCGCGAATGAAGGTGACCAGCGACGACACCATGCTTGCCGTCCTTCCCCTCCACCATGTCTTCGGCTTTGCAACATGCGTAGCCGTCCCGATCGTAAAGGGGCTGGACGTGGTTTTCATCCCTATAATCAAGGGGTCGCTCATTATTGAAGGAATGGTTGAAAAAAAGGTCTCAATACTTCCTGCCGTGCCCAGGATGGTTGAGCTTTTCTACAATAATATCGAACGTAAGGTCTTAAAAAAGGGATTTTGGGTCGGGTTTATTTTTAAGAGGCTCAGAGGTATTTCAAGGATCCTGGGTCCTGTCTTTGGAAAGGGTTTCAGAAAAAAGCTTTTTTCAAGCGTCCATAAGGGTTTCGGCGGCAACCTGGATCTGATAATATCAGGCGGCTCATCTCTAAAGGAAAAATATTTCAACGGTTTCAAGGAGATGGGGTTTACCATTGTAGAAGGCTACGGTCTGACCGAGACCTTCGGCCCTATAACCATCTGCCCCTATGACGACATAAGGCTTGGCTCTGTTGGGCCTGTGCTTGAAGATAATGAAATAAAAATTGAAAATCCCGGCCGGGATGGGATAGGAGAGGTGTTGTTAAGAGGCGTAAGTGTTTTTCCGCGCTTTTACAACAATCCCGAGGCAACCAGGCAGGTATTTGATTCAGAGGGCTGGTATCATACCGGAGATCTGGGCAGGGTTACGGACGACGGCTTTCTTTTTATTACCGGCAGGAAAAAAGATCTGATTGTGCTCGATTCCGGCAAGAATATCCACCCGGATGAACTTGAGCAATATTATCTTGCTTCACCTGTAATTGAAGAGATCGGAATATTCGGCATCAACCGGGATGGAAAGGAGATCGCAGCGGCAGCGGCAGTGCCGTCGACCCGGATCCGGAAAATGCAATCCCATGAGAATGCGCGGGAAATAGTCAAAAGCGAACTCTTGAGAATGGGAAAAAAATTGCCGCCTTACAAAAGGATCAGTAGTCTTGTTGTTGTCTTTGAGCCGCTTTTAAGAACAACTACCGGAAAAATAAAGAAACCGCAGCTTAAAAAATTATTCAAGTCAATTAAAAGATCTCCCGGTCATTCACCCTGTGCCGAGATCAGTCTTACGGTCAGGGAACAGGAACTTGCAGACACAAAAGAATATCAGATCGTGATTGACATAATAAAAGGATTGTCAGCCGGGGCGGAGACCCCTGAGATTAATCCGAGGACCCATCTTCAGTTTGACCTGGGCCTTGATTCATTGAAATTTATTGAGTGTATGAGCCTGATGGAGAGCAGGTTCAGGCTCGCAATCCCGCAGGAATCACTGCAGCGGATTGAGACAGTAGGCCATGTTGTGGAGATGATAAGAGAGATAAAGGCTTTATCCCCGGACATGGGACAGGAACCAGGGACCGATCTTGCGGCAAGGCTTGCCCGGGAATCTGCCGCAGATTGCAAGATAAGGGACAAAGGAGGCCTGTTCCTGCGATTCTGCTGTCTGCTCACATATCTGCCCGGCAGGATATTGTGGGGTCTTAAGGTTTTGGGAACAGAGAATCTTGCCCATGACAGAGCTGTGATTTTTATTGCAAATCACGCGAGTAACATTGATCCGATCTGGATATTCGGGTCCATTCCCTGGAATATTCGCAGAAAAACCTTTATACTCGGCAAAGCGGAACTGCTTCAATATCCCATTTTGTCGTTTTTTCTGAGCAGGCTTAATATGATTGGAGTGGAACGGTCGGGAAATGTCATGAGCGCAATAAATAGAGCCAAAGACATGCTGAACAAAGGGAACAATCTCCTGATATTTCCGGAGGGAACCCGGACCAGAACCGGCAAAATGGGTAATTTCAGAACCGGGGCGGCCCGGCTCATGAAGGAAACAGGCGCAACAGTAATCCCGATCAGAATAAGGGGGAGTTATGAAATCTATCCACAGGGAAAACTCCCCAAAATTACCAGACCAGGGAAATTCAGCCCATCAGTACGTTTTGGGAAATCTTTGACCATGAAAGATTTTTCAGGCAAAGACAGGGAAAAAGTTGATTACGCCCTTGATGTGGACAAAATAACCATTCGGTTCAAAGAGATCATCTCTAAAATGTAATCAATACCAATTTCTCGCACCTTCCGACAAAAAGCCAAAATATATATTTTATGATATATATTTTGACGTCTTCCGTGGATGGTATATACTTTTAAGTATAAACTAATAATTATGAGGAGTTCAACCAAGGTTATTTGGGGTGTTTATAGCCGGCGAAGCCTCGCCTCAAACCGACGAGAAGATGTGTCAAACGTGGTTAGTACCTTAAAAATATTTTGCAAAGTACTAAATTTCATGTGTTTGCCCTGATTATAATCAGCATTATTTATTATCAAGTACTCTACGAATCGTAAGTGAAAGATCATTCAGCAATACCGGCTTCATTAAAAAATCTTTAATACCTAATGATTCCGCCTTTTCGTTTGACATCTTCTCGCTGAATCCAGTGCAAAGAATAATCGGTATATCGGTCCTGATTGCCATTATTTTTTTGGCCAATTGATCACCGGTCATACTGGGCATAGTCATATCGGTGATGATCAGATCAAAATTATCCGGATTTGCCTGAAATGTCTTTAATGCTTCAAGGCTGCTGGTCAGGGCGGTAACATTATACCCGAGCCGCTTTAACATTTTCTGTTGAATTTCAATAATCATTTTTTGATCATCAACAACAAGGATACGTTCATTGCCTTTTTCAATATGCCGTGTATTAATTTGCCCTGTTTTCTGTTGATTTTTTATCACAGGCAGGTAAACATGCAATTCAGTTCCCTTGTCAGGTTCGCTATACACGCTGACATGTCCGCCATGACTTTTAATAATGCCGTGGACAACCGCAAGTCCCAAACCAGTGCCTTTGCCCTCTTTTTTAGTTGTAAAATAGGGGTCAAATATGCGGTCTATTGTATTTTGATCCATACCAATGCCTGTATCACTCACCGTAATACAAACATACGTTCCGGGATTTATTAATATATTTTTTAAATGATCAACCCTTAAATCTCCACCCCTTAAATCAACCTCTTTCAAGGTTATATTCAGTTTGCCGCCTTTTTCCTCCATGGCATGGTAGGCATTGGTAAACAAATTCATAGCAACTTGATGAATTTGGGTATAATCCGCCATAACTAATCCGCAATCTTTGCTGATATTCTGCTTGATATCAATGGTGGCGGGCATTACTGCTTTAATCAATTTTAAAGCTTCTTTGACAATAAGATGCAACTTAAGGGGTTTTAACTCATATTCTCTTTGACGACTAAAAGCGAGTATCTGTTTGACCAGATCCCTGGCGCGTTCCGCCCCATTGAAAATTACATTTAAATCATGCTTGAGGTCGCTGTCATCAGGAGCGTCATTCAGCAGCATTTCTGAATATCCAAGAATAGGAAAGAGAATATTATTAAAGTCATGGGCAATACCGCCGGCCAATGTGCCGATAGCTTCCATTTTTTGGGCTTGCCGGAGCATGGTTTCGAGTTTCTTTTTTTCTGTCTCCATTCGCTTGCGTTCGGTGATGTCATGTGCTGTACAGATCAGGTATTCGATATTTCCGTTGTCGTCCAATTTGGGTGTTTTTACTATAAATAATGCACGGGTCTCTCCTTCGCCATTTTTCAACCACTGCTCGATCCGGATCTGTTTTTTTTCTTGGAATACTGCTTTGTTGTAGTCAAGGCAAGCCTTGGCTTCTTCTCTACTAAGTGTGTACCATAATTTCTTACCTTCCAAATCCTCCTTTTTCATCCCCAAAAAGTCTGCCCGGGCCTTATTCACGACGCCGTAGGTCTCTACATCCGTCAAATACCAGACCTGGGTCTCTATGTTGTCGAGTAAAAGAGCCTGCTCTTCCGCCCTTTTTCGCTCCAATTGAACCAGCAGATTTCGTGCGACTATTCGGATCAACCCCCCTTCATTCACCAATTCACCGCATATCTTGGCCACCTCTTCGCCGGTATAGATTTCCCTGTTTTCCAATGCTGAGTCGGCTATTTTTTTGTTAATGAGTTCTCTGGCCGTTTCTATTCCGATACTCTGAGCATAGGCGCCTATCAACTCATCCTTCTTTATTTGCACTGTAAACCTCTTTTCCTATGCTGTAGCTGCTCGGCAGTAATAAGACTACGGAAGTGGTGTTATGAAATCCGCTGAACTCCCCTGGCTCCAGGCTGATTTCACCATACGTCTCCCAGCCCAGCACAGGAATACCCGGAAATGTCCTTTTGAGCCGGTCTATGGCCTCGGAGAACCTGTCACCCAGCATCAATTGTCTAGCCGCACATTCAAAGACGATAATACAGGCAAATTCAAAATAACCTGCATTTTTCGCAGATTCCACGGCGATCCCTGCGGCCTTCTCAAGCGCATTAATCTGGTTTTCCAGATTACTCCCGTCCATAATACGAAAAATCGCCCCTTGAGCAATACCGCATGTAAAATTGAGAGAGCCGTCTTTGTTTATACTCTCAGGCCATCTTATCTTATATTGATCTTCTTTCCCGGTAGACAGACCAAGGATATAATTAGTAAAAAACCGTGCGATTTCCGCGGGCTTTTTGAGTTGTTCCACATCTATGCCCCTCTTTCGGGCGGCATGGGCCGTTTCTTTTTTCCATATTTCCCACGCCGGTCTGCCGTCAATTTCATAAAGTACATTGCCTTTAGTCCTGCTTGCCCTCAACTCTTTGCTCAGAGGGGTGTGTCCATGTTTTACACCGGAAAACAGAGGCATTTTTGATGCAAGAAGGCATACACTGAGGGCATTCGTACATACTTTATCATCAGAAAAGACAAAGGTCTTTTTCATTTTGAAATCATCGCCCGCCATGCCTCCGACAGCTTTGAGATTATGGCCGGGAATATATGAAGTCAACAAGGCAACCTCTTCTCCTACACCGGACAGGCCATCAACCAGGATAATGGCAGTCAGGTGGGGATAGCCTTCAAGCTTATGACGGAAATCGGCCGCAATTTTCCTCATTGCAGCCTCGGGGTCCTCTTTAACCCCTTCTGCCAGGGCAGTAAAAACCTTAATGTCGTCCGACGATAGCAAGCCAACAATTACACTTCCACTTTCAACCCGCTCCTCAGTAAACTCTCCTGCAGAAGAAGCTCCGATCAGGTGCGCATTGTTCGTGGCTTTTCTCACTGTATCCACTACCTTTGTGTAGTCGTACTCAGTGGAGACATACACCATGGACAGATCAACTTGACCTCCTTCTAATTTTTCCTTTGCCGTCAGGACAGCTTCTTTGGCCGCCTCAGCACTCCCGTTGGCTTTGCTAAACCCGGTTGTAAACTTGGTTCCCATTGTCAAAGCCTCTCTGTTCCTAAGATTAGTACCCCTCTGAACGGTTACTTTTGTTTTTAAGATCGTACTCGATCAATTTTCTCAAGTATATTTCTATCATACCAAAATAATAATAACACGATTTTATTCATGAACAAAATAGATTGTATGTAATTTTTATCGAAAGCATGGTGTTAAAAAATTATTGATGTTACAATTAACGTCTTTATCATCCGTAATCCCCTTGCCATGCGGTCGCCTCGACACCGTGACCGGTTACAATAAAGCCGTATGCACGTTTTTTAAAAGAGCTTTCAGAAAATAGATCTCCGGAAATGCAAAAAGCTAACACGTTTCAAACCGAGAATGTTGTCATTATTTCCGTTGCCCATATGGTCCATGACATATACACGGCATTTCTAGCCCCGATCCTGCCTCTTATTATCGAAAAGCTGGGAATGACATATGCTCAGGCAGGGCTTCTATCGGTTATTCAACGGGCGCCTTCTCTCCTTAACCCATTTGTCGGAATTATTGCCGATAAAGCCAATTTAAGATATTTTATAATTATATTTCCTCTGATAACCGCAGTATGCATGAGCCTTCTGGGACTTGCTCCATCTTATACGGTTATTGCTATTCTCCTTTTTATTATGGGGATAAGCTCAACACTGTTTCATGTCCCTGCTCCCGTAATGATAGCTGAGGTGGCTGCGAATAAAATCGGCAGGGGGATGAGTCTTTACATGCTTGGAGGAGAGTTGGCCCGCACAATAGGCCCACTGGTAATCCTTGGGGCCGTTTCTTTGTGGGGACTGGAAGGGACATATAAATTGATTCCTTTTGCCTTTGTCGCGTCACTTATTCTTTTTGTAAAATTAAAGAATATTAAAATATCGGATAAATTTAAAAACGTTAAAAAGGAAAACAGGGCAAGGGAAACATTTATGAATTTACTCCCATTATTTATTACTCTGGGAGGTATTATTTTTTTCAGGTCATTTATGAAGGGCGCCCTTACAACTTTTCTGCCGACATATCTCCACTTGAATGGTACGAGCCTGTGGATGGCCGGAATTTCCCTTTCCGTTCTTCAAGGAGCCGGGGCTGCGGGCACAATAGTTGCCGGAATATTATCAGACCGGATAGGCCGGAGGAATATGATGATAATTATATCCATAGCCTCTCCTGCTTTAATGTGGCTGTTTATTATAAGTGACTCTTGTTTTATATTACCGATACTTCTTTTCCTGGGATTTTTTTTATTTGCAACCGGGCCTGTAATGCTTGCCGTAGTTAATAATCTGCAAACAGACCGGCCCTCATTTGTTAACGGAATATATATGACCTTGAATTTTTCAATAAGTGCGCTGACTATAATGCTGACCGGATTATCAGGAGATATTCTGGGACTTGCAACTACTTATAAACTTGCAGCGCTTCTGGCTTTATTCTCCATTCCATTTACACTCAGGCTTTCGGATACCAACTTAAAGCGGGACAATTCGGGGTTGGACGCCCGGCATGGCAAGGCGTGATAAGGGTGCGAATAGCAGTGCTGTTTAACCGACGAGCAACACAGCCATGCGGGATGGATCAACGCATGAAAATGTGAAGTTTTTTTTGGGGGGGTGCAATACGAAAAAGTGACACCATGGAAATAATGCAGTTTAGCCATTGAACATACTGATTTAAGGGATGTGGAAAGAGAAAGCCGAGGCCCTCAAAATCTCTTGGAATCTGATTGCAGCTGCTGTTACCTGGGTTATTGGGATGTGATACTGAGATTCATGGTATTGGGCATGGTATTCATGCCGCATCATAACCCTCTTGCCTTTTTTGGATCAATCCTTAAAGGTCTGGAAGCAATATCCGCCGGCAATATCTCATAAAGAAAAAAAGGCCCTGTAACTTTGAGCAGGCTGCATTGCCGGTTAAAAAAATACTCAAGCCGTTTGCGGGCCTGTGGTGTCAGAATTGGATCACGTTCTTTTAAAAAAAAGTCAAACCGAATCAGTAGATGCGTCCAGCTGTTTTGCCGTAGGGCGCGTGTCAAATCCGCATTTGCAGTTGATTCTTCAAAAATACGATTAAAAGTATGGCTTTCAAAAATTGCGTCGGAAAAATATTCTCTGTTCAAGTAATAGCCATAATTGCCGGTCATCACCATGAAAATTTTTGCTGATTTTGGCAGATTGTTATTTATATAGCGATACATGCCATAATAATCGAGACTGGCAGCCAAATAATTGTCCCTGTTTTTTTCACTGGTTCCGCAAAACAGAAAATTTCCTTTAGTGAAACCAATCAGGCTTGTGGTCATATTCATTCCCAGCAAGGCCAAAAGTGTAACAATAACAAGCATACGCCCTGCCTGCTTTAAGATACTCGCGGATTTGATATCCGATTTTCCGGGCCAGGCCAAAATATTCTGGAACATCCATCCGATGAGGACGCTCATGACAGGCAGGATGACCAGGATAAATCGAGCCTGCTGAGAACTGAAAGTCCAGAAAACCAAGCAGATGACTACTAAACCAAGCAGGTATAATATATCCCTGGAACATACGCGGACGAAAAAAAAGACAGGCCATACCAACAGGTAATATATTCCCGGTTTCCCGTCGTATAGATCCGGATTATTGTCTTTACCCATTAAAAAAACTTTAAAAGGCGCAATAAAATAATCCATTGTTGACTTGGAAACTCCCCCGTACCGGTGAAGCAGGACATCAAACATGGCGGCTCTTTTTTCATCCCAACCAACGGATGCACTGGGAAATATGTCCCAAAAAAAAGGAAACAACGGATTTCCCGTCAAAATAATATTTCGTAACCACCAGGGAGACACGGCCAGAACGGCAATAACCGGAGGAATGAAAATTACTGAAAAAATTTTGCCAATGGATGGCGATCCTTCCCGTTTGAGTTCAAACAGCAACCCGACAACAAGTGCAAATACGAGAATCAGACTGGTGTACTTGCAGCACAGGGCTGCTCCAGCCGCCATGCCAATCAGGATCAGGAACGTTGATTTTTTCCCGTGGATCCATCGGACAAAGGCAATTACCGTCATGGTCCAGAAAAAACTGTTGGCCAGATCAACATAAGCCCATGTCATCTCCTGAAAAAATAAAGGGGTTGCAGGCAGAGCCAGGCAGCACAACAACCTGGCTTTTTTTTCCAATCCCAGCAGTTCCCCCAACTCCAGGACCGCCAGCATGGTCAGAATCCCGAAACCGAAATGAATCAGGGCTGGAAATTCACCGCCAAGCCCCAGTACAAGCGTAAACAATGCCTCAATCATGCCGGGAAAGTAGCCATAAATATTCTGAGGAAACTCCAGCCACGCATGATTGTTAAGATACAGCTTTGGCAATGCCAGGTGATACACCATGCTGTCCCTGGCAGTCGGCGGCAGAAGCGCATTGTTGAGCGCAGGCATAAGCAATATAATAATAGCCGCTGCAATCAGCCACTCCTGGATGGAATCAGGCATGAATGTGTTGTGGAATTTTTCTTGCCGGCTGACACAATGAATCAACAGCAGAATAAGCCCTGGCGTCAGAATTAGCGCTAATACGCAGGGATACAAAAAATCGAGGATGCCTGCCAGGAATACCAAATGACTGATAATCCATATTCCAGGCACAACGGCAAAAAGAGTCAGTTCCCGGAACTGCTTTGGCAGCAGCATCCTGCCGTACCCCAGGGAACTGAGAAAAATAAGCATGGTAGCAAAGGCGGAGATCACAAGTAGTGCTTTCCTTGATTCTTACAAGTTGAAAACTATTGCACATCCAGACTTGAAAACTGTTGCCGGATATATTCCATTGCTGATACGTCACCAATGGGCGTCTTTATCGCAGCCAGTTTCAAGCATGTTTCAGCCTCACTTATCCTGCCCACTTTTTGGGCCAGCTTACCAAGTCTGATTAAATCGCTGAGGTCTGTATCCGGCGAAAAAGGATTTATTGCCTGCTTCATAAATCTGTACGCCTTTCTGAATTTACCAATCTCCTGATAACAAAATGCCAGCTTTTTTTGAACATCTGATTTTTTCTCAGTTTTTAAACGGTTCAACGATTTCAAATAAAAGGGTATGGCTTTGTCAAATGATCCGGAAATCATATGCTGGTCAGCATAAAGCAAATACCCCTGTGGCAGCTCCGGATAGTTTGTAATGATGAAGTCAGCATGATGAAAAACCTGATCGATCTCACCATCACGGCGTGCAAGCAGAGCTAATATTTGATTTGCAAGATTTCCATTCGGGTATATTACCTGCATTTTCAGGAGTTCACTGCCTACAGCTTCGGCCTTGGCCTTATCTAATTTGTTAATATCTGTTTTTGAAGCGCTGAAAGGATCGATATCTGTAAGTTCATATAACCGTGCAACTTCAGGATACTGAGTCTTATCAACGTACAACACCTCCATATCATCAAAGAAAACTAGTTTATAGTTTGGAAAACCGCTGATCATTTTCTTGAATTTTTGATTTTTAAGGAGTGGAGAAATATAGCCGGGCCGGTAATGTGAAATAA
>JAYEGR010000013.1:0-19607 GCA_034659175.1 Thermodesulfobacteriota bacterium | reverse complement strand
GAATCATATTTATGCGGGCAAGGCCTGATGTTGCGGAATCTTTTTCCTGCCCGTAAAGGGTAATGCTTGTTTCCGCTTCGTCCGCGACTTTCAAAAGCAACGAACCTGAGCCGCAGGTTGGATCATAGGCAGTTGTTGAGGCGCTGGTTTTGGCGTTATGAATTCCGATAATCTTTGCCATAATGCGGCTGACTTCAGCGGGAGTATAAAACTGGCCTTTGCTTTTTCCGCTTTCGGTAGCAAAATGCCGCATCAGATATTCGTAGGCATCGCCCAGGATATCATCACCTTCCGCTCGGTTTTTACTGAAGTCCAGGGCCTTGTTTTCAAAAATGGCAATCAGGTTGGTAAGGCGGTCAACCATTTCCTTGCCGCTGCCGAGCTTGGTCATATCGTTAAAGTCCGGCATATCGGACAGTTTGTTTGCGTCCGCTATCGGCCCAATGATTTTCTTGTTGATGTCATCGCCAATGGTGGTCTTTCCTTTAAGCGCCACCATATCTTTAAAACTTGCGCCTTTGGGAATAGTAATGGGGGCATAAGGAACACCGGAGTATTTATCGCTGATGTATTTGATAAATAACATAACCAGCACATAGTCTTTGTACTGGCCGGCATCCATGCCGCCCCGGAGTTCATCGCAGCTCGACCAGAGTGAGCTGTATAATTCTGATTTTTTCAGTGCCATTTATTTTTGCCGTTTTATAAAAACAGTATTGTTTTGATCCTCTTCAACATACACGCAACATTATTAAGTTGAGGCTTGCTCTTAGGGCGAACCTTTATTCATATCTCGTAAACGCTCACCATGCGCGGGCTGGACCGCCCGATTATGGCTTCTGCCGGTTAATCGATTCCTCTAGTCCTTTCAACAGGACATACCTGCCGAGAGTAACTACTTTGCACGGAAAACTGTTTACAAAAAGGGAATTGTCGCAAAGACCGCCGGACAGGTATATCTTTGCAGGGGAATGAACAAAACGGAAGGCATTGATTGCAATTCCCTTTAGAAATTTGGCAACTGCCTCTGATACCGGTACCCCGCTGATTAACCGCATCAAATATGTGGCTCATGCCGAGCACGCCGCAGGTGAGTAGACTGGGGTCGGGCCACGTTATCTACCTGTAAATTCGTGATTAACATCCCAGGAAAAGGTGTTTTGGCCCCCTATATTGTCATTTTTGCTATCAGAATTGACAATATAGGACACCATCTTTTTTCGAAGTTGAAACCCTCCATCGTTTTCAAAAATTTTCCGCCCTTTGGCACGTAGGCCCAATTTTTTTTGATTGTTTCGACAAAATCTTTGCTCCCCACTGCTACGCTTTCACTCCAGCCTGACCTCGATCCAATTTTTGACCCCGAGCCAATTTTGCGTTTCCAGTGCCTACCACATTGAATTCTCGTAAAACTCTTTCCGGCCTGCCCGGTTCTCGGCAAGTCTGTCCACATAGAGAATTAAAATCATAACCCTGCTATCGCTTCAATTCGCTCAATGACAATCGGCACGCGCTCCTGACTACCAGAATCAGGAGGTAAATGCCCTGGTAACGCATCCATAAAATCATCATTATCCATTAAGGTTTGAAATCGTTCAATCAAATGTTGACGTAATTCACCAACAATGTGTCTTACTTCTACAACAACTTCAGGACGCCCATCCAATACAGCTACGATATCTTCTATATCGTGGCTAATCAAATAGTCACCACCGCCTCGGCTATCAAAAGCAGCAAATTTACTCGCCACAAAATAAGGTGCAGAGACCATACGGATTCTTTTTCCGGATGGCAGTTCCATCTCCTCAGCCGCTTCGAATGCTGGTTGATACCACTGATTTCCAAAACCCAATATGTCAGGATTTGTAGGCATGACATCCAAGATTATATCAGTCGCCTTCCATCGGCAAATCGGCGCATCTTCGCTTGTGTCTTCATGAAATCCTCGTTTACTCAATTGGTCTGACAATTTATAATAATCAGTCAAATTAGCGACTTCTGTAATGACATCCACATCCTGAGTAAAGCGAATCGGCGGAGCACCGACATCCGAGAGCAACATACCGAGAGCACAACCTCCAAGAAAAACCATCTTGTCGACAAGTTGACCAAGTCTCTCAACTGCAAGTTCCAGAATATCAATATTGGGATTCGTAATTCTATACATATTGCTGTAAGCGCTGTTTTAATTCCCTGATAGCAATCTCCCGCTCTCTTGCCCGTCCGCCTCGGATGGAGTCAACTAATGTTAAAAGTTCATAAAAATTCTTATCTGATCGCGCAGCCTGTGGGGCAAGTTTATACAGAGGGGAAAAAGAAATCCCTCGCACTTCACCGTGGGGATCCGGCCAGACTGGCGGCGGTTCAGCGAAAGTTGCAAGAAACATCTCATCTAACGGCGGCGCTGCATACGCAGTGGGCAACCCTCGGGTCAGTTCACCACGTTCCACTATAAAAACATACTTTAAGCCATGAACAAGAAATTCCTTCAGATTCCTAATATGAGGAATTATTTTTTTCCCTTTTTTGAGAGCAAGTTTGGCCGCCAGGCTACGCTTCACAGCCGAATGAAGCTGTGAAGGGCTCATGCCCAATTCAACTGCCAGCACCGCATACGACCACGTTTGCGATCCCATGGCCACCAATTTTAGTAAGACAAAAATATCTTGAGGTTTAAGTGCCATATGCCTTCTCTATTCTAGATTCCAGAATAGAGAATAACATAATTTCTCTGTTAAGCATAGTTTCTCTTAAAAAATTAGAGAGAATTTTTTACTGCTATGAATACAAGAAAGGGCATAAGGAAATAAAAAAAGTCACCCTCGCCATGGGTACGCAAACTACATCTGCAGGGGGACTCATCATGCCCTTGATGCAAGAGGGTCAGGCTTGACATTTTGACTTTAATGGTCTGGAAATATCAAAAAGTCAAGCCTGACCTTTTTCGCTTTCCTTGTTGATGTCATCGCCAATGGTGGTCTTTCCTTTGAGCGCCACCATATCTTTAAAATTTGCCCCTTTGGGAATGGTAATTGGGGCGTAGGGGACACCGGAGTACTTAACCCGATTATGGCTTCAGCCGATTAATCGATTTTTCCAGCCCTTTCAGCAGGACATACCTGCCTAGAGTAACTACTTTGCACGGAAAACTGTTTACAAAAAGGGAATTGTCGCAAAGACCGCCAGACAGGTATATTTTTGCAGGTGAGTGAACAAAACGGAAGGCATTGATTGCAATTCCCTTTACAAATTTGGCAACTGCCTCTGATACCGGTACCCCGCTGATTACCGCATCAAATATGTGGCTCATGCCGAGCACGCCGCAGGTAATGGAAAAGGTCTGATCCGGAACCGCGAGCTTTTCGTAATCAAGCTCATAATAACGCTCCAGCAACTCGATCGTAAATCCCATGGATGCCCCGCATTCGGCATTCCAGCCCATATCTTTCAAACTGCCGTTCTCATACTGGATATATTTAATGTCACGACCGCCGCAGTCAAGCAGGACATAGTCAGGCTCTTTGATGAGCGCCTCCCCTCCCCTGGCCAGGGCTATGAGTTCATTAACATAGGCGTCGGCAAATCGTTTGCCGTTATGTCCGGTAGCAAGAGATACATGGATGTCAGACGGCAGATCTCTTGTGGGCGTTATTGTCGGGCCGGACTTTGGGTCTGAAAGATCTAAAAATTTGCAGTATGATGTGCCGAAATCTCCCAGGATCATGAAGTAACCCCGGTCAATTCCAGAAACGCCTGGATTTTTGCCTTGGCGCTGCTCGTTGTGTTGACATCCACATCAAGGTAAAGGGCACGGGGATGTCTGCCTGCAAGGAGTCTTGCCAGCGCAGTCTTTGCGCAAAACGTCTGCGCAAAAAAAACAGTCGGAACATCAGGGTTGAAATATGCCTCAAGTTCCGCATCAGCCGGGGTTTTATTCTCCATACACCGGGTCCATCCGTAGACATGGGTAGTATCCGGAAAAAATGAAAGAATGGAAAAATCCCGCGGCGGCACACCCCAGAAACCCGCTGTAGGCCGGCATGAATCAGGGAAGGAGGAAGGCGGGTTTGCGGATTTCACACCTTCGGTAATAACAATCATTTTTTCGGTCAGGTCCATCCTTGCCCGGCAAAAGGGCGCTCCAACGGTTTCTCGATCCTCATTCCTGGTGCACAGGACAGGAATTGAAAATATATCATCCAATACTGCCGCCACATGAAAAGCACTGTTACACTTGCCCGGACCGGTATCCACAATTATGGCATCAAGATCCAGGTAAAGCGCGTTCAAGACCACGGTTCTGAGTACCGCACAGTAGACCCTGGGCAGATAGGGTGCCGTATATTCCATATCAGTCCTGACAAGAAGCGCATCAAGATCATAGATAACCACCTGCCTCTCATTGAGATGCCGTATGACATCCACAGGCGGCATCCCCACTATCCCCACATTTACAAAAGGCTTTAACCTCTGAAGTTCAGAAATGGAACATGCAAGAGGAATAATGTTTTTTTTCATAAATAAGCCAAAATCCTTTACGATTTTCCGCGATCCCGGCGTAGAATCAACAAAAATCCAAAAATTCCACAAAAAAGATGAATAACCCATGAGGCAAACGCCGGATCAAGGTGTTCCGCCCTGGCCAGAGATTGAGCCGTACTCCAGGCGCCCCATGCCGCAAAGGCCAGCCCGCAGCTCAGAGGAATTGCCAGGGCCAGATCACTTCCACGTCTCTGGTGAACCATTAAAAGTACGGGGATACCCAGCAGTATAAGCGGCATCCCTAGAAAAATGTGGGAAAGCCGCTGATGGAATTTCCATCTCGCTTCACTGAAGCCCTGATCTTTCTCGAAACGTGCCTCGGAAAATAGTGTTGAAAGAGATTTTTCATTCATTTGATAAGTGGAAACAAAAAAGTCTGAAGGTGTTTCTTTCAGGTCAAAACCGGTCTGTTCAAAGATTTCCACATTATAACTGCCGTCATCTTGCCTGCGCTTGAATTGACCGTTCTTAAAAGACCATTCCCCTTCCCGCCATTCAGCAGTCTCTGCCGAAAGCACAAACGAGGAATGATACTCATCATCCCAGGCTATATACGAAAACTTGGTAAAATTATTTTTTTTCGGGTCAGGCCTGCCAAAGGAATATATTCCCTTTTCGCCTTTGAAAAAAGTCCTGTTGTTTCTTTGAATTCCCTGTGGAATATTGGAACGTACATCCTGATACCATATCTTGTTGGTCACGGAAACGCTGACCGGCACCAACCACTCCCCGGATGCCAGGGTAAATATTGTAAAGAGCAATGCACCAACCAGCACAGGCGCAACGATGCGGACGACACTGATCCCTCCCGCCTTTAAGGCCATGAACTCAAAATTTCGGTTCAAAAGGCCAAGTGTGATTATACCGGCCAGCAACACACCCACCGGCATCAACTGTTCAAAAATCAACGGGATTTTGAAAGCAAGATATTTTAAAACAAGACCCACAGGCTTGTGGGCATCGAAGAAGTTGTCAACCCGTTCAAAAAAATCAACCAGGAGATATATTGCGAGCAGTGAACTCAAGACAAGCAGCAGATTCTTTGAAAACTGCCTCAACAGATATCTATCTAAAAGTTTCAACAATATACTCCCATGTTTGAATGATGAATTTTTTCCACGCTATTCATCATTCATAATTCATCATTCGCTTTTACATCTCTTTACCGGCCTTCCGGATGAGATATATTGCAATCAGGCCGAACAATATATTCGGCATCCACATGACAACACTTACAGGCAAGGTTCCGCTCTCGCTTATGGATTTTCCGGCAGTGATCAAAATATAATAAAAAACAAAAAAAGCCAATCCCAACGGGAGCCCCAGAGAACGAGCGCCGGGTCTGGACTGAATAGCAAGCGGCAGTCCCAGAAGGCCCAGGATCAGACAGCCTGCGGATAAGACCAGCCTCTTATGGTACTCGATCAACATTGTGGCACCTTTTTTAGTGTTACGGCCGTAATGGTCGGCCCGTTCAACCAGCTCTTTCTGAGACATCTCGCCCTTTCCCACGTATGATGCACGGTCGTCCCCGATGAACTTGGGATTCTCCATGGGCAATTCGAGTTCATATCTTTTAAACTGGACAGTCTGGGTAGTCTCGCCCACGGAACGATGAATAGTACCGTCAAAAAGAATCAACGTTATACGCATGTCATCCATGTGCGAATTTATAGTCCCGGTACTTGCAACAACATTTAACGTGGCGCCTTTGTGCCTCATATCAGACATATATACGCCGTGCCACTGCTTATCATCCGAATCTATCCTGTCGATATAGATAACCAGGTTCTTGATCCCTTCACTGAAATGATTTTCGGTAAGCCCCTTGTCAATTTTTTCCTTTGCCAGCTGGAACAGAAGCCTTTTCATGGAAACATTGCCTTGCGGAATCAAACTGACGGCACAGAGACCGGTCAACAGCGCCGTGCACAAAGAAAAGACCACAACAGGAGGAAGCAATCGGTAAAATCCAATGCCGCAGGCCTTGATCGCCATAATTTCGTTGTCAGCGGAAAGCCGGCTGAAACAGATAATCACGCCCATCATACCGGCCATGGGAAGCGAAAAAAGGAAAAGATTCGGGAGAATATAGGCGCAAATACGTAAAAAGTCGGAAAAACTGATATTAAAATTAAAAATCGTGTCCAAAAAAGGCACCAGCTTGCCCAGAAAAAGTATGCCATTCAATATCAGAAAACTGGAAAAGAAAGGGGCAAGGATCTCGGAAAAGAGATACGTATACAGCAGTATTGGCATTTTAGTAATCGTATGCAGGTTAAGGGTTAAGTGTTAAGTGTTGAGTGTTGAGGGTTAAGGGTTAAGGGTTAAGGGTTAAGGGTTACAAAAAAAATACCATATATCACACCTTGTATCACCGTTTTTCTCTGATCACCCTACCCTCGCGAATATCCAAACATTGAGTTTATTCCATGCTCCTGCTATAATCCGGCGGTAAATATTCAGCAGCAATACCATTCCATTCCCATTCCGGCGGTTTCGAATCAGATTTATTATGAAAGCATGCGTAAATCTTTATCAGGTTAAGGCGGATATCCCGAGCATTCAGGACAATAGAGGCGACCTGGACCGGCTGAGAAAGGCTCTGGCCATCAAGCTTTCCGGCCGAATGCCCATTATTCCGTTCGAACTGCTGGCCCATGTTGCCCGGCAATTCCGAGAATCAGGCTTTAGCGGAACAGCAGTGATTAACGATCTCCCACACGGACCGGAACTGATCGAATTTCTCCCGGCTCCCCCAATCATGTTGCCTGGAATGGCCCTTGATCTTGGCACGACCCATCTTGAAGCCTCCTTAATTGATCTTATTACCGGCAAGGTCCTGGCCGTTGCCGACCGACTGAATTCCCAACTGGACTACGGAGCAGACATCCTGGAACGAATCCATTTCGCAACAAGGGATGAGGGCCTTGACGTCCTGCACAGGGCCGTCATCAAAAGCCTAAATGATCTTGCCGCTCAACTCTGTAAAACCGCCTCCATTTCTCCGACAGAGATCCGCGCGCTAAGCGTATCCGGCAATACAACAATGATTCACTTGTTTTTGAAACTCAACCCATACCACATTTGCCGTGAGCCTTATATCCCCATGATAAACGCGCCTGACCCATGCCCTGCCTCCAAGCTCGGCCTGAACATCCATCCCGGCGCCCGGGCCTGGATACTTCCCAGCGTGGGCAGTTATTTCGGGGGCGACCTCATTTCAGGCATCCTGGCATGTGACCTTGACCAAAAAGAAAAAATCTGCATGCTCATCGACGTGGGAACAAACGCCGAGGTTGTAATAGGCAACTCCGAATGGTTCATTGCCTGTGCCGGCGCGGCCGGACCCGCACTTGAAGGCGGAGTTGCACGAATGGGCATGCGCGCAGGCAAGGGCGCCATTGAACACGTTAAAATAGAACCTGAAACCGGATCAATCAAATACACGACAATTGACAACAGCCCTCCCATGGGTATCTGCGGTTCCGGCATCATCGACCTTGTTGCGGGTCTGTATTTGAGCAGAATGATTGACGTAAGGGGGAAATTCAGGCCTGCCAAAGCCGGCGGCCGCCTTGTCCGGGACAAAGACGGCCCGGCATTTGTAGTCGCTCCGGCCAAAGAAACCGCGGACGGCATACCTGTATTGCTCAGCCAGATCGATCTTGACGCCCTGATACGGTCCAAGGCGGCCATGTACTCGATTCTGACCACGATCATCAACCAGGTGAGCATAAAATTTAAAGACCTTGAAAGCATCTTTGTGGCCGGCGCCTTCGGACGCCACATAGACCCGCAACAGGCCGTGGTTCTGGGCATGCTGCCCGATCTGCCGTTAAAGACTTATGTGCCGGTTGGAAACAGCTCTTTAAAAGGCGCTGAAAAAATCCTCCTTAACGGTTCTGCCCGGGATCGATGCCATAAAATTGCAAAAAAAATCACCTACATTGAATTAAATGTCAACCAGGAGTTCATGATCCGCTTTTCGGGTTCACGATTCATCCCTCATACGGATCACACCCTGTTCCCATCCGTGCCGTTTTTTACCGACGATTGAACCAGTCCATTTTCCCATTTTGAACGTAAGGGATGCGGAAAGATATGCTGTTTGACACTGGATATTCGATATAAGAAATCGCATACCACATGTTGTATGCGATTTCTTATATCGAATATCCAGGTTTGACACACGTTAATTGCAATCACCAACTATTTGTGTTAGTTTATGTCGATGTTGAGTAATTCTTCGCTCAACTGGCATCATAGCTTCAACTCTCTTCCTCTATGGAGGACAGGAAAAATCGCTCATACGAATGAAAACTGCCCCTGCCATCATAGTTCAACTAATTCATATTGAAGGCCCCATGAAAGGTCAGATTCTGGAGTTGTCTGATCCTGAAATTAATATTGGCCGGCATCCATCCTGTCAGCTCAAATTCCCCCATGATTTAAATATCATTTCCAGAAAACATGCCACAATCACTCGTGACGGGAATCGTTTTAAACTAACTGATCGCAGTTCCAACGGTACCATTGTTAATGGCAGGAGGATCAAGGAAACCTATCTCAAAGACGGTGATGTCCTTACGATTTCGGAAGGAGGACCAAAAATCAGTTTCCTGACCCGGATGGGCGAACTTTCTCCTATTCCGCAAACACAGGAAACACCACCACCACCACCTCCTCCTCCTAAAGAAGAAATTGTTGCTCCTCCCGTGCAGGAAGAAGTACAGATGCCGGCGCCCCGGCAGCCTTTGATGAGCCCGGAATCCGCCGCTCCTCAAAAGACAAGGGAGCCTCTTATTATTCAATACGGTCCCACCCTGCGTTCTTTTAACATGCCCTTGAAAATCGGCAAACATCCTGACAGTGATTTTTTCCTTGATCATGCCGAAATCCTGGACTTCCACGCGGAAATTTATTTTAGCGACGGGCAGTACCGGGTTTGCGATCTTACCGGCCAACAGATGATCACCATAAACAACATTCCTGTCGGAAAAGAAACGGCCTTCCGGCAAAACGACGAGCTGGCCCTGAGTTCCAGCGGTCCTTTTTTCCAATTCCTGGGAAACGGCCGTTTGAGTGAGGTGGAAAAAACCTCGGCTGAGGCAGGTGCTGACGGACAGGGCTTTGAGGAGCAAATTTCAAAAAAATCGGCCAGGGATGGGACTTTTAAAAAACCGATATCCTTTTTGAAAAAATTTTTCAAAAAAAATTGAAGCTGGTTGAAAACAGGGCGCCGACCTTCCGTAAAGGATGGGAACAAAATAATTTTCCCATCACTAAAAGTAAATATTCGGCTTAATGCCGGGAAATAGCTAGAACCACCAGATTGTAAATGTTTGGCAGCGCTTCACAGGGAGGTGAGCAGGCTGATCAGCAGATAAGCGCAGACTTCGATACTTAGGTGTGCTGGGCAGCCTGATCGCCTTCCTGTGGAGTGCTGACAAACATTTACCACTACGAGCTACACGGACTCATGCAATAACGGCAGCCCCTTGCCAAGGACATCCAGCACCGCATCAATCTGATCAAGAGTCATGATTCCCTGTTCAAGGATGATCCTGCCGATGAGGCGGTGCCTCCCTTTTTCAACGTCATCCATAACCTGGATCTTCAGGGCCTCCACAAACTGTTCAGGCGTGATAAATCCTTTTTCAATGGCAATGACACCAAAACGTTTTTCTAATTGACAATGTTGTGTTTCCATAATCCGCTCCCTTTTCACCCTGTTTTTGTTTTTTATTTTATATCATGTCGGGCTGTAAAAACAAAAAAATTCAGGACAGAAACCACCTGATGTGGAGAAATAAATGAAAAAACTGGACGGCAGTGTCAGCTGGGGTGTTTTTCAGCTCGACTACTCCGCTATTTCCGACAAGGGACGGGTTCGCAAAGAAAATGAGGATGGTTTTTTGGTCATGGAAGACCACCGCATGTTCTGCGTGGCTGATGGTATGGGCGGTCAGGAAAATGGGAAACTGGCGAGCCGGACGACCCTAGACAGTATCGTCCGAGGCATGAACTATCTCTACGACTCAGAGGATGCGACAATCCCTTACGGCCTGACCGCCGACATGCTGACAAAACCCCTGTTGACAAACATCACTCAATTTGCTAATTTCCAGGTGCACAATATGGCTGACGGCCGAACCATGGGCTCAACACTGGTTGCAGCCCATTTTACGAAAAACGGCTTGGACATCGCACATGTGGGAGACAGCAGGTTGTATCTGTGGAGGAATGGCCAATTGACACAGATCACGGAGGATCATTCGCTGGTGTACGAACTGTACCGGATGGGAAAAATCACCCAGAAGGAAATGCGGGCACACAGCATGCGAAACGTCATCACCCGTGCAATCGGCACAAACGCGGAAGTGGAACCGGGTCTTAATCATATTGAGGTCCTGTCCGGCGACATTTACCTGATATGCTCCGACGGTCTCACCACCATGCTGGAGACTAAAGAGATCATCCGTATTTTCGACGAACATGCCGATATTAAGGATCTCGCCCAGGCCTTGACGGCAGAGGCCAATGAAGCCGGTGGACGGGACAACATTACTGTTTTACTCATATCAGCTCAAAACGAAAACAAATAAGCCGGACAGAAGACGAAGGCAATCAATAATTTTTCATTTTCTGCCGTAGCCGTCTGGCATTACGCAGGTCTTTTTTGGCCTGAAGATGGTTTGGACTGAGCCGCAGGACTTCTTCCCATTCCTGGATGGCCATATCGAGTTTCTCGGAAAGAAAATAGCTGATACCCTTGCGATAATGGGCATCCGCTTCCTGTTTTAGAAAAACTTCCGTACTGGCGATGAGTTTGGTCACATCACGGTAATTTCTGTCAAGGGTGCGCAAAATCCGTAAAGACTCAAAATGCTCCTCCTGCTCCAGCAGATCCTTGGCTTTTTGGTATTTCAGGGCATCGGCCATGGAACCACTCTCTTTCTTCTGAACGGAACGGCTCGTTTTTCCTCCGGCCTTGTCCCGGGACACGGCTGCAAAAGCCTTTTTTTTATGTCGGAGTGGCTTAGTAACCACCCCACCTTTTTGCGGCATCATCTCGGCAAATTTTGAGTCGCTGACAATATCCTGATCCAGTATCACAAGCTTTAATGACATTCCAGGTCTCAACTCATCGCTTGGACTGATTGAATTAAAAACAGTAACAAGAAATGCCTTGCCCGGATCATGGTACTCTTTCCGGGCAATTTTTCCAGCCGTATCGCCCTTCCTGGTCACGTACGTTCTAAAAACCGGCTTTTGCAGCCTGGTCTGCAGATAACTCAGGGCCTGGGTATGATCCGGCTCATAAGAGAGAGTGAGGAGGAACTCCCGGCGGGCATCCTGCAAAGCGCGGTTGTGGAAAAACGCCACACCTTTTTGAAAATGAGCCTCTGCTTTCCGTCGGGCTTTGCTTTGCAGAATTTTTATTTTTGCCGAGATTTCCTGATAATCATGGGGCTGAAAACTTTGCACGATCCTCCAATCGATCAGGGCCTCACGCAACCGCCCTTTTTGTTCATGCTCAAGGGCTTTGTTACGGTATTTGTCAGGCAGGGATCTATATGTCTTTTTTTCGGGTTCCGGGGGTGGGAACCGCAGGGCGCAGCCGTTAAAAAACAAAACCAAAAATAAAATCAAACTCACTGAACAAAGCGGTTGGATAATCAGGCGGCAATAACGTTTTGCCATGTCCGGCGGTTTTACTTTTGTTTCAGAAAAAACAGTCATCAATGGAGGGCCTTGTTGCTATAATTTTTTAGATTTTTTTTGAAATCCCGTAAGTCAAAATCACCGTATATCATCCTGCGGTTCAAAGTGAAGTGATTCATAAAAAAAGGATTGCTGTCACGCTTGACGGTAAAAGCGCCCCGAAAGCCGTTTTTCTTGAGAAAAGCGATCACCAGATTATTCGTGTCTCCATAGGGATAGGCAAGATATTTTACATCTTTATTAATCTTCTTTTTTATGACCCGGGCGGATTCGCTGATTTCCCCCTCAATTTCCTTTACATATTCTTGAAAAGATTCATTCTTCTTGATTTTCTTCAGGTTGCGATGGCTGATGGTGTGACACTGGATATCAATGCCGTTTTTGTCTAACTCGGCCACCTGATCCCAGTCCAGGGTTTTCCTGCTACCATTAATGAGATCCGTGTAAACAAACAAGGTGGCGGGAAAGTTGTATTTTTTTAAAATGGGATAGGCAACATCGTATACGCCCTGCCAACCGTCATCAATCGTTATCACCACGGACTTTCTGGGAAGCGGTGCCCTGTACTCCAGGAAATCAAACAGATCATCAAGGGTAATGACCGTGTAGCCATTGTCCTTAAGAAATTTCATCTGCCGCTCAAAATCACGTTTTTTAACCATCATCAGGTTTTGTTTTGTTTCTGAAAAGTTATGATAACTCAGCACCGGCACTGTCTGATATCCCTGCGGGGAGAGATTTGCCATGTCAAAAGGCTCAAGCGGGATAATGATTTCCTGACCCGCGGTGACAGCCGTAATATCGTTAAAATCAGCAATCACCCAGCTCTTGTCCGGATCATCAAGATAGCGCTTGGCCAGGGAAGGCAGCGTGTCGCCGGGCCGGACAATCACACTGGCAAAATCGGGAAATTCATCCACGTGAAATTTATCCCAGCTAACCCGGTCCCCCTTGTACAGCGCACAGCCCTGGACAAACATAAAAACAAAAAGGATAAAACCCGTGTAGATGGCGGATTGCCGCATTACGGCATTATCGGAATAAAAAATCATTTATTTTTTTTCGTTATTCGTTAAATGAAGCAACCGGTAACTTTTTACGGCTTTGCCGGCGCCTATGGATTTCTGGACCGGAAGCGGTTCTACCTCAACCAGATCTTTGATCTGGTTGTAAACTCCCTCGCCAAGAATAATATTACCGGGCTGACCCAGGCCAATGAGGCAGTAAGCCTCTTTAATGCTTTCCCCGATGGAGCTGTATTCAACATTTGAATGGGAACCGATATTCCCGGACAGGACAATTCCCGAACTTATGCCGATGCAGACATTACTGAGAAGTTGACTTTCCTCCTCACGGCCAAAGGACAATGTCTTCTGAATATCAATAGCAGCTTGAATTGCGCGATCAGTATGATTTTCTCTGTAAAGGGAAACGCCGAATATACCGACAACCGCATCACCGATAATCTTGTCGACATATCCGCCATGCTTACTGATGATGTTGGTAACGATACTGATGTACTTATTTAAAGAGACGACCACCTCTTCAGCTTTTTGCGTGGTGGCATACGAACCAAATCCCTTGACTCCGGCAAAAAGAATGGCCACCTGCCTTCTGACCGCATGCGCCGAACTGTTGGACAGAGGACTTTCCAGTATTCTGTCAAAAGAGGAAAATTTCAGCAACTGTTCCAGTTGCGCCCTGGTATGGGCCTGGCGGACAGATAATTTTTCGGCCATACTGTTTAAGGCCCAAGCCAGATCGCCCAGCTCATTGTTTTCTATATTTTTAATTTTATGGCTCAGGTTGCCCTTGCCATATTCCCTGGCAGCATTAACAAGCCCTGATAATTTTTTTCGTCTTTGTAAAGTACAAAGTCCGACAATACAGATAAGCACGACAAGAATGCAGATGCCGGGGACAAAAAGAGCCTGCAGAAGAGAATCGCGCGCCTGGGTCAGGCTATCATGAACGACTTGAAGGGACAACCCCAGATGGACAATCCCCAGAGACTTGCCTTGATACAATATCGGTCTGGACAGATCCAGAATCCTCCGGCCCGTGATGTCAGTATACCGGACAATCTTGACATCTTTATTTTCGCTGCTTTCCGTCCTTTTGTCAGGTGGAATGAATTTCGTGCCGGACGCCACCTTGTTGGAGTGGGCCTGGATGGTCCGGTCACGGTCAAGGATAAAGGCATAAACAATACCATCCATGCCGCCCGCATCCTGAACAACACCATTAAGGCGCAGGATATCATCGGCAAGAAGGGGGATTTTGGCGCTGGATGCAAAATAGCCGAGAATGAGTTCAGCGGATTTCAGGCTTTCAGAAAAGAGGATTCTCTTCTGCTGCGCGGTTACAACATAGAGAGCAACACTTCCGGACAGGAAAAAAAGCAGAAAAACGGCAATACTGACCCGAAAAAATAATGGCAGACGCCGATGTTTTTTTAATTGTTTGTTTTGCATTTGATATTTGCCTGGAAATTGTTATTATGCCCTTTTTTTTTCGCAACGGAAACAAATAATTTATGATATTACCCAAAAAGGCCTTACAATCTCAATCTATTTTTTATCAAAGGTAAATATTCGACAGCACTCCATCTGTCCACGATCAGGTCTTTCAGCATATTTCCACACAAGCCGAATATTTACTATCAAAGAGCAACGATCAAATGAAAAAAATTGTCCGTACCAGGTCGGAATCGCGTCCAAGGGACAAATACTCCTTGACGGAAGATGGATGTTTAGCATAATGTTTTTTTTAGTAAATATTTCCACACAAGCCGAATATTTATTTTTTTTATTATAAAAATCTTTGAACAGCGCATTTTTATGGCCTCTTTTCAAAAAATACGTTTCGGGAAATATATCCTTCTGGATAAACTGGCGGTAGGTGGAATGGCTGAACTATACCGGGCCATGATCACCGGGGTTCAGGGATTTGAAAAGCTGATTGCAATCAAGAAGATACTTCCCCATCTGGCCACGGAAGAAGAACTGGTCAGATCCTTTATCGACGAAGCCAAACTCGCGGCCCTGCTTCACCATCAGAACATTGTCCAGATCTACGATTTCGGCAGCCTGGGGGAGTCATACTTCATTGCCATGGAGTACCTGCTGGGCAAGGACTGCCGGATCATTAAAAGCAAGGCCAAGGAAAAAAACCTGCCCATCGAACTCCAGAACGCCATCTTCATTGTCTCCCGAATCTGCTCCGGGCTTAACTATGCTCACAAGCTTAAAGATTTTCAGGGCAAACCGCTTAACATTATTCACCGTGACATCAGCCCCCAAAACATTCTCATCACCTATGAAGGCGATGTAAAAATTGTTGACTTCGGTATTGCCAAGGCAGCCAACCAGGCCAGCATGACCCAGTTTGGCATGATCAAGGGCAAGGTGGCCTACATGTCTCCGGAACAGGCCGCCGGAAAAATAATCGATCACCGCTCGGATATATTTGCCTGCGGCATCCTGCTTTATGAATTGGTCACAGGCAAGCGCATGTTTTCCGGTGACACCATGCATATTCTCGCCAATGTTCGGGATGCCGAATTCACTAAACCCGAGGAAGCAAAAAAGGATCTACCGGAAAAACTGCTGGAAGTTCTTTACAAGGCCCTGGCGAAAGAAGCCGATCAGCGATACCAGACCTGCGGCGACATGCTGACGGATCTGGAGGAGTGTGCGTGCCGGCTCGACATGCACCCCACAGCCCATGGTTTTTCCCGATATATGAAAACTCTTTTTGCCGAAGAGATCGCGGCCGAAGAACTGCATCTGCAAAAAATTACAAAAATCGGCCTCATGGAAGACGAAAAAACAGAGGCTGAGGCTGAGGCGGCGCCTCCGTTACCTGCTGCAGATAAAATAAAACCAAAACCACCGCAGGAAAAATCGAAAAAAGAAGAAGCTTCGGCGCCTGCCGCCTCGCCAGGGGAAATGATCAAATCAAAAAAATTTCTGCTTGCGGCAATTTCAGTCGCGCTGGTCCTTGTCATCGGCCTGATCACCATGGTAAGCAAAAAAGAAGAACCTTCTCCTCCGCCTTTACCGACACAGGAAACAACAGAGATTCCCAGCCAGGCAATTGATGAGCCGTCTCCCGACATGGTCGCCGAACAGCCCGCCGATCTTGCTGAAATACCGGTTGAAGCTCCGGGCACGCAATTATATCAGCAGGCCATGGATGCCCTTGTCACCAAACAATATGAAGATGCCATGTTACTGTTTGAAAAACTTTTGACAAAAGTGCCGGACATGGAAGAAAAAATTGCCATTCCATATGCGGAAGCGCTGCTTGGCCAGGCTGAGAATCTAAGAAAAACAGATACCCCTCGGGCAATCGTCCTTTTTGAAAAATCCATCCATTTTGACCCGGAGAGTGAACAGGCACATTTTCAACTTGGAACCCTGTTCATGGAACAAAAAGATTATGCAAGGGCCATTGAAAGCTATGAAAATGTGATTGAATTAAATCCGGAATTTGCCGACACCTTCTTTAATCTCGGCTTCATACATGCCGTTTCAAAAGATTATGCAAGGGCCGAGGGAATGTATAGCCGGGTGGTTGAACTTGCGCCGGATTACCTTGATGAAGCGCTTTTTAACCTTGCGCTGACCCAGAACAAACAGGGCAAGAAAAACGAGTGCATGGCAAACCTTGAACGGGCGGTCTCCATCAACCCGGAGAATAAACTGGCGCAAAATTACCTCAAGAAAATGCAAAAAATATCAGGAGAAAATCAGTGAAGATGATTTCCCGACAATTTAACCTGACGTTTTTCCTTTGCCTGGCGCTGTCCGTAGTCTGTATCAGTTGCGCCGCCATGAAAAAAGACCAGCCTGAACCACTGGATATCCCGCAGGACAGCCGGCCGGATGCCATTTACGAACGGGGAGGTCGGGCCGTCCCTTCTTCCGCCGGTTATTATACCCATACGGTGAAATTGCCGGGGGAAAGCCTGTCAATCATTGCCAAATGGTTCACCGGTAACCTTAACAACTGGGAAACCCTGGCAAAATACAATCCGACAATAAATCCAAACCGCATATTTTTGGGCGACAAAATCAAAATTCCGCGCCATCTCATGATCAGGCACGATCGCATGACCCTGGAATTTATCGAGGAGTCCCAGCCGAAACCCAGGCAACGTGTCTCTCCGGCCGCGCCTCCGAAAAAAACCGGGGAAGAAGAACCGCAACCCGCTGTTGTCCAGCCTGAACCGGAACCGGAAAAAGAACCTTTCCTCTTCGGTCCCAGGGGCTACCCGAGAGAATGAAGCTCGGCACGGTCGTCGGCCGCCGTTGTTATCGAGCGGGATATGAATAAAAATCGAATCGTGGCACCCCATTTCTCCTGTTTTTCCTATTTTACTCATCGTAAAACTAAAGGAAAAGGGGACAGAACTATTTTTTTGACATGAAAGGCATTGCCTCATGGTAATGCTTTGTCATCCCCGGACGCGCTCGATTAAGCCTTCCAAGTTGCTCGCATCATATCATTCATTCAACATGGCCATAACCGACAAGTGATCTTTGCCAGTGAAGCGGAATAGGAAGAGAAGGTTAATGCGAAGTAAGAGGTAATATGAGTAAACAGTCAGACGATTACGATAGTCCGTGGAAGAACATCCTGGAGACATATTTCCACGATTTTGTGACTTTTTTCTTTCCAGTCGTGGCAGAAGGAATCGATTGGTCCATGGGGTATTCTTTTCTGGATAAGGAATTGCAGCAGGTGGTGCGGGATGCTGAGCTGGGAAGAAGGCTTGCGGACAAGCTGGTTCAGGTATGGCGAAAGGATGGAAACGAGGCTTGGGTATTGGCACATGTGGAAGTACAGGGCCAGGAGGAATCGGACTTTGGTAAACGCATGTTCGTGTATAACTATCGCATCTTTGATCGCTATGACCGGCCGGTGGCAAGCCTTGCGGTATTATGCGACGAGAGATCCGGATGGAGACCAGACCGCTTCGGCTATGAGCTGTGGGGATGTAAGGTCGGGATAAGCTTTCCTATTGTTAAAGTGCTTGATTACATAGATCTGTGGGAAGAGTTGGAAAGAAGCGATAACCCGTTTGCCGTAATAGTGATGGCGCATTTAAAAACACAGGATACGCGCCATGATGACCAGGAGCGCAAAACATGGAAACTTTACCTGATGAGACGGCTCTATGAATTTGGTTACCACAGGGAAGATGTAATCAATTTATTTCACTTCATCGACTGGCTGATGAGATTGCCCGAGGAGATAGAGGAAAATTTCTGGGCGGAGATGCGTCAATATGAGGAGGACAAAAAAATGGAGTATGTAACCAGTGTAGAAAAAATCGGAATCAAAAAAGGAATTCAGCAGGGAATGCAGCAGGGAATGCAGCAGGGAATGCAGCAGGGAATTCTTCAAAACGCCAGAGAAGCTGTGATTGATATCCTTGAGTTGCGTTTTGATGTTGTCCCTGAATCAATCATAAACAGATTAAATGAAATATATGACCCCTCGATTTTGAAAATCTTTCACAGGAAGGCGGTAAACGCGAATTCCCTTGAAGAATTTGAACAAATCATCGATTTGATGATAAAGTAAGGAGGGGCAGTTTCTCCTTACATCAAGAGATAAAGATAATGTCGCGGTTTACACGTCAAATCAATCACTTGACTCAGACTGGCCATTTTTGGTTTTATAATGGGTGACCCCATTTTGACTGTTCATCCGGGTTAGGGAGAAAAAAATTAGTATGGTGTCCCCAGATTCCCTGTCAAGAAATGGGAACCACTGCCCTGTAAACGTTTACGTTGTTGTCGAACGGGATATGAATAAAACAAGCGGCAAAATCCCGTGTCCTTCCGTGTTGAGCAGTAGCTTTCCCCCATGATCCAGCAGGATCTTATGGGCAATATTTAAAAACAGACTGTTACACCAGGGTTTATCCAGAAATACGGGAGCAAAAGGGTCACTGAACAAATATCTCTCGTCCTTCCTGCCAAAGCGGAGTTCCAGCCCACCCTCGAAATCCCGTAACGTGACCGGCAATTCACTTCCCCTGCCAATGCCGAATAAAATTTCCTTGATCACCATTGCCAGGGCCTTTCTCAGGAGAGACGGATCAACCGGGGCCATCACCTGCGGTGTCTCGACACAAAACCGGGGAAAGATCTTTTTTCCCCGCCACTCTTCCTGATAGCTGTCAAGCACTTCCTGTACCAGGGAATCGATTTTGACCAGTTGTTTTTCCGGCTGCGCGATGCGGGCAAAACCGTCAACCTCCTGCAGCACCGCCTCAATCCGATCAACTGATTGCAAAATAGCCTGACATTTTCGTTTCCCCA
>JAYEGR010000012.1:0-19676 GCA_034659175.1 Thermodesulfobacteriota bacterium | reverse complement strand
ACCCAAATTTTTAAAAATTGCTTTGTCCAGTAAATCCGTGTCACCTCGCTTTCAGCTTATGTCAGCGGGGTGCGCCAAAAAATTTCTTGTTTTTTTTGACAGGGTTTCAGGAGTAAGGTACTAAGACATGCACTCCATTTGAGCCGTCTTTTACAGACAACTCAACTCCAGGCAAAAGAAAAACTTCATTTTTAAGACCATATTTACGAAGAGCTTTAAAATCAGTGATATCAAATTTGTTATGATTAGCAATAACGCCAAGTTGAATATCAGCACTTTGCAAAGCAATTATATAATTGCTGACAAAATAATTTTCTTCATCTGAATAATTGAACTCTTTATCTGAGTTGGTATGCAGGTGGAAATCAGCTTTTAACCAAGTGGAACCATTTATAAAAATATTGTATTTTGTGGAGGTCATACCGTAACTCCTTCGTTAATGTTAGCCGTTAGCTAAAAGCTAATAACTAATTTATCCTATGCTTCTCTGCCATGGATTTACTTGGGGCTGAGAACTCCCTGGATCGGTTCCTTTGTGTTGGCTTCCAACAGCTCGATGCTGTCGCCATCTGCTTTGATTCTGCTAACGAGGCTGTAACATACATTCAGGGATTGCGATCTCCCCTCTGGCCTATGTGATTCCCTGTTTACGCTTCGTTTGTATTGTGCGACATATTTGCTGTCTCCGCCACAAACGCAAAACTTGGTACAGGTGGGTGGCTAACCCTTACCTGATGGGGACTTTCACCCCACAAGAAGCACCAGACTTAGCCTGGCGCACCGAGCACGCGAGACTCCGGATGGAGGGCCTGTGAACGATTACCTTTTTATTCATTTTCCCTTCGAATAACCGCGCCAAGCCTGGACAGTTTGCCCTCAAGGTCTTCATATCCCCTGTCCAGATGATACACTCTTGAGATCTCCGTAATCCCTCTGGCAGCAACACCTGCCGTTACGAGGGAGGCGCTGGCCCGCAGATCCGTGGCCATGACCCGGGCCCCGTTCAAACTCCTCGTCCCCTTTACTGCGGCGATCCGGCCTTTGATGGTTATGTCCGCTCCCATTCGACGCAATTCAGCCACGTGCATAAACCGATTTTCAAAAATAGTTTCGTCTATCAGGCTTGTTCCGTTACTCAATGACATAAGCGCCATCATCTGGGCCTGCAGATCGGTCGGGAATCCGGGATAGGTCGCAGTGCTTACATCAACCGCGTTAATAGGACCCTTACGGATCACTCGAATTGAGTTGCGCCCCTGCTCTACGATTACACCAATAGTTCGGAGTTTATCAATCAGGGAACAAAGATGACCGGGAATACAATCTGTTATTACAACGTCTCCACCGGCTGCGCAGGCTGTCAACATATAAGTGCCCGCCTCGATACGATCCGGTATAATTGAAATCTCTGCGGGTTTCAGTTCAGTCACACCCTTGATTTCCAATTGGCTGGTGTCTCGTCCCTTGATTCGCGCTCCCATCATTGCCAGCATGTCAATCAGATTGCCGACTTCAGGTTCCCGGGCCGCATTTTTAATTATAGTTGTCCCATCCGCAACCACGGCCGCCATCAGGATATTCTCAGTGGCCGTTACCGACTGTTTGTCAAACACAATAATATTTCCCTGCATCGGACCATCAATTATCGCATCAACATACCCATCTTTAAGTTCAATAATTACTCCCAGCCTTTTCAATCCGTCAAGGTGCAAGTTGATGGGCCTGGCACCAATGGCGCAACCACCGGGCAGGGACACCCTGGCTCGTCCGAGACGGGCCAGCAGAGGCCCAAGTACCAGAACCGAGGCCCGCATAGTCTTGACCAGATCATAGGATGCCTCAAACTCCGACAGATGAGTTGAATCGATCCAAACCGTACTGCCATCTCTCTCCCATTCCAGCCCAAGGGTCCCGAGGAGTAACAAAATAGTCCTGGTATCTCTCAGGTCAGGCACATTATGCAGAGTATGCCGGCCCGGGGTTAACAAAGTAGCTGCAATAAGAGGCAGTGCCGCGTTTTTGGCCCCGCTTATCCTGACCGTCCCGGACAGGGGTCTACCGCCTTTAATAACTATTTTATCCATGTTTTATTCGTAACCGTTGGCACTGGTTCAGTTTAATTGGGGGATATAAGCATCTGATATTATTAGCATAACTTTTTTATTACTTGCAAAACGTTATTTTGAAAGCTTATCAAACTACACTCATAATTCCTTGAAATTGCACCCTTTTTTCTGTGATGGGTTGCATAGCGCTGAAAAACTACTTGGAATAAACGCCTACTACCATACATGATAACATGTTGATTTCACAGTGTAAAGCTTCCCAATTAAACTGAACCAGTGCCTAACCGTTCAGTTGCCCCATATTTAGCAGACTCCTCCGCGTGTAATCGTTTACAGGTGCTGTAGCTGTGCGTGATCAGGGCAATCAGCTATAGCCCAACCTATGCTGGTTGCCCTGATCGCGTGCAGATACGGTGCCTGGGAACGATTACAATTTATTCCGCTTTCTTGCATGAATAACTCTTGGAATTCCTGCGTAATCGTTATGAACCTTTATACAATCATAGTATTTAAACGACGAAAAGCGGTCAATACAATATTTATCCTGATTGATCCCTATCTCCATAAAAAACCAGCCTCCCGGCTTAAGAACCCTTTCTATCCGGCTACTGATGACTTCTATAACCTCAACCCCCATTTCACCGCCGTCAAGCGCCAATCCCGGCTCAAAAAATCCTACTTCAGGCTGCAGATCCTCCATCGTATCTGCTGCTACATATGGAGGATTTGATACAATGAGGTCAAAAATCGGCGCAGGGCGAACCGCCTCAAGCCAATCAGAGACAACAAAACGTGTCCTGCCGAGTACTCCATGAGTTTTCGCGTTCAGACGGGCTATCTTTATTGCTGTTTTTGAACAATCTATCCCGTAAACAGCGGAATCCGGAAATTCCAGGGCCAGCACGGTTGCAATTACACCGCTTCCAGTGCCGAGGTCCAGGATCATTTCAACCGGTTCTTTGCCCTCCCCTTTTAGAACACGCTTTACTGTTTCAATTAAAAATTCCGTCTCAGGACGGGGAATCAGGACATCAGGAGTGACTTTGAACAAAAGAGACCAGAATTCCTTCTCTCCGATTATATAGGCAAGGGGCTCACGAAGAAGTCGGCGTGACAGGAGTTGCTCAAGATTATCAAATGATTCTTTGGGAATTTCACGATCGCCCTCAAGCACAAGACGAACCCTGTCCATGTTGAGAACGTGTTCCAGCAGGACGCTGATTTCAATTTCAGAATCCGGAATATCCGCTGCCTTCAGGCGACTGGCCGCTGTTTGAAAAAAATCCCGGATTTTCAAATTAGGGTTCGCTCAAAAATAAATTTACATTTTCAGGTGTTGAGGCGCCCGCATGGCAAGGCGCGAGGAGGACGAATAGCAGGGCTATTTAACCGACGAGCAACGCAGTCATGCGGGATGGATCGACGCATGAAAATGTGAAGTTATTTTTGAACGATCCCTTAATGAACTATTTTCAGGGCCTCGGCCTGGAAGTGTGTAATCAATGGGAAGATGATTGAATCGAGTTTTCCCAGCAGAATATCGTCAAGTTTGTATAGTGTCAGATTGATGCGGTGATCGCTTACGCGACCCTGGGGGAAATTGTATGTGCGGATACGCTCGCTCCTGTCACCTGATCCGATCTGGGTCTTCCGGTCTTCAGAAATCTTGTCATGACGCTCCTGCTCCATCTTGTCAAGCAGTCTGGCCCTCAAAACCTTTAATGCCTGTGCCTTGTTCTTGTGCTGGGATTTCTCGTCCTGGCAGGTGACTACCAGGCCGGTAGGAAGATGTGTGACCCTGATAGCGGAATCGGTCGTGTTTACACTCTGCCCGCCTGGACCGGATGAACGGAACACATCGATCCGGAGTTCATTTGGTTCAATAGCCAATTCAACTTCTGCTACTTCCGGAATCACGGCAACCGTAACGGCAGAGGTATGGATCCTTCCCTGGGCCTCGGTCTCGGGCACTCTCTGCACCCTGTGAACTCCGCATTCGAATTTGAGTTTACTGTAAACCATATTGCCGCTGATCAGGGCGATAATCTCCTTAAATCCTCCGATACCAATGGGATTGCTGCTCATGATCTCGACCTTCCATCCCTGTAACTCAGCAAATTTGGAGTACATCCTGAATAGATCCGCCACAAAAAGAGCGGCTTCGTCCCCGCCGGTTCCAGCCCTGATTTCAAGCAAAATGTTCTTCTCATCATTGGGATCCTTGGGAAGAAGAAACAGGCGAATATCATTTTCAAGTTGCTCGGCTTTGGCGCTTAGTTCTCCGATCTCGGTTCTCACCAGGTCAAGCATCTCCTCGTCTTCCTCTTCCTTCAGCATCTCACGATTTTCCTTCAACTCTTTTTTCACAGACCGATATTTGGAATACAGGTCATAAATCTTGGAAATGTGGGCATGCTCTTTTGCCACGGTACTGAATTGAACATGATCAGCTATCAAGGAGGGATCTGAAAGGCGTTTTTCAAGTTCTCGACGCTTTTCTCCAATATTTTCGAGTTGTGCAAACATTGCAGGTATACGATTACATACAAAGGAATCTGCTAAATAGGGGGTGCCTCTGAACGGTTACAATATTACTTGTCCAGAGTCCGGCCGTATTTTTTGAGAAATTTTTCAACCCGACCGGCAGTGTCAACCAGCTTCTGCTTACCGGTAAAAAATGGATGGCAGGCGGAACAGATCTCTACCCTCATTTCATTGTTAACGGATCCAATTTCCACCTTGTTGCCGCAGGCACACTGGGCCGTGATTTTATTATATTCAGGATGAATACCTTGTTTCATTTTATGTAATCCTCCAAAACAGCTTTAAGGGTTCTGTTAAAAATAAAGCACTACAGCGATATAAGGGATGTGGAAATAAATAACTTACCCATCTCCCATACCATCTTCAGGCCATCTTCGATCAAGTAACCACTTTTAAAATCCTCAACGTAGCCCGGCTATGCCTGCGGTTTTAAAAGTGGTTACTTGATCGAACCCAACCTAAATCTGAGCGCTATATGGGTAAGTTATTTATTTCCACATCCCTAAAACCGGCCGACCGGATTATTCGCATGGTTGTTTTCTACTACGAAACCGCGTATTTTAACCTATAATGACAATTTTTCAACTAATTGTATCAATAGATCAATTTTTTTTTTACGAATAAATCATCCGTTCATGGAAGCAAAGAATTCCATGTTGTCCTTGGTCCCTTTCATCTTATCCAGCAAAAATTCCATGGAATTGATCGGACTCATGGCCGACAGGAGTTTTCTGAGTATCCACATCCGGTTCATAACATCAGGCGTAAGCAGCAATTCTTCCTTTCTGGTTCCGGATTTGTTAATATCAATTGCCGGGAACAGGCGCTTATCCGCCATCTTCCGGTTAAGTACCAATTCCATATTACCAGTGCCTTTGAACTCCTCAAAGATCACCTCGTCCATACGACTTCCGGTTTCGATCAGCGCAGACGCAATAATCGTAAGACTGCCGCCTTCCTCAAGATTTCTAGCAGATCCGAAAAACCGTTTGGGACGATGCAGCGCGTTTGAATCAACTCCGCCGGAGAGTATCTTGCCGCTCGGCGGGACCACGGTGTTGTAAGCGCGGGCAAGACGCGTGATACTGTCTAATAGAATCACTACGTCCTTCTTATGTTCCGCAAGACGCCTCGCCTTCTCAAGAACCATCTCCGCAACCTGAATATGACGCTGCTGCGGTTCATCAAATGTAGAACTGACAACCTCTGCATCAACGCTTCTTGCCATATCCGTCACTTCCTCGGGACGTTCATCAATAAGCAGTACAATTAATATGACCTCCTTATGATTCTTTGTGATGCTGTTTGCGATATCCTTTAAAAGCACTGTCTTTCCGGTACGTGGCGGGGCTACTATCAGCCCGCGCTGGCCTTTACCGATCGGTGACATGATATCCATGATCCGCATTGAATAATTGTCGTGTTCCAGCTCTAGTTTTAAACATTCATTTGGATGAAGAGGAGTTAAATTCTCAAAAAGCGTCTTGTATCTGCCGCTTTCCGGTGATTCAAAATTCACCCCGTCAACCTTTAGCAGGGCAAAATAACGTTCACCCTCTTTGGGTGAACGGATAAACCCTTCAACAGTATCGCCTGTGCGAAGACTTAAGCGACGGATCTGGGAAGGAGAGACATAAATGTCATCAGGACCGGGGAGATAATTATAATCAGGAGCGCGCAAGAAACCAAAGCCGTCCGGCAGGATTTCAAGAACTCCGCTTCCTCGGTTATTCCCGTTTTTCTCAATACGCGAAGCCCTGGCTTTGAGAATGGCAAATATCAGCTCCTGTTTCCTGAGGTTGCTGACTCCTTCAACTTTCAAATCCTTGGCCATCGCGGTCAATTCATTAATTTTCTTAAGCTTTAAATCGCTAAGATTCATAAAAAAAATTCTCCTTCCCTAATGAAAAAGTGTACTGTACGGATACTAAAAAAAGTTTCTATCAATATGTAAACGTTCACCAGCGCAGCTTCCGGAGTCTCGCAGGCTCGCTTACCTGCGCGATCAGGTCTGCCTGCACAAAGGTGCTATAGCTGATTTCCCTTATCACGGCACAGCTACAGCACACGAGAACGTATACAAAGCAAGGGTTTGCGATCCAGCAGCTTTATGCTGCCCGCGTGATCGGATACAACCGAATCGAGGGGACATAACGCATGCAGGCGGCTGATATTGCAATATCTCTAAAACGATAATTATTCGAGGATGTTGATTCGAAGACAGAAAACTGAGTCGAGACGGAACATTATAAAATCGAAATGCGGTTTCTGACCCTAAGTAAGTAAATAATTCAGGAGGTATCCTATTTAAATATCCGGATAAAATTTAATTTTTCCGTTTGCATCCTTTATTTTGTAGTTTAGTACCTTAGCAAACATTTTTGTGAAGGTACTTATATCCCTCATGGTGGTACTGAAAATAGTCCATGACCTTTAAAAAATTCCGGTTTTTCTGGGTTACGCTTTTTCCAAGTCGGCCAGCCATGATCCGGTGAACACAGCCCACCCTACAATATTTTCTACCCGTAGATTTAAATTGAATGCTTCAGAAGTATTTTTTTGACCGATTTATAAAATAGGCAGGAATAATAATTGAATAGTTACATCAGAACTATCATCATAGTATTTATTAACATTCATGCTGTCAAGATTTTTTTATCAAATAGCAATATCCTTCCACAGTCAGTCAATCAGTAAACGTTATCAGGGCGATCAGCTTATAGACCACACCCACACTATGCCGGCAGCACTGAGCGCGTGCAGGTGTAAGCGAACCTGCAAGACTCCGGATGCAGCGCTGATCAATGTGAACGTTTAACTACATATCCCATAGTAATACATTCAAATGAAGCAGCTGCAAACAGGTATATGCCCAGGCACCGGTATTTTCAACTACATGATGAGCCCTTAAAACCTTGTCGGCCATCGGCCCCTGAGCGGCAAACGCTGCTTCGGCATCTTGAATGCTTGTGTTGTCACGTCTACGCAATCGCTCAACACATTGTTCTTTTGTACAATAAACTACTATCACTGAATCAAAGTCATCTTCCCATTTCGCTTCAAACAGCAACGGCACCTCTACAAGCGCCGATCTGCCCGTGGAACCTTCTGAATATCGGCCGACCATCTCATTTATAGACTCCCTTGCCATGGGATGGAGGATTGCATTAACCCTTGCACGAAATTCGCTATCCTTAAAAATAGCATCACGCAAAACCGGTCGGTTGATTGTGTCATCATCCTTTTTGAGGAACTTACGGCCAAAGGCATCTACAAACGCATTCCACCCTGATGCCCCTGGTCTAAGCAGATCACTGCATATTGTGTCTGCATCAATATATTCAACCCCGCCGATCCTCTGTAAATAACGAGCAACCCGTGTCTTGCCGGACCCTATGCAGCCGGTGATTGCCACGACCCTATTCTTCGTCATTCATCACTCGTCATTCGACACTTGTCCAGGACAGAGGCAATATCAGGCCAGAGTGGCGCGGTAAAACGCATTACTTTCCCGCTTGAGGGATGAGTGAAGGCCAAAACGCTGGAATGGAGGCACTGACGCTTGATCCCAAGTAAAGCACACCTCCGGTCCTTTCGACCGTAGACCTCATCACCCGCAACCGGACAATTTTTCTCAGCCATATGTACCCTTATCTGATGAGTTCGCCCTGTCTCAAGCTCCAGTTCGGCATATGAAAAAAAATTGGAAAATTTTTCAAGAATCTTCCAGTTCGTGACTGCCTCCCTGCCCCCGGATTTAAGAACAGCCATTTTCTTTCTGCTCACGGGATGTCTACCGATGGATAGAGAGATACGACCTTCCCGCGCTTCCGGCCAACCGGCAAGAACGGCATGGTAGATCTTCTTCACTTTCCTTGCCTTGAATTGACTTACAAGACTGTGATGCGCCTGATCGTTCTTGGCAACGACCATTATCCCGGACGTATCCCTGTCCAGACGATGGACAATTCCCGGCCGCATCTCACCGTTGATCCCGGATAGATCATTGCAATGAAACAATAACCCGTGAACCAGGGTTCCGGTCTTGTGACCGGCCGCGGGATGGACGACTACTCCAGGAGGTTTTGACAACACTATCAGTTCATCATCCTCGTGAATTATCTCAAACGAAATATCTTCAGGGATCAGAGATGACGGCTCGGGCGGCGGAATAATTACTCTGATTTCATCTCCTGACCGGAGACGGTAACCGGCTTTACGCCTCTGCCCATTCAGCAGAACCAGATCGGAACGGATTAAATTCCGAACCATTGAACGGGTCGCACCCGGAACCCGATTATTCTGCGCCAGAAACAGATCAAGTCTCTGACCTGAATCCCAGGGCTCGACATTAAAACAGAAGTACTGACTATTTTGAGGATCACTGTGCAATTAGGAATTACGGAAAAAATCAAAGAAACGAATTAAGAAACGCGGAAATATATTGAAAAGTCTGAGATTATAATGTCAGACTGAAAAACGATAAACTTAAGAAAAAATGTATATATTCGGATTGTGTGGAAATATTTACGAACTCGACAGTCCTAAGTTTTACGAAATTTCTGAACCATAATTTGATAACCCCTTGAAATCATTGATTCCAAAGATTTTGCTTCGGTTTTATCGCTACTAATGATTTCAGCAGGTTACGAGAACTTTGGACTGTCGAGTTACGAAAAAATTTTCTCTATTGTTTGTTCAACCTCTCCTTCTTCCACCTGACCGGCCAACGCCAGTTCCTTTGTCAGAAGCTGTTTGGCTGTGTCCATCATTTTACGTTCGCCAAAGGAGAGGGCCTTGGATTCTTTCAATACGTACAGATCACGCAGAACGGATGCAATTTGATCTACGGAACCGGTCTTGATTTTTTCCATATAATCACGATAACGCTGGTTCCATGGCTGAGGTCGTATTTGCACATCCTGATCTTTCAAGATGTCATAGACGCCTGCAGCCTCAACGTCGGAGATTATCGTCCTCAACCCCACATTATCACTGTTTGACGTTGGAATCATAATTACCATGCTGGAACCGAGAATTTTAAGCACATAGAACGACAATACCTTTTTCCCGACCTTTCTATCCTCGATGGACTCTATCTTTCCGACTCCATGAGAAGGATAAACCGCCATGTCCCCAACATTAAACACTATAATCCCCTCAAACCACTGTTCCGGCTGAAATAGTGTACAAACACAGGATTATGCAAGATTAAAGAGCTACAGTTACTATTTTCACAATACTGAAAAACCAAAAAAAGTAATATAACACATTTTTTAAAATTAGCAAGGAGTCTGTCGGGGTTAGGAAATCAGGATTGGAACCCGGCGCCGGTAAAAGTTCACCAGGGAGGGAATAAACATCAGGTCTCTAAGGGACGGGGACGAAATAACTTCCCCATCTAGGCGCTCAGATTTAGGTTATATTTGGTCGATCTGATTGAGCAAAGCCACAGGCATAGCCAAGCTATTCCGAGGACTTTGCGATTGAAAATCGGCCAGGTAAGCGCAGACTCCGAAGATAGCCTGAAGATGAGATACATAGATGGGGAAGTTATTTCGTCCCCGCCTCTAAGGCGGTTCGCCATGGGTTGATTTGATTCATAGCGGCAGGTATTCCCTGTTCAATGATCAAACGGACACCTTCCTCCACATGACTCATCCCGGTCATCAGACAATCAAGGTCATCGGAATCCAGTCCCGCCAGTACATATCGATCAGCCGGCATCTCACCGGAAGGACGGCCGATTCCGATCTTAATTCTGGGGAAACCGGTTCCCCCGAGATGATTAATAATGGAGACAATGCCTTTGTGTCCTCCCGCTCCCCTGCCGACTACAATCTTGATCCTTCCTTGAGGCAGGTCAAGATCATCATGGACAACAATTACCCTTTCCGCCGGCACCTGATAATAGCGGGTGATCGCCCCAACGGCCTCCCCGCTTAAATTCATGTATGTATCCGGCTTCACCAGCAGAACCGGTGTGTTCCAAAGCATGGCCCTGACCTGAAGCGCCTGCCGTTTTGAACCCTTGAAGACAAGGGAGAGCCTTTCGGCCAGATAGTCCAAAAAAATAAAACCGACATTGTGCCTGGTCGACGAATACCTGTCCCCGGGATTTCCGAGTCCAACCAACAAATATAATTTGTCTACCATGTTAATTTAAATATAACCGTTCACCTCGAATAAACCTTAAACCCGGAACCTGTTATTTTTTTTCAGACCCGGATGCGGATTCCTCCTCTGATGACTCTGCGGCCGCTTCCTCATGCCCTTCTTCCTCCTCAAGCAACGTATCATCAATAATCTGCGCCGTTGTCACAGTTGCGCAGGTCGCATTCTCCTTTTCAAGGAGAGTCACCTTGTCAGGGAGATTCAAACTTTTACATGTGACCGAGTCGCCAATATCCAGATGCGTGATGTCAACTTCGACACAATCAGGAAAATCAAGCGGCAAAGCCTCGATACATACCTTGCCCTTTGCGACTTGCAGTTCACCTCCGGATTCAAACCCTTTTGCTTTACCAGTAAATTTTACATCTACAAACAGCTTGACAAGGGTATCTAAAGAAATCGCAAGAAAATCAGCATGAACCAACGTTCCCTGCACCGGATCAGTCTGGACTTCTCTAATCATAACGTGCCGTTTCTCCGGCAAATCGCCATTTTCAATCTCAAGAGAAATCACGGCATTGCGCCTATGAATCCCAAAAAGCGCCTTTGTAAAAGGCTTTGTTGTCAGTTCCAGGGCCATGGAATCGATTTTCGGGCCATACAAGACAGCCGGAGTCATCCCGGACCTTCTCAAGGCACGTGCATTGCCCTTTCCAAATGTCTTTCTTACACGTGCGGTCAAATCTACCTGTAACATCTGCTAACCTCCTGCTCCGGACACAAGCCGGAAAAGTGACTAAGGATGGGGCCGAAATAACTTCCCATCCCTTACACGAAAAGTGAACTTACTGATGCCTCCGTATGGATATTCCTTATAGCCGCACCAAGCAGTTCGGAAACCGAAAGAACCTCGATTTTCACGCATTTCAACGCGTCCCCGCGAAGCGGGATGCTGTTTGTGATTATCAGTTTCTTGATACGGGATTTCTCGATCCGCTCTACAGCCGGCCCGGAAAGCACACCGTGAGAACAGCAGGCGTAAACCTCGGTTGCACCGGCACGCTCCAGTATATCCGCAGCGGAACAAAGAGTTCCGGCTGTATCGACCATGTCATCCAAAAGAACGGCTGCCTTGCCTCTGACGTCACCAATCACGTTCATGGCTTCGGATACGTTGGCACGCTCTCTTCTTTTGTCAATAATGGCCAGGTCCACATCAAGCCGCTTTGCAAAGGCCCGAGTCCTCTCAACCCCGCCCGCATCCGGGGAAACCATGACAAAATTATTCTTGAATCTGCTTCCAATGTATTTCAAGAGAACCGGGGCCGCATAAAGATGATCCACAGGGATATTGAAAAAACCCTGAATCTGTCCTGCGTGAAGATCCATGGACAGGATACGACGCACTCCCACGGACATCAGCATCTCCGCAACAACTTTGGCGGTTATGGGTACCCTGGGCGCCACTTTTCGATCCTGTCTTGCATATCCGTAATAGGGTATAACCGCGGTAATCCTTCGGGCTGACGCCCTCCTTAGTGCATCGACAATGATCATTAATTCCATAAGATGATCATTCACAGGCGGGCAGGTCGGCTGGATCACGAATGTGTCCGTCCCCCTGACATTCTCGCCGATCTCAACAAAAATCTCACCATCACTGAAACGCCGGACCTCTAAAGCGCAGAGCGAAAGATCAAGATACTTGCAGATCTCCTTTGCCATCGACTTGTTCGCCGTGCCGGACAATATTTTTATATCTTTTAACATTTTAGTGCCTTAGCGGTAATTTTCTTGTTTTTTGTGGCGGAAAAACTCCGAAGTTATATGTGACGCTTGCGGTGCCACATGTTTTAAGGCACTTATCCAGGACCTTTAAAATTTTTCAGTTTATCTGGGTTAGTTAATTCCTAACCTGACAACTGGCTGGGGCGGCAGGATTCGAACCTACGAATGCAGGCGTCAAAGGCCTGTGTCTTACCACTTGACGACGCCCCAGCAAAGGCTTGCCCAAAAATAACTTCACATTTTCATGCGTCGATCCATCCCGCATGGCTGCGTTGCTCGTCGGTTAAATAGCCCTGCTATTCGCCCTTCTCGCGCCTTGCCATGCGGGCGCCTCAACACCTGAAAATGTAAATTTATTTTTGGGCGAACCTGTTAATTCCACTCGCACGGCTTGGTTAAAAAAACATCGGAATATAAGAGGCGAAATTTTCCAAAACTCGCCTCGGCTTTTTTATAATCAGCAAAAAGGCCGAACACAGTGGGACCGCTTCCGGACATCAGGGCGCTCCGGGCGCCGTCGGTCAACAGTTGTTCCTTTATCCTGCCGACCTCGGGATACCTCGAGATTGTCACGGATTCCAGATCATTAAAAAATCCGGAAAAGTCCTCACCGCACGGATACCTGCCGGACTCCGCATCAGGGTCTGAGCCGGAAGCCAACATATATGGATTCCCCTGGGTTGTCAACGCAAAATTCTCATATACCCATTTTGTTGATACGGAAAATCCAGGATTTACAAGAACCACGCTGAAATTGTTAAGACCTTGAATCTCCAGTAACCGGTCCCCGATCCCGGTTGCATCCGCAGCTTGAAAGTCAGAAACAAAAAAAGGAACGTCCGCTCCAAGGGAACGCGCCATATCAGCCAGACTTTCAGAATCAAGCCCTGTGCCGAACAACCTGTTCATCCCTTTTAATACCGCTGCCGCATCACTGCTTCCGCCTCCAAGACCTGCTGCAATTGGAATTTTTTTTTCCAGGTCTATTTTAATTCCATGGGATATCCCGGTATGTCTATAAAAGAAAAGCGCGGCCTTAAAGGCCAGATTAGTTTCATCCTCCGGCAAATCAATTCCAGGGCATGAAAGGGAAATCCCTTTATTTTGAGAGATTATACAAAGATGATCGGAAAGCCCCAATTTCTGCATACGGGTCTCGATGTCATGGTAGCCATCCGGCCGCCGGCCTATTACACGCAAAAACAGGTTGATCTTTGCAGGCGCCCATACAGACAGCGCCTGTCCAGGGCATGAAGATACCATTTTAAGAACCGGAGTTGCCGCTGATGTTCACATAACGTATTTTGAGATCGTACAGGATATTTTCGAGCATCTTTTCCTCATCCCCTGTCAAATTGCCCTTTGTCTTTTCCTGCAGCATATTGAGTGTGTCAATGGAATGTTTTGCAAGCATCAAATCCTTGTTTTTTTTCCCGGTACCAGGCTCGCTGATCTCTCCAAGAAGAAACAGCGCCGAGGTGCTCAAAGACATCACGAGATTGGTAAACGTGACCTCCGGCAGCGCGCGTTTCCCGCCTGACTCATTTATTTTTTCTTCAGCACTCATTTACCTGTCCGCCTTTAGCCTTTATCTTTAAGGAAGCTCCAACACCATGGCATGGTCAATGTATTCCAGATCCCTGACCTGCTCCAGATGATCCTTTGTCAACAATGTATCCGTATTTAACAGGATAACGTTCTGACCATGATCAACCTTGCTGCCCACAGTCATCCTCGAAATATTGATTCCAAAATTTCCCAGAGTCGTTCCCAGCTCACCGATTACTCCGGGCAGATCTTGATTGTATACAAACAGCATGGGCCCGCTTGGCAGGGCCTCCATGCGGAACGAATTCACCCGAACCAGCCTTGGCTCATTCTTTCCGAATACAGTGCCTGCGACTATATTTTCTCCTTCCGAGGTCCTGACCCTGATTGAGAGAAGATTTGTAAAATCATCGGAAGCACCGATTTTTGACTCAACAACCTTGATGCCTCTTTCCTTGGCAATTATAGGGGCATTTACATAATTCACCTCGTATTTCAAGATTGGGGTAAAGAGTCCTTTTAAAAAGGCAACCGTGACCGGTCCCGTGACCATATCTGCAAGGTCTCCGATAAACTCCAGGCTAACCTCTAAAATTCCGCCTTTGGAAATCTGCATCTGGAAGGAACCCAGCGTTTCGGCAAGGGTCACAAATGGACCTACCTCTTTTAACACGTCGGAACTTACGGACGGAACGTTCACGGCATTGGAAACAGTCCCGTTCAACAGATAATCCGCCATCTGTTCGGCAATCACGCGGGCAACACTTACCTGGGCCTCGCTCGTGGATGCCCCCAGATGAGGTGTGCAGATAAAGTTGTCAAGAGCAAGAAGGGGCTGATTCACCTTTGTTACTGGTTCCTCGGCAAACACATCCAGGGCGGCGCCGGCAATTTCTCCGCCTTTCAACGCCTCGTAAAGCGCCTCTTCATCAACCACTCCGCCACGCGCACAGTCAACAAACATGGCGTCATTTTTCATGTTCTTGAAAACCTCGGAGGAAATGCAGTTTTTGGTCTCCTTTGTAAGCGGCACGTGAACCGAGATGTAATCCGACCGTTTGCAGAGTTCCTCAAGCGACACAGGCTCAATACCTTTCTTTTCCACAAGATCCGCGGGCATATAGGGATCATACGCAAGGACCTTCATGCGAAGCCCTTTTGCGCGGTCTGCAAGAATACTTCCGATCCTGCCGATCCCGAAAATACCCATGGTTTTACCGGTAACTTCTCTGCCCATGAATTTCTTCTTTTCCCATTTGCCGGCCTTCATGGATGCCGTGGCCTGGGGAATATTCCTGGTAAGCGACATAATCATGGCAAGGGCGTGCTCCGCGGCAGTAACCGCGTTGCCTTCCGGAGCATTCATGACAATGATGCCTTTTTTCGATGCTGACGGAATATCAACATTGTCAAGACCAATACCAGCCCGTCCTACAATCCGTAATTTTTCCGCAGCCTCTACTATTTCCTTTGTAACCTTGGTAGCGCTTCTGATAATCAGTCCGTCGTATTGGGGAATGATCTTTTTCAACTCCTCAGGAGAAAGCCCTACATTTACATCGACTTCCACCCCGGCGTCCTTGAGCACCTCCACGCCGACAGGCGCCAGGTTGTCACTAATCAAAACTTTCATGGTTTTCCTTCTTGATAAGGCCGGTTAAGGGATGGGAAATTATTTCAGCCCCATCCTTAAAAATTTTAAATTCGTAAGCGTTTACCAACGCCATACCCAAAAAAATATGACAACACAAACAAAATTTGTCAAGAACTCTATTCAAGATAAAATTAAATCAATCCTTAAAACACGAGGAAAAATCGGCCGGTTCATCGTCTTCGTCTTCCTGGACATGAATCTTGTCATATCCCATCTCAACAACGATCTCCTCCCTTATCTCTTTAAAACGACTTTGAAATAATTTCCGTACAAAGCCATCGTCACCGAGGTAGGAGACTATGTTATCGGATACCCGGTCTATTATACCTGCAAGCGCCTTTCCAACTTCGTCATCACTCACAAAGACCTGTTCTTTAATAACGGACATTGATATGCTTTTACCGAATTTCTCACGCGCCTTTTCAAGTATTTGAGGATCCTTTTCAATCAATTCGGAGAAATAATCATCAGGCAGGGGCGCCACAGCCTCACACCGGATCCTGACGTTCCAGCGGTCTCCGGCTATCGTCTTTGATTCATTATAAAATGAGAATTCCACACCATTGGATAATTTTCGAGTCAAAAGCAATTCCGGTTCCCGGAAATTTTTTTCCATTATATTCATATGCTCGATAATAAACATTCGGCTTGATGCCGGAAAATAGCTAGAACCACCAAATTGTAAATATTCGGCAGCGCACCCCAAGGGCACTTCCTGCGGGGCGCTTCACAGGGAGGTAAGCAGGCTGATCAGCTATACTTTGGTATGCTGAGCAGCCTGATCGCCTTCCTGTGGAGTGCTGCCGAACATTTACGCTCGATGCTTGTCATTTTTTGGTAACACGTTATAATCCGTCAGTTTGAAGATTATTGCAACCCACTGACAGGACAAATCAATGCTCACAATATACAACACAATGACCGGCCGTAAATCACCATTCGAACCAATGGAACAAGGCCATATAAAGCTCTACGTCTGCGGAATCACGGCATATGACTACTGCCATATCGGCCACGCCCGATCAGTCCTTGTCTTTGATATGATCGTCCGCTATCTCCGCTTCAGGGGTTACAAAGTGACCTTTGTGCGAAACTTCACAGATATCGACGATAAAATCATCAACCGGGCAAACGAACAGGATACCACACCTGACAAGCTTGCAAAACGATTTATTGAAAAATTTCATGAGGACATGAAAACTCTTGCAATCGTACCTCCTGATATTGAGCCAAAGGCAACTGAACATATCCCGGAAATTATTGAGATGATTCAGGAACTTATAAACAAAGGAATTGCCTACCGGGTTGGGAACGACGTATATTATTCCGTAAAAAAAATAAAAGATTACGGTAAACTTTCCGGCCGTAAACTTGATGACATGAAGGCCGGGGCAAGGATCTCCATAAACAAAAACAAAAAAAATCCATTTGATTTTACACTCTGGAAAGGAAGCAAACCCGGCGAGCCGGTATGGGACAGCCCTTGGGGACCGGGCAGGCCGGGCTGGCATATCGAATGCTCTGCCATGAGCCGAAAATATCTTGGAGACACCTTTGACATCCATGGCGGAGGAAAAGACCTGATATTCCCGCACCATGAAAACGAAATCGCACAGAGCGAAGGAGCAACCGGCAAGCCATTTGTAAATACATGGATACACCATGGGTTTGTTACCATCAAGGACGAAAAAATGTCCAAATCTCTCGGTAATTTCTTTACCATCAGAGAGATCCTTGAAAGATACGATCCCGAGGTTCTCAGACTCTTCATGTTTTCATCTCAGTACAGGACGCCTGTGGATTTTTCCGAAAATGCCATGAAAGAAGCCTCAGCCGGACTTGACCGCTTTTACTCCTGCCTGGCTGAAATCGAACAGATCCCGGGTCTCCGTGAACCGGGTGAACAAGATGCGGCCAGTGGAAAAGAGGCCAACCCCGTAGCTTCCAAAAAAGAAAGAAAGAAAATCGAGACGATAAGTGATCGATTTTCAAATGCCATGGACAATGATTTTAACAGCGCCCAGGCCCTGGGCCATCTCTTTGACATGGTGAAATCCTTAAATCGAATCAGATCCGCCCTGCCCTCCCTGCCCGCAGCATCTGACCTTGAACTTCTTAGAAACGGCGCTGATTCACTATGTAAACTCACAAATATCATGGGAATTCTAAAAAAAAATTCCGTATCTTATATTAAAGCAAAAAAGGCAAAAGTATTTGAAGAATCAGGCATGGACAGAGCTGATATTGAAAAAATGTTAGAGCAAAGGAGTGCGGCCAGAAAGCAAAAAGAGTGGGCCAGGGCTGATGAAATCAGAAATGAATTGCTTGCCCAAAATATAGAAATCAAGGATGACGCACTGGGAACCACTTGGACAGTGAGGATATAAAAAATGAAAAGATCACCTGCAGTTGCACACCAATTCTATCCCGGCAACCCATCAAGGCTTTCCGGAATGTTATCAGATCTTATTCCTTCCACGCCAAACACATCAAAACAAAACGCATTGGCGGTAGTCTCACCCCACGCCGGTTACGTGTATTCAGGAGCTGTTGCCGGTGAGACATTTGCCAGGGTAAACGTCCCGGAAGATGTCATAATCCTGGGCCCCAACCACCACGGTCGGGGCGCTCCCGTGGCTCTTATGCAAGAAGGTGAATGGGATATGCCCATGGGTTCCGTTCAAATTGGAAGCGAACTTGCCCACCTCGTGGCCGATAATTCCGAGATCGTGGAACCGGATGACATAGCCCACCGTTATGAACACTCTCTGGAGGTACAGGTCCCATTTCTGCAATATTTTCAGAAAAACCTGAAAATTGTGCCCCTGGTCATTGCACGCATTCCATGTGCCACATGCCTTGAACTGGGCAGGGGAATCGCCAATGCCGTCAAAACCTTCGGAAAACCGGTCCTGATCGTTGCAAGCACGGACATGACCCATTACGAGTCCAGGAAGGAAGCAACGGCCAAAGATCAGATGGCGATAGACCGCATCAAGGCCCTGGACCCGGAAGGACTCTACAGCACGGTTCAGGACAACCAAATCTCCATGTGCGGGGTAATGCCGACCACAATAGCACTGGCAGCTTCCATTGAACTAGGCGCCAGAAACTCGGAACTGGTACGGTACACGGATTCGGGTGAGACAAGCGGAGATGTTAACCAGGTGGTCGGTTATGCCGGGTTCGTGATAAGCTGACGCCATATATTACTTGACATATTGCTCCAGCTTCTCTATTTTCTGGTGGCAACAGACACAAATACCGCTGTAACCGATCAGTAACTGTTCAGAGGGGCCTATTTTGAGACTCCTTATGAATGTAATCGTTCTCAGGCGCTCCATATGGGCGTTAGCAGTTCAGCTCATTATATAAATAATATGTGAGACGGGCTGATCACGATCAGATGGAGGGCCTGTGAACGATTACACCGATCACATATTGCTGGGGGATCGTCTAATGGTAGGACAGCAGACTCTGACTCTGCCTGTTGGGGTTCGAATCCCTATCCCCCAGCCATTTCTCAATTTCAGTATTTTTCCCGCCTGAAACAGTAATCTGCTGGAGGAATAGAAGAATAGAGAGGAATAGGGGACAGACCACGTTTATCCGTCACCCTTCTTCTCTGTTTTCTTTCGCGGCCTGCCTTTCTTCAACTGGTCGGCCAAGACCCTGATAGACTGAATGGTGACTTAACAAGTCAGCTCTTTCGCCCTGCCCATTGTAACCGTAGCTTGACCAGCGATACTCGCCAGGGTGTGCAACAATACCGGCACGGACCGGATTCAATTCGATGTACCGCTGACATGCCGGTAGATACTCCTCCTGTTGAGCAATACAGGAACGAAAACGCCCCTCCCAGAGGGTCCCGCTACGCTGATATGTGCGGTTGACGTACTGTACATACCGCTGCCCCAAACGTTTCATTAGCATTCCGGCACTGTCAGCATCTGCCGGGGTCA
>JAYEGR010000011.1:0-5673 GCA_034659175.1 Thermodesulfobacteriota bacterium | reverse complement strand
GAGGTACCGGCTGTAGCTTTGGGAGTGATTGGACAGCGAATTTCGCCGGAAGATCTTTTCAGAATTAGATTGGCGTAACCATTTGATATGCGGTAATAAATTTTCCCAATTAAACTGAACCAGTGCCAAATAACCCGGTTCGTCTATTTTAGCCGGTTTATTTTACCTGTTAAACCCGTTTACAAAAGAAATCTCATTCCTGGCCGGATAGTCTATAATGCACCTTGAGTTTTTACCGGATATTATGTAACTTCACGTAACCGTTCACCAGCACCCACCTTCACCATCAGGAACCAAAAACTTGAAACCCGGTTCTTTACATCAGCTAAATCAACAACTTGACGAACCTCGGGATCTGCCCGATTCTTACGGGGAGACAAGGGTTGTATTGCTTCCTGTGGAGCCGGGCCGCGATTACGTTTACTGGGAGGTTACTGAAAATGATTTTGAACAGACCAAATCCGGACTGCCGGACGGGCACGGGCAGACTGAGACAATTTTGAGGTTTACTGATTCCGACAATAAATCATTTGATGTGACCGTGGTGCCTGAAGCAAAAAGCTGCTATGTGGATCATCCAACGCCCGGGCAATTCTATGTAGCTGAACTGGGGCTTAAAACCGCAGACAGCGGATTTCTGCCTATTTCCCAATCAAATGAAGAAGAAACCTTAAAGGCCGCGCCTGTGCCCCGGTCTGAACCGGAATCCCCGGTTTTGCAATCAATAACGGGCAAAGATATAAAAGATACGCCGGCACATCGTGACTTTGTACAAATGGGCCTGCAAACGGATGTCTCTGAAATACAATTTCATTTGGATCCTGAAAATATATTACCGGATAATATGAAAACCGAGACTCAAGAACCGGAATCCCGAAAGAACCGGGGATATGATATCAATTCCAGCCATGTCGGACCGGAAAAGGGGCTTGACTTTCTTAAGCGCATGGTTGAATTATATAATATTCATCAGGACGTACCTGCGCTGCTTGAGACCGGCGCAGGGGCCGCTGATTCCCTTGACCTGATAAAAATGATGGAGATTAAATATAAATATCCTGAAAAAATAATACAACCTGATCTTGTTGAGATGTGTGAGGCCGGGTTCATGTCCGGTGTGTCATCAATTGTCATGGTGGAACATCAGAGAGAATTCAAGCATGACAAGGAGAAAAAATGATAAAGGGCTGCCTGGCGCTTATGCTTCATGCTCACATTCCTTTTGTAAGGCATCCCGAGTATGACTCCTCTTTGGAAGAGAACTGGCTTTTTGAAGCAATAACAGAGAGTTATATTCCTCTGCTGCTGGTTATGGAAGACCTTGTCAAGGATGGGATTGATTTTCGTCTCACCATGTCTATTTCTCCCACACTTTCCTCCATGCTTATGGATCCTTTGCTGCAGTACCGTTATCTGAACAGGGTCGAAAAACTGATCGAACTGGCTGAAAAGGAAATCAGCCGGACAGGGTCACAGCCGGAATTTAATTTGCCGGCTCTTATGTATCACAGCCGTCTTAAAAAGATCCGCAATGCCTTTATTATTGATTACAAAAGAGATCTGGTAAAAGGGTTTAAGCGCTTTCAGGATCTGGGGGTTATAGAGATCATGGCAACTTGCGCCACACACGGCTACCTGCCGCTTCTCTCGGTCAATGAAGCTGCGGTCCGCGCCCAGGTCAGGATCGGGGTAGATCATTTCAAAGAGATTTTCGGCAGGAGGCCCCAGGGCTTCTGGCTGCCGGAATGCGGCTTTTCCGGAGGAATTGACAGGGCGCTGGCTGAACATGAAATTAGTCACACGATTGTAGAGACCCATGGCATCACACGGGCTGAACCAAGGCCGAGATACGGCGTTTTTGCCCCGATACAATGTCCATCCGGGGTGCGGGTTTTCGGACGCGATCCTGAATCGTCCCGCCAGGTCTGGAGTTCAAACGAGGGTTATCCGGGCGACCATGACTACCGGGAATTTTATCGTGATATTGGTTTTGATCTTGATTATGAATATGTTCGGCCATATCTTCCGGCAGGCGGCATTCGCATGGATACGGGTTTTAAGTATTACCGCATCACGGGCAATACGAATCAAAAAGAGATCTATTTGCCGGACCGGGCGGAAAAAAAGGCAAAACTTCACGCAGAGGACTTTCTTTTAAAAAAGGAAAAACAGGTTGAGTATCTTGCTTCGGTTATGGACCGGACGGCTGTGCTAACAGCCCCGTTTGATGCCGAACTGTTCGGCCACTGGTGGTATGAGGGCCCGCTCTGGCTGAACCATTTGATCAGAAAGACATGTTCGGGAAACAGGTCGATCAGGATGATCACATTATCCGAATATGTTGAAGAATATTCCCATGCCCAGGTCTCAACGCCTGCCGCATCAAGCTGGGGGAAAAACGGCTTTCACTCCACCTGGCTGAACAAAAGCAACGACTGGATATACCCGCATCTGCACCATGGAGCGCAATCCATGGAAAGATTGATACATAATCACCCTGATGCTGACGGAATCGAGATAAGGGCGCTTAATCAGGCTGCAAGGGAACTGCTTATGGCCCAGACCAGCGACTGGGCCTTTATGATCGGCAACAATACCATGTCTGAATATGGAACCGGGAGAACAAAGACGCACCTGATGCGCCTGGAAAGGCTTAAAAACGAAATAGAGAATCGCAATATCGATGAAAAACGGCTCAAAATGATCGAGTGCCGGAACAACATCTTTCCCAAAATCGATTATCGGTCGTTCAAAGGAAATTAAGGAACTCTCAGCATGTTCATCACAATGATAACTCCGGAGTGTGCGCCGGCGGCCAAAGTCGGGGGACTGGGGGACGTGGTCCAGGGCCTTTCCCGAGAACTCGGGATACGGGGAAACTCTGTTGAGATTATCCTGCCGAAATACGACTGTATGCGGTACGACAGGATCTGGGACCTTCAAAAAACATTTTCCGATCTCTTGGTACCCTTTCAGGACGATAATATTCACTGCGATGTCTATTTCGGTTTTGTTGACGGCCTTAAGTGTTTCTTTATTGAACCCCATTCTTCTCATAATTTTTTTCACCGGGGCATATACTACGGAGATAATGACGATCCTGACCGATTCGCTTTTTTTTCTAAAGCCGCCCTTGAATTCCTGCTCAAGTCAAACAAGCACCCGGACATTATCCACTGCCATGACTGGCAGACAGGACTTGTCCCGGTACTCCTTTGTGAAATCTACCGGCATATCGGCATGACCCGCCCCAGAGTCTGCTATACCTTGCATAATCTCAAACACCAGGGAGTAACCGGCGCACATACACTCTCAAATGTCGGCCTGGATCCAGGCCGCCTGGTTAATCCCGACCGGCTTCAAGACAACTTTAACCGCCATGCGGTCAACGTCATGAAGGGCGGGATAGTCTATTCCAATTTTATTACAACCGTGTCTCCCCGGTATGCTGATGAAATAAAATTCGCAGACCAGGGATTCGGGCTTCAGCATACATTAAATGTGCATCACAATAAATTCGGGGGCGTTCTGAACGGGGTGGACTACAATGTCTGGAATCCGGAAATAGATCCGTATATTGCTTTTAAATATAATATTGACACCATTGAAGATAAATACAAAAATAAGGAAGCGCTCCGCCACAGACTGCTTTTAAGACAGGACTATAAACCAATAATTACTGTTGTGAGCCGGCTTGATCATCAAAAGGGCGTGGGCCTGATCCTTCACTCGATTCATTACTCTCTTGAAAACGGCTGTCAGTTCGTGCTTTTGGGCTCAAGTCCTGATTCTGCAATCAACAACGACTTTATGGCCTTAAAATACCATTTAAACGACAATCCGGATTGCCATATCGAGATTTCGTATAATGAAGAACTGGCGCATCTGATCTATGCGGGCGCGGACATGCTTGTCATCCCAAGCGCGTTCGAGCCATGCGGCCTGACGCAGATGATTGCAATGAAATACGGAACCGTTCCGATAGTGCGGAATACCGGGGGGCTTTCCAACACGGTCTTTGATGCGGATTATGCCCGCAAGCCGTACCATGAACGAAACGGATACGTGTTTAACGAGTTTGATTCTCAGGGGCTGGATTCCGCGTTGCATCGGGCCATTGGTCTATGGTACGATTATCCGCGTTATTTTCGTGAATTGATGACAAACGGAATGAATTACGACTATTCCTGGAATCATACGGGATCGGATTATTTGAATATATATAATTATATTAAGGCGTAAGGGAAATGGAAAAAATAATTGTCGTGCTGGCGACCAGGAACCAGGGCAAGGTGAGAGAATTTCAGGAATTGTTAAAAGACCACCCTATTGAACTATTTGGGCTGGATAAATTCGGACCCATTCCGGAAGTGAAAGAAGATGGGGAAACTTTTGACGACAATGCATACAAAAAGGCCCTTTTTACTGCCAAGGTGCTGGGACTGCCTGCTATTTCCGATGATTCCGGCCTTGTAGTAGAGGCCTTAAATGGGGCGCCGGGAGTAAAATCCGCCAGATACGCGGGCAGCGACGCCACGGATGAAGACAACATCAAAAAACTGCTCAGTGAAATGAAAGGCGAGTCAAATCGTAAAGCAGCCTTTGAATGCGTTATTTCAATTGCCGTTCCATCTGGTCCGGCCCTGACCTATGAGGCCAGATGCGAAGGGGAAATAACAACTGAAATTAAGGGAAGCGGGGGGTTTGGATATGATCCGGTCTTTTTTTATACGTCTCTGGGAAAAACATTTGCCGAGATTTCAATTGAGGAGAAAAACAAGGTGAGCCACCGCGGCAAGGCCCTGGCTGAAATGGCCTCGGAACTCGACAAGATTATAATCTGGCTCAACTCAAGGCTCATGGAGGCCAGGCCGCCCAAGCCGGATCACAAGGAATTTGAACACAACGACTGGTCGAAATGATTTAGAGCCAAAAAAATACTTGACAACACATATCCTTTTACTGGTAAAAGGAATAGTAAATCTCCTCGATTTTTTGTTGTATTTTTCCATATTTTCAACCATGCTCTCAGAAATAGGCCGAAATTTTATTGAATAATCAGGCAAACAGGGGTATTTTCTTTGTAAATATTCGGCAGCACTCCACAGGAAGGCAATCAGGCTGCCCAGCATACCAAAGTATCGAAGTCAGCGCTTATCTGCTGATCAGCCTGCTTACCTCGCTGTGAAGCGCCCCGCAGGAAGTGCCCTTGGGGTGCGCTGCCAAACATTTACAGTTTGGTGGTTCTAGCTATTTTCCGGCATCAAGCCGAATATTTACTTTTCTTTGTATACGATTTTCAAAGAATCAGGAACAAAGGAAAAATAAGGGATGGGAAGTTATTTCGGCCCCATCCATAAACATCTAAGGAGAATCATCTATGTCTCGAAAAATGGTCACTATTGACGGCAATCAGGCATGTACGCACGTGGCATATGCAACCAGTGAAATCATTACTATTTACCCCATTACTCCCTCATCTCCCATGGCTGCTGAAGCGGATGCAAAGGCCAATGCGGGTCAGGAGAACATCTGGGGTTCGGTTCCGGTTGTTTCCCAACTTCAATCCGAGGGAGGCGTGGCAGGCTCGCTGCACGGTTCTCTGACCACGGGCGCTCTCTGTACAACATTCACGGCATCACAGGGACTTATGCTGATGCTCCCCAATATGTT
>JAYEGR010000010.1:3368-19791 GCA_034659175.1 Thermodesulfobacteriota bacterium | reverse complement strand
GGGTGCAGAAGATGCTCCTGCCTGAACCCGATGACAGGGATGATGGAAAACTTGCCGCGGAAAAAGTTTACGCAAAAGGGGATATGGCGCCTTTGTGCAGGTTCATGGAGGAGAGATATTTTAAGGTTTTCCATAACAGGGATTACAGGTGGGCCAATGAACTGACTATAAAGACCGCTTTTCTGACCCTTCTTTATAATGATATTATCTATATCATGGATTCTGAAAAGGAGATTGACCGCAGATATGCTGATCTGACAATGATTATCAGGCCTGATAAGCGGTATGGCAAAATATTTGATGTTTTGATCGAGTTCAAGTTTGTAAAGCTTAAAGATGCCGGCATGAGCGCCGACCAGGCAAGGGGGCTGTCTGAAGAAGAGCTCAAACGGATTCCCGAGATTGCGGAACAGATGAAAAAAGGCGAAAAACAGGTAAAAGAGTACGGTAAAAAGCTTGAATTAAAATATGGGAATCTTCGGCTGCAGAAGTTTGTGGTGGTGGCTCTTGGGTTTGAGAGAGTGTGTTTTAAAACATAGGATACCAATTTGAGCCGGGACACTTTCTGCAGATGTATAATTGAATTTGATGTTATTTGAAAATTGTTGTAAATAATATATTGTTCACAGCGAGTTTTTCGTTTGGTAAATGATATAGAGGGAAAAAATGGTAAATCGACATTGCAGGAATATATGTATTCTACTTATCCTTTTTATATTATCCCTGCTTGCTGCCTGTGGCGGGCAGGAGGAGAAAAAAGCCAAGTTTTTTGAAAAAGGCAAAGCCTTTTATGAACAGGGCAATTATGTGAAAGCCCGTTTGGAGTTTAAAAATGCCATCCAGATTGATCTGAAATATGCTGAAGCCTACTACTATCTCGGACTTACGGGACTTAAAGAAGGACTGCCCAGAAAGGCTTACAGCGCTTTGTCCAAGGCTGTAAAACTTGATCCCGGTCTGCTTGCCGCCCAACTAGAGCTTGGCAAGCTGTTTTTGGCTGCCCGGGATCCTGAACATGCTCTGGAAAAGGCTGATGTGGTTCTGGAAAGTGATCCGGAAAATACTGAGGCCATTCTGTTGAAAAGCGCGGCCTTGTTGCGGCTTGAAAAGATTGATCAGGCGGAGAAGCTGTTAAACAGACTGCTTGAAAAAGATGACACCATATCAAGAACCTATTTGTTGCTTGCGGATCTTTATAATCGCCGGGGGGAAAGAGAAAAAGCGGTGGAGATGCTCAAACAGGGAAGCAAGGCCGATCCGAAAGAGCCGCTTTTTTATATTATCCTTGCCAGGATCGCCGTTCAGCAGAAAAAAATGGATGAGGCTGTTGAGTTACTTGAAAAGGTTATTGATCTGCAGCCCGGGAATATGGATTATAAATTGGCTCTTATTGGTCTTAAGTGGGATCTGGGGAAAAAAGATGAGGCAACTAAGATATTAAATGCGCTTTTTGATTCGGAGCCTGATCAGGATGTTTCCCCATTAAAAGTGGCTCAATTTTATATAAGTAGAAAAGAGTACGGCCTTGCCGAGGAAACTTTACTTAAGGCAATAAAAAGTCATCAAAAAAGTTTTCAGCTTCGTTTTCTGCTTAGCCGGCTATATATTAATGATAAAAAACTTGACAAGGCGATTACTGTTCTTGAACAATGTCTCACGCTTGACAGCGCCCCCGATGCGCCGGGTGTACTGCAGGCCAAAACCGAACTTGCCAAGATTTATCTCATGCGCAACGAACTTGACAAGGCAACAGCCCTGACGGATGAGGTGCTTGAAAATAATCCGAAAAGTGTGGATGCCCATTTTGTCAGGGGGAATCTTTATATGCTGGAGGGGGATAGTGAAAGCGCTGTTGCCGAATTCAGGGTTATTGTCACGGAACGGCCGCAATTTGTTCCAGGCTATCTTCGTCTTTCCCAAGCCCATTTTATCAATAAAAAAATTGAGCTTGGCGGAGAAATATTGAAAAAAGGATTTGAGGCAAATCCGGATTCCCGGGAGATCTTGCAAAAACTCATTAAGTTTTATCAGATAAAACAAGATTTCGAATCGATCGAAACCCTGTTGACTAGTTTTTTGACCCGGCATAAGGACGATATACAGGTTCGAGCAGTACTTGGTGATTTTTATGTATCAAGGGAGAAAATCGAAGCAGCCAGGGAGGAATATGAAAAGATTATTGCCCGGGTTCCGGAAAATCATTTGGGATATCTGCGGCTGAGCAGTCTGCTCTGGAAGCAGAAAAACAAGCAAGAGGCCGGCTCTCTTCTGGAGAAAGGTTATGGGATAAACAATAATTCACTTCCACTGGCTTCAGCTCTGGTTCAGATATATATGGCAGATAAACAATTTGACAAGGCAATTGCCCTCTGTGAAAGAAGAATCGCCCAAAATAAGGATAAAGCCTTTGCTTATAATCTGCTGGGCAAGGTTTACCTGGAGCGCAAAGATTTTCAGGCCGCTGAAAAATCTTTTGTCAAAGCCATTGAGCTGAACCCCGAGTGGCTCACGCCACATAGCAACCTGGCCGTCCTCTATGTCATTAAAGGAGAGCCCGCCCAAGCCATTGCAAGATTTGAACAGGCGTTGAAGGTGAATCCCAAGCAAGGAGAAACATATATTTCCCTTGCCTTATTATATGAGCAAACAGAGAATTATGAGAAGGCCATGGCGGTGTATGAGCGGGCATTGGCTGAAAACTCCCGGTTCTGGCCCGCTGCAAATAATCTGGCTTTTCTTTTAAGTGAATATTCCCCTGACCCGGAAAACCTGGAAAGAGCTTTGCAACTGATTCAACAGGCCCGGGAAATGCGTCCAAATGAACCGAACATTCTTGATACCCTTGGCTGGATTTATTTCAAGATGGGCAAACCCCATCAAGCTGCGGAAATAATTGAACAGGCCCGGAGCGCTGAGCCGACAAATCCTGTTTTAAATTACCATCTTGGGGTGGCGCTTGCTGATAGCGGGCAAAAAGAGGAGGCCCGTGAGCGGATTCAGGATGCTCTTAACAGCGGGGAGCATTTTCGCGATATTGAAAAGGCTAGGGAGGCGCTGAAAAACCTGGAGTAAAAAGGTTTGTTGCGTTGAACGTAACCCGGATAAACTGGAATTATTTAAAGGTCCTGGACTATTTTCAGTACCCCCTCCGAGGGGTATAAGTACCTTCACGAAAATATTTTCTAAGGTACTAAAATTATTTTTGAGGAACCATAAGGAGCGTTATGAAACGATTTATATGCTTGATGATCTGTTTTTGGCTGCTGCCGGCTTGCGCACCTTTACAGAATGTGGAAAATTATGCCGGCTCGCCGAATGGGGAACAATATCGGATAGGCGCTGGAGATGTGCTTGATATTTCGGTCTGGAAGGATGATGCCCAGACAAAAATTCTTGTTGTCCTGCCCGATGGCGCCATCTCTCTGCCTTTGATAGGCCGGGTAATGGCCGAGGGAAAAACCACTGCCCGGTTAAAAGAGGAAATTACGCAAAAGGTTTCCCGTTTTGTGCCTGATCCTGTTGTAACCGTGATCGTCCAGCAGGCAAACAGCATGTTTATCTTTGTTGTCGGCAGGGTTAATCATCCCGGACGTTTTGTGATTAATACCAATGTTAATGTGTTGCAGGCGCTCACTATGGCCGGCGGGTTGAGTCCCTTTGCCAAGCGTAAGAAAATTCGAATCATACGCGAAGAAAAGCATGGAGAAACCAGAATTTTTACATTTAATTATGATGATGTTTCCGAGGGCAAGAATCTTGCTCAGAATATAAAGCTTTGCCGCGGAGATATGGTAGTTGTCCCATGAGAAACCGGTTTGCTCTTTTCCAGGTTCTGTTCTTGATTTTCATGGTACAAAATAGCGTTGCGGATGACTTTCGTGTAATTACCAATGCCTCGGTTCGAGGTGAGTATAATGATAATATATTTTTCATCCGGGACAACAAGGTGGATGATTTTATAACCACTGCCTCTATGGGAATCGAGGTCCGCAATCGGACTGAGCGGTTGACAGCCATGCTCAAATGCCGTTTTGACGGCTTGGATTATGCGGATAATAACGAATTAAACTATATAGAAGAATATTATGATGGGCGAGTGAGCTACCGGGTCAATCAATTACTGAAATTTTCCGGGCAAGCCCGCTATACCGTTGATTCCCGGCCGGATCGGGATATCGATGTCACCGGATATGTTTTTAACACGGATGTGAGGAGGCAACAGCATTATTCCTTGTCGGCTGATTACCAGGCATCAGAAAAAATTGCGCTTTTTTCCTCTTATTCGTATCAGGACGATCAGTTTGAAGTTGACGACATTGACGTATATACCGGGCAAAATTTTGTTGTCGGACTGAACCGGAGTCTTGATTTTATCAAACCGACCGTTGCCAGATTGTCTGCCCATTACTCCCAATATGATTTTTTTAGTTCCAAGGCTGAAAATTATAAATTGACTGTTGGATTCAGCCGGCATGTCAGTGAAAAATTAAGCTATATTCTGGATATCGGACCCAGGCGTACCGAGGTCAGGGGAAAGGGAACCGGCTATAAAGCCGATGACAATGGAATGGGAGGGCGGTTCACCTTGACCTATAAACAAGAGCTGACAACCGCTGATATAAATTTTTCTCATGAAGTCAGAGGATCCGGCGGCCGGGATGGCGTTACCAAGCGCACTGGTTTGGCTTTTTCACTGAAACGCCGACTTGGCGAGAGGTCCTTTGCCCGCATGAGTGTGAACAGTTATCTGAACAAGTCCGACCGTGATACGGCCTTTTACGATGATCTTGACGAGTTGACCCTTACTCTCAGTCCCTCATTTCACTATGAGTTTAACCGGGAGTTTTCCTGTGAAGCCGCTTACAGGTATTCTGTGATCAAGGACAGGGAAAATGATCACGAAAGACACCGTAACATGATTTTTTTGAAATTTATGTATCAGTTCCCGGTTGTTGAATAAATTTGGCGCCCAGTAAAAGTTAGAAAAATTTTCAACTTGCCGATTACAGTATAAGGTGAAAGGAGAATAGATGGAAGAGCATGAAATGTCGCCGAATGAGTATATGGGAGTACTGAAGCGCCGTAAATGGAGCTTGGTTCTGCCCGTAATCATAGTGATTATGATTGCAACGGTTGTCGCTTTGGCGCTCCCACCGGTTTATAAATCCTTTTCCACAATTTTAATTGAAAAACAGGAAATTCCCGCTGATTTTGTCATGACCACAGTGACAACATACGCTGAACAGCGTTTGCAGACAATTAATCAACGAATCATGAGCACAACCCGTTTGCTGGAAATTATCAACAGGCTGGATCTGTACAAGGATTTGCGTAAAAAGGCGACAACGGAAGAAGTTATTGAAAAGATGCGTGAAGATGTCAACCTTGAATATATCAGCGCTGAGATTGTCGACCGAAGAACCGGACGACCTGCAACCGCCAACATCGCTTTCATCCTGTCCTATGAAAACACGGGAAATGCCGTCATGGCACAAAAAGTCGCAAATATCCTTACCTCGCTTTTTTTGGAGGAAAATTTGCAGATCCGCGAACGGCAGGCCATGGAAGCAACTTCTTTTCTTAAAATTGAATTGAAAAAGGTGAAGAGTAAGCTGGATGATATTGAGCAGGAAATTTCTGAATTTAAAAAAGAGCATATTAATGAACTGCCGGAACTGCTTCAGGTGAATTTGCAGAGCCGTCACAGCGTGGAAATGGCAATAGAAAGGCTTGACGAACAACTGCGTACCCTTAAAGAACAGCAGAGTTCCTTGCAGTCGGGATTTGCCAATCTCTCACCCACCCTGGAGTTAGAGGATATCAGGAGGCTTGAAGATCTGAAGATCGAGTTGAACCGGCTTGAAACCCGTTTTACAGATCAGTATCCGGATGTAATTAAGACCAGGCAGGAAATTGCGCGATTGACTGAGAAAATTGCGGCAAAGGAAATGGGCAGCGTAAGTGAGTTGCCTGACAACCCGGCCTATGTCACCATGTCATCTCAGCTTTCCGGGCTTCAGTCGGAGATTGATTCAGTGAAGCGGCAACGTATTGATTTAGAGAAAAAAGAGAATGATTTAAACAGGTGGATCGAGTCCACTCCCTATGTAGAAGAGATGTATAATGCCTTTCAGTCAAAGCGGAGAAACCGGCAGGCGAAATATGACGATTTATCCCAGAAATTGCTGGAGGCCAATGTGGCCTATGGTCTGGAAAAAGAGCAAAAAGGCGATCGTTTTACCCTGATCGATCCTGCCAGGCTTCCTGAAAAACCGTTTAAGCCGAACCGACTGGCTATTTTGCTGATAGGTGTTGTTCTTGGTATCGGTGCGGGAGTAGGCACGGCGGCTCTTGCGGAGTTCAGCGACGAATCTGTGCGTAATGCGGAAATCTTGACCCGCAACACTTCTTTTCCCGTGCTTGCCTCAATTCCCAGGATCATAACCGCGGCTGATTGTCAGCAGATTAAGGCCCGCAGATGGGTGGCAATTCTTGGTGTCATCTGCCTTTTTATCGCTGCTTTGACGGCATTTCATTTTTTTGTGATGGATTTAAATGTGTTATGGGCAAAGTTAATGCGCAGGATTTAAGGGATGTGGAAATAAATAACTTACCCATCTCCCATCCCTAACCTCTTTTTACCCCTGGTGAACAATTTACATATGAAATTACGAGAAGCCTTGGATAAGGCAAATAAAGAACGACAGGAATCTCCAGTCCAATTCTCTCCCGGCACATTTTCAGAGGAAGTTGTATGGGAAGCGCCTGTTTACTCAGAGTCTGTAACGGTAAAGCTTGATCCTGTAAAACTTGTCCAAAATCGTTGTGTCTGTATTTCCCATGAAGCGCCGGAGTTGGATGCGTATAAGGTTTTGCGGACCCGGATTATGCAACTCACAAAAGAGCAGGGCATGAACACCATCATGGTGACCAGCGCAAGGCCTGGTGAGGGAAAGACCACCATTGCCATCAATCTGGCTTTGACATTTTCCCGAGAGTATCACCAGACTGTTTTGCTTGTGGATTGTGATTTGAAAAAACAGGATATCCGCAAATATATGGACTTATCCAGTGACAGGGGACTCATTGATTTTCTGGAAAATAACCATTTGTTAAAAAGCGTTATTATCTGGCCCGGCATTGAGAAACTGACCTTGATTTCAGGGGGGAGAACAGTGTCCGACAGCGCGGAACTGCTTGGTTCTCCCAAGATGAAGAAGTTGGTTGAAGAAATGAAAACCCGCTACAAAGACCGTTATGTTATCCTTGATGTGCCTGCGCTTCTCAATGGCGCGGATGCCATGGTTTTTGCTCCTCTGGTTGACTCTATTGTAATGGTGGTGGAAAAGGGAAGCACTTCTCTTGCTGATGTTAAAAAAGCTGCGGAGCTTTTGCCACATGATAAATTTCTGGGATTTGTGCTGAATGACCGTTGCGGGGATGTAATTCCGGCGTAAGCGATCACAGGCGCCGCATCCGGAGTTTCGCATGCTCGCTTACCTGCACGTGATCAGGCCAACCAGCATAGGTTCCACTCAAATAAACCTTGAACCCGGAACCAATGACATTGATAAAATTAAAGGTCATAGACTACTAATCAATGTACGAAAAATTTTACGGTCTTTCCGAAAAACCATTTCACATCGTTCCAAATCCCGGTTTTCTTTATCTTAGTCCCAAGCATCAGAATGCCCTGACTTATCTGGAGTACGGCATCCGGGAAAGAATGGGTTTTATTCTGCTCACCGGTGAGATCGGCACAGGCAAGACCACCCTTATCCGTTATATACTCGATCAGATTGAGACCGATATTGAAGTTGCGGTAATTTTTAACACCAATGTTTCACCCAATCAGCTTCTTGGCCTCATCCTGCGAGAGTTTGAGCTTGAGGCGGATAAGAATGACAAGGCCGGTAACCTTGACAGTATCCATCATTTTCTTATCCGGAAATATGGCAGGCATCAGCGTGTTCTGCTTATTATTGATGAAGCGCAAAATTTGTCGGAAGAGGCGCTTGAAGAGGTGCGGATGCTTTCTAATCTCCAGACCGATGACAATTTTTTGCTGCAGATTATGCTTGTCGGCCAGCCGGAATTGAAGGCCAGGCTCAGACGTCCCAATCTTGCTCAGCTCACTCAGCGTATTGCCGTGACCTACCACCTGATGCCCTTATCCCTGGAGGAAACCGGGGGCTATATTGCCTCGCGGCTGGAAAAGACAGGCGGCAGGCCTGATCTTTTTACCAAGGGCGCGGTGGATGAAATTTTCAGGGCTTCAAACGGTACGCCTCGTTCAATTAATCTGCTGTGTGATACGGCTTTGGTTTATGGATTTGTGGATGAACAGCATACCATAGACGCGCATGTTGTGACCCAGGTTGTGGAAGATAAAGGGGCTCCAGGGGGGACATCAGAGCCGGTGATTTCCGTTGAAGTTTCCGGGAGTCAGGGAGAGATTCCGGAGACTGAGATTGCCGCTCTTCAGCATCGTTTTGCAGGATTGGAGGAACGTGTGCAGGAGCTGAAGCGCCGGGTGGAGTGGCAGATTGAAGAGCTTTCCGGTCAGGCGGATGGATTTAAGGATGAACTTGTTAATCAGCTTTCGAGACAACTGGACCAGGAGCGTAGAAAAAATGAAATACTGCTTATAGAGCATGGTAAAATTAAGGAAAGGGTTGAGTATCTTGAGGAACGTAATATTCTTCTAACATCCGCCATGCCGGATTCTCCGGAAACGAGTATTTCCTCTTCTACAGACAGAAAGAAAAAAACATCCTGGTTCTCTTTCCGTCATTCGGGATTAAGGAGTGATCGGTTGTGAAAAAGATATATTTTGACAACAATGCGACAACACCAGTGGATCCGGCGGTCCGGGAGGCGATGCTGCCATATCTCGGTGATATTTTTGGAAATCCTTCAAGCGGTCACGAGTACGGGGAGGCAGCAAAGGACGGCATTGAGGCTGCCAGGAAACAAGTCGCAGCACTCATCGGCTGCGCCGTTGGCAGGGTAATTTTTACCAGCGGCGGTACGGAAGCAAATAATCTCGCGATCTTAAGCAGTATAACCGCTTATCCTGATAAAAAGCATATTATCTCTTCACCTGTTGAACATCCCTCAGTTCTGAACGTTCTTAAATTCCTGAAACAAAATTATGGCTACGAGATAGAGTATCTGCCGGTAGGATCGAGCGGCGGCATAGACCTTCAGGTATTGGCGTCATTGATCAGAGAAGAGACGGCCCTTGTTTCGCTGATGGGCGCTAATAACGAAACAGGTGTGCTCTGGCCCATTGCGGAAACAGGTGAGATATGCAGTAATAAAGATGTGCTGTTTCATAGTGATACCGTGCAGATGGCGGGCAAGAAGGAGCTGAATGTCGGTGAGCTGCCTGTTGATTACATCTCTCTGGCATCCCACAAGCTTTATGGCCCGAAAGGCGCCGGCGCCCTGTACGTTCGCCGGGGCGTGTCCGTAACGCCCCTGGTTATGGGGGGCGGCCAGGAAGGCGGCCGCCGCGCAGGAACCGAAAACGTGCCTGGAATTGTCGGGTTTGGAAAGGCATGTGAAATCGGGGCGCAAAAACTCACACGATATTCCAGGCAGATGAAAACACTGGTGGACAGGCTTGCCATGGGCATCCTTGAAAACATCCCGGATGTATTGATAAACGGGCAAAATGAACCAAGGCTTGCCAATACCCTGAATGTGAGCTTTAAACATGCCTCGTCCGCTGCCATGATTCAGGATTTGGAAGTGCGGGGAATCGCGATTTCAGCATTATCAGCCTGTCAAAGCGGCGACCAGAACCCGTCACAGGTACTGGTTGCCATGGGTGTTCCGGAACCTTATTTACACGGCGCCCTGCGAATAAGCCTGGGCAGATATAACACTGCGGAAGAAGTAGAGGCATTTCTCGACATCCTGCCGGAAGTGGTAGCCAGGTCGCGCACCGGCTTTGCCGAATGAATTGCTAAAAGCCTTCAACCTTCAACCTTCAACCTATCCACCTTTTTTACACTCACAAATTTCATTTCAGGCAATATGAGGCATGTGAGATGGTTTCCGTACACCGCACCGGTGTCGATTCCTATCTTGTTTTTGTCTATTTTAGGTGTTTCAAATGGTGTGTGCCCGTAAATCACTCGTTTGCCGAAATCGTATTTTAAGTCAATAAAGCGCTCTCTCGCCCAGAAGAGCCACTCTGTTGACTGCTGTGTGATGTGGACTCCGGGCTTAAGACCGGCATGTACGTAAATGTACTTATCATCCTCCCAGTAATTTAAAAGATCATTAAAAAAGAAAACATGCTCGTCCGGAATCACGGAAAGGGGATCGCCCGTGAACCCCGGGTCGACCCCATAACTTTTTAATGTCTGTTCCCCGCCTATTGAGATAAAAAAATCCTTGTCTTTTCTTGAAAGATAGCGCAAAAATACCTGGTCGTGGTTGCCCATGAGTGTGACAAGGCGCTTAAATCGCCCGCGCAGCTTGATGATTTCTTCAACTACCGGATTCGAGTCCGGCCCTCGGTCGATATAGTCACCAAGAAATATTAAAAAGTCATTGTCCGGATCAGGGTCAATTTTTTCAAGCAATTCCACCAATGTCCGGTGACAGCCGTGGATATCTCCTATTACGTATGTTTTCCGCATATTATGATTAATCCGTAACCGTTCAGAGATGATCCCCCCTTTTAAAAAGCTGTCAGCCATTAGCGGTTAGCTTTTAGCTTGCGGTATTTCTTATTGATTTTTTGAGCTAACGGCTAATAGCTAAAAATTTCATTAATCCAGACTTTTCAGGAGTTCCTCCGCCTCTTTTTGTTCCGGAAAATCAGCCTTTTGTTTCAGGCACCGGGTTAATTCATCACGTGCCTGGCCCGGTTTTCCATCTTTATTCAGTGCAAGAGCCAGATGATATCGGAGTGTCGGCACCTCCGGCATAGCGTTCACAGCCTCTGTGAACTGGGTCAGGGCAAGGCCGTAAGATTCCCGTTTATAATATATCCAGCCCAGTGTATCTGCAATGTACGGGTCATCCGGCTTTTGCTTTTTGGCAACAAGTGAAAGACGCATGGCTTCTCCAAGATCGCCCTCTTTTTCCTCGGCCAGAATCCAGGCCAGATTGTTGGCGGCCGGCGCAAATTCCGGTGAGAGTTCCAGCACCTTGCCATAGGCCTCCTTGGCTCCGGCGATATCTCCGTTTTGCTCCAGCATGGTCCCAAGTCCCATATAGGCCTGCGCTGAATCCGGACTTTTGCTGATAAGAGACTGGTATTCCTTTATGGCCTCCCGGTCCCTGTCCAGCATTCTCAGGGTGCGGGCGACCGTAATATAGGGACGGGGAGCGTCAGGAGCAAGTTCCTGGGTTTTTCGAAAGGATTTGAGCGCTTCATCATATGATTTTTCCTGAAACAGCATATTGCCTAGCAGCATAGTAATATTAGGGTTGTCCGGCGCTTTGTCCGCCTGGTTGCGTACGCGCCGGATGGCGTGGGAAGCGTCCTGTTCGGTAACCAGAATATTGGCAAGGATTGCGAGAGCGGGGACATAATCGGGTTTGATCTCCAGGATTTTTTCAAACATTTTATCGGCATTGGACGAATCCTTAAGGGCCAGATGGGCGATTCCTTTGTTCAGCAGTATCTCGATGTTTTCCGGAACCGCATCGTGTAACTGGTCAAACAGCTTAAGCGCGTCTTCAAACTCCTTGGCCTGCAGCATGCACTTACCCAATATTATTGCGGCGCCGAGATTATTCGGCGCCAGTCGCAATGCCTTAAATGCCTCAAGCCTGGCGGGTTCAAACTCTCTTTTTATAAGGAGATGGTGGGCCAGGAGCGTGTGGGGCATTGGATCTCTCGGGTTCAATTTTGCCGCCTCGGCAGCAGCCTTCCGGGACAATTCAGGTTCTCCCTGGTTAAGGTGAGCAACGGCTTTTCGGTAAAAAGCATCCCCCCACCTGGGATATTCCCGCACAAGCTTGTTCAGAATGGAGAGGGCGTCGGAACTCTTTCCATCCTTAAGCATGAGTTTGGCCTTTAAAAGGTTGGCCTTTCCGTGTTTGCCGTTGTTAGTCAGAATTTCGTTTGTCAACTCTTCGGCAAGCGAGAATTTTCCCTGGTCAAAATAAAAGCCGGCAAGTATTGATTTGGTGTTATTCGGCTCTTTTGACCTGGTGATCGCTTCCTTGAAGGCAGACTCGGCATTGTCGGCATTGCCTTGTTTTTTGTAAAAATTTCCAAGAAAGACATATAAGCCCGGGTCATCAGGCGCTATATCAATTCCAGCCTTAATGGCAAGTTCAGCCTTTTCCGGTTCGTTATTGATCATATAAAAGGAGGCCAGATCAATGTGCGGCCCTGGCGAATCAGGGAACACGGACACCATTTTTTTTATTTGGGCCTCTGCTTTATCCGGTTCTTTGCGGCTTAAGTAAAAGGAGATAAGCGCCTTGTGGTTGGCCGGTTTGTCAGGATCCAGTTCAAGGGCCTTTTTCAGGGATGCTTCAGCATCTTGGAATTTTTCCTGAACCGAGAATATCCTGGCCTTGGTAATGTGTAACCGGCTGAGATCAGGATGTTTTGCAATGGCTTTATCAATCGATGCTTGAGCTGCTTCCGGATCTTTGGCTATTAATTCGAGGTTGGCCTTTATATTGAGAGCATCAGCATGCTCAGGGTCAAGTGCAAGGATTTTTTTCACATTTTCAAGACATTTTTCTTTTTGTTTCCCCAGATAAAGCATTTCCGCTGTTTTGAGAAGGGCATCCACGTTTTTTGGATCAAGATCCGCCGCAATACTTAAGTGGTTAAAGGCATTTTTGAATTCATTTGATTTCAGCAGGGCCAGACCCAACTGATAACGGGCGTCGGCAAATTTGGGATCGATCTGGATTGCATTGCGAAATTCTATGATAGCGGCATTGATGTTTTCGGCCTCGACGTATTCCATCGCTTTCTGATAGAATGCATTTTTTTTCTCTTCCGGATTTGAGCAACCGGCAATCATGAGCATGGACATACAAAATATCAACACTTGAGCAAAGGGTTTTAATAATGGTTTGTTCATTGTACGGCCTCACAGTTTGCGATTATTTGTTTGGTAAATAACGTTTGTGAATAATATCATAATAACATGGTTTTAATTCGGGTTTTATTCAAAATTGGGGATTCAGGCGTCAAATTTTGCCGACAATAATATTCAATGTACAGAATATTGTTGCGTTTTTTCCACCCGTAGTTCATCATAATAATATATACTATTAAAAGTAAAACTCTATGACAATTGTTTTTGTGGTTGCTTGAGTATTTAGTGCCCAATAAAATCCGTTAATTGCGGTTCAAAGTTCTATTAACCCCTTGAACCCTGAACCTTTTTTTAAGCAAAGCCGGTGTAGGAGAATTTATATGAAAAATATTTCCTTTTTTAGAGATATTGCTCGCAATTGTTTTGTCCTGTTTGCAGGTGCGGTTGTTTTATTAATTTTTCAAGCGGAACCGTTGTCGGCAGCTTTATCAGATTCAGCAGATAATGCACAGGAAAATTCATCGGAAGACGTTGTGTATAAAATCGGTACTGGAGACATAATAGAGGTCCAGGTCTGGAAGGAGGAAGAACTCTCAAGGACTCTTGCCGTACGCATTGACGGCCGCATATCATTACCTCTTGTCGGGGATGTAGAGGCTGCGGGCAAATCAACAGGCGAGTTGGCGCTTGATCTTGAGAAACAATTCAGCCGGCTTATCGGGGAACCGGAGGTGTCGGTCATGCTGACGGAGAATAGAAGTCAGAGATACTATATCATGGGTCAGATCGGTACGCCGGGGGAATTTGCTATTAACTATCCCATAACGGTTATGCAGGCAATCGCCCGCAGCGGAGGTTTTCAAGAGTGGGCCGAAAAATCCAAGATTAAAGTGCTCAGGCGGGAAAATGGACGTGAAAAAATGATCATCTTCAACTATGAATCATTTATGAAGGGCCGCTTTCCTGAAATGAACATCCTTATTATGCCGGGTGACACTATCATTGTCCCGTAAGTAAATGTCCGGCAGCACTCCACAGGAAGGCGATCAGGCTGCCCAGCACACCTAAGTATCGAAGTCTGCGCTTATCTGCTGATCAACCTGCTCTCCTCCCTGTGAAGCGCCCCGCAGGAAGTGCCCTTGGTGTGCGCTGCCAAACATTTACTTTTTTGGTGATTCCAGCTATTTTCCGGCATCAAGCCGAATAGTTATAACAGCTGACAGGTATTATATGAAAAGCAATTATTTTTGTTCAATCTCGGTTCTGTCACTTATTTTTTTTGCGGCGCCATGTATATCCGGCGCTAGAACAAACAGCCTGTATGGAAGTGTATCCGTTACGCAATCATATGATTCCAATGTGTATCATACTGATGAAGATCATGAAGAGGGCTGGACCACTTTATTGTCGCCGACAATACGGCTCACGTCGGAGGGCGGGAATGATTCATACTCGCTGAGTTATTCTCCCGGCATCAGGTATGACTACCTGACACATGAAGATGACATTGATCATAACCTGTCTTTGTCGGCTGATAAAAATATTTCTTCCCGTGTGAATGTCGCAGTCAGAGAAGATTTTGTGGAGTCTGAAGAGTCCCTACAGGACGAAGAAGCCGGAATCATGCTGTCTGAAGACAGGCTGGACAACCGTTATTGGACCAATAATTTTTCTGCCGGCGTGGAATTCGAATATGCCATGGACAGCATACTGACGCTTGCGTATACTAATACTATATTGGACAATCAGGAAGCTGACCAGGATGATTATACAAGACACAATCCCAGCGCAAATATTTCCTATAGATTTAATTCACAATGGGACGGCAATCTTTCCTATGACTATACCAAAGGTAATTTTACCTTGTCAGATGACATGGAACAACATTCCTCAGCCTTAAACGTCGGGTTTCAGATCACAACAAATCATAGGTTCAGCGGGACATATGATTTTTCCCACACGAATTTTCAGAGCAATGCTGATGATGACTACTCGATCCATAGTGAGACTCTGGGATGGGACTGGGTTGTCAATCAACGTACTGATATGTCGGTGTCGATCGGTGCGACACAGCTGTCAGCGGATTCGGGGGAGGATTCAGACGGTTTCACGTATAGTCTGTCCGTGTCCAGAGAAATGAAGCGGGGAAATATATCTTTAACCGGAAACGGCGGGTTTGATGAACGTTACTTCGAGGGGGCGGGCGACGGCCTTACCCGGTTCCGGATGTTGGAAGGAACTTTAAGCTACCTTTTAACTGAGAGGCTGTCATCCGGCTTTAACCTTTCCTATAGAAATGACAAGGACCTGGGACTGATTGAGCAGAACGAGACAAACACCTATGGCACAGGATTCAATTTGTCATACGCCTTTGGCCGCTGGTATTCTGTTTCAGTTATTTATTCCTACCGTCTGGTGGATGGTGATCTTGATTTTGATGACTATGATAATCACAGTGTGATCCTGGGGTTCACGGCCGGCAAGGAACTAGTGCGCTGGTAAGGGATGGGAAGTTATTTCGGACCCATCCTAAAGACAATTGATTAGGGGCTCGTTAAAAAACAATTTCACATTTTCATGAGCCGATCCATCCCGCATGGCTGCGTTGCTCGTCGCATGAATAGCCCTGCTGTTCGCCCTCCTCGCGCCTTGCCATGCGGGCGCCTCGACACCTGAAAATATAAATTTATTTTTGAGCGAACCCTGAGTGATTCTATGGAACATGAACAAAGGCTAAAGCTGAAAAAATATCTTGATATTGTTCTTCGCAGTAAAAAAATCATAATTTTTTGTCTGCTGGTCTCCATAGTGGCGGGATTGGGAAAATATCTCCGGACGCCCAAGACATACGAGTCAACGGCTTTGATCAGATATCAGCAGCAGAGTGTGAACCCGTCCAGGATGTCTCCGGATGTACAGACTCGGATTCGGGAGATGGTCAGCACTGTGGGGCAGCAGATAACCAGCCGGACCAGCCTGGAGTCGCTGATAAAGAAATTTGACCTTTATACGGAAATGAGAGAGAAAATACCCATGGAGGATGTGGTGGTCAGGATGCGTAATGATCATATCAGCATCAGGCCGGAGAGCAGGGGTGATATTTTTCGGGTTTCCTTTAATGGCGGCAATCCCAAGAAGGTAATGCTGGTTACTAATGAACTGGCGGCAAAATTTATTGAGGAAAATCTCCGGTTCCGGGAGGAGAGGGCATCTGAGACCTCCGCCTATGTGAAAGATGAACTGCAAATGGCAAAAAAGTCTCTGGACGAGCTCGAGTCGACCATGCGGGATTATAAGTTGAAGTTTTATAACGAGATGCCGCAGCAGCGTGACCTTAATATGTCACGGCTGAATTCTCTTCAGACCCAGTACCAGGGCAATCAGGACAGCAT
>JAYEGR010000010.1:0-3268 GCA_034659175.1 Thermodesulfobacteriota bacterium | reverse complement strand
GAAAGTCTTGAGAGGCGTCAGAAAGGCAGCCAGTTCAAGGTCGTAGACCCGGCCCATTTCCCGGAAAAGCCGTTTAAACCGGATTTCAAGAGGATATTATTGGTTGCCATGGCAATTGGTCTTGGACTGGGAGGCGGGTTGCCTTTAGGCATTGAAATCCTTGATACCTCTTTCAAGGATGCTGAAGAGATTGAACCCTATCTTAAATTGCCCGTAGTCTGTTCCATCCCGTACATTTTTACTGAAAAAGAAAAAAAATGGAATAAGATAAAGTTTATCTTATGGGCCGCGGCCTTTATCGTTTCTGTCGGATGCATCATAGCAGGCACGGCTTACTTGATCTATACGGACCGAATAATTCTGTAAGGGTTCACCCGAGCCGCATCAGCACCGTATGCACCGCATGAGGTGAACGCAGACCCCGAATGCCCTTTGGGCGGGCGCTTTAATGGGTAAATCATACGTGACCATACAAAATCAGGTGTTAAGACTGAAGGCTGTCAGCCTTCAGTCTTAAGCTAAGCAGTTACAAGGAATCTATGTACAGCAAACATTTCGGTCTTACCGGAAAGCCTTTTGACCTGATCCCTGACCCTGGGACAATATTCATGAGTGATGCACACCAGGAAGCGCTGGCAATTCTTCGGTATGGCATAATTGATCGAAAGGGGTTTCTTCTTTTGACAGGGGAGATCGGCACAGGCAAGACAACGCTTCTGCAGACATTGATCATATCTTTGGATAAAAAAGTCCATGTTTGTTTCATTGCCAATCCCACTCTTTCTACGGCGGATTTTTATTATTTTCTTTCATCCAAATATGGCCTGGGCGACTATGAAGGCAACAAGGCCAAGTTTCTGATATCTTTCGCAGAATTTCTCAAAGACTGCCGACGGAATGGAGAGCGGGTTTTGTTGATTATTGATGAGGCCCATGTTTTTCCCGTGGAACTGCTTGAGGAGGTCAGGCTTCTTTCCAATCAGGAGCTTCAGGAATATGGATTGCTGTCCATTTTTCTGGTAGGCCAACCGGAGTTGAACGACCGGCTTGCTCATGAACGGTTACTACCACTGAGGCAGAGGATCGGCATAAGGTTTCATCTGAAACCCTTTTCAGGCAAGGAAACTGCTGATTATATAAATTTCAGGATGAGGAAGGCCGGCGCTCAGCGGCTGGATATATTTTTTTTTACAGATGATGCAATCAGATTGATTCACCAGGTGAGCGGGGGGATTCCACGGACGATCAATGTACTGTGCGATCAGGCGCTCTTGAGTGCATTTGCCGAGAACAAATTGACTGTGGATGCCGGGATAGTGAAAGAGTGCGTGCAGGAACTGAAGATTCAGGGAGAAGGCGTTTCTCCGTCAATTCCGCCCAAAGGTATTTCCATATCTTCCGATAAGTCGTTTCCATGGCAGATGCTGACGGCTCTGTTGGCGATCCTGGTTTTCCTCCTGGCGCTTGGAATTTTTTTTAAGATATACCAGGATGTTTTCTAAGGTACTTATACCCAGGAGGGGTACTGAAAATAGTTCAGGACCTTTAAAGAATCCCAGTTTGTCAGGGTTGGGATAGTTTGAGAGTGTATGTGAGCGCCTAATCAGGGAACCTTTGAACGGTTACATAAGGAGTAATGCTGTGGGAAAGGTGTTTAAGGCCCTGACCAAGGCCGAAACCACTGCCGGACCTGAGAAGGATGACATTCAGGCGAAGATTGCGAGCGAGTCGGATTCTATTCCGGAAAAATCTGTTTCAGGTCTTGAAAAAAGAGAAGCGCTTCCGGATACCGGCATAACGGTTAAAATAAAGCCGGCCGCCGCCATGGACAGTGTTGCCGTGGAAACAACCGAGGCCGGTCCGGAAAGCGTCCTGTTGTCAAAATCGGTTGACATGGGCGCAGCCGATCAGGCTTGGGATGAGAGGCTTGCCGCTGTCACAGACATGTCATCTTCTGTTGCAGAGAGTTTTAAAAGGCTGCGAAACAAGATACTCCATCCGTCTACTGGTCAGCCGCCAAGAAGCATTCTGATAACAAGCGTTGTGCCTGATGAAGGGAAAAGTTTTGTGTGTGCCAATTTAGGCATGACTATGGCCCAGGGGCTTGAACAGCATGCGCTCATGGTGGATTGTGATTTCAGGAGACCATCTCTTGCGCCTCTTTTCGGGTTGCCGAATAATATAGGTCTGGTAAATTATCTTCGGGACGGTACAGACCTGTCACAATTTATCCAAAGCGTCGGGTTTCAGAAGCTCTCCATTATTCCCAGCGGCCCGTTGCCGATCAATCCGGCCGAACTCCTGGATTCGGGCAAGATGACCGCTATGATCGATGAGGTTGTAAGCAGGTATGGCGACAGGCTGGTTATCCTGGACAGTCCGCCGGTTCAAACAGCCCCTGAAACAGCTGTCCTTGCCGGGCATGTTGACGCGGTTGTTCTTGTAATACGATGGGGGCAATCAAAACGAGAGCAGGTCAAGCAGATTATTGAGCTTATCGGCGAGAGCAAGATTATCGGGATTGTATTCAACGCTGCTAAGATAAATAAATTAGATGAGAAACTGAGTGGCCGTTATTATGGCGGTTATGGTTCCCAGGGTGGATATGGTCAAAAGGCAGGCAATTATTAAGGTTCAGGGTTGAACAGGAAAAAATTCCAATCAAACAACCCTTGAACCTTTGAACCCTGAACCCTGAACCCTGAACCTCAGAACCCTTTTAACACATGCCGTATATTTTTAAAAAATATTACCCCACCAGAAATATCTTTTTTTTCTTTGGGGAGGGGCTGCTCATATTTCTGGCGATCAGCGGGGTCTATCGGTTTTTTCTGGGCAGCACGGAATATTTCGAGGGCATACTGCTTTACACATTGCAGGCGATGCTGGTTACCCTCATTTTTCAGATCTGCCTTTATTATTTTGATCTGTATGATTTGAGCCTGACAAGTTCGTTTGCAGATACAGCAGCCCGGATTACCCAGGCATTTGGTGTGGGCTGCATTTCTCTGGCCATAATTTATTACCTGGCACCCGCGACAATTATCTCCACAGAGGTTTTTTTTGCCGGTTATCTGGTTATATGCGGCAGCATTGCAGTCTGGCGTTTTTTTTATGCTCTTGTGCTGGATCGCCGTATGTTTACCCAGCCGATACTTATCCTGGGGACCGGCGAGATAGCAGAGAATATTGCTGTTGAGATCGAGAACAGGAGAGATTCGGCTTATAAGATAGTCGCTTATGCAGGCGATGGTGAACCGCGGGTCAA
>JAYEGR010000009.1:0-20078 GCA_034659175.1 Thermodesulfobacteriota bacterium | reverse complement strand
TTTTTATTTGAAGGGAATCAGACATGTATGAACGAGGCAACAAGCAAGGGATGCACAGGATTATTCTGTATATCATAGTCCTCATTACCTTAAGCTTACTTGTAAAACGCACGTTAGACAGGATTCCCGAACAGGGTGCTTTTCAGCAGAAAGCATCACAGGACGCAAGACAGACAACCGTTGTTCCAGGTTACACGGACTTTCATGATAATCGGCCTCAATACAAGCCCCTCATTGATCTCTCGACCGCATCCGTAGATGGAGACGTTATTTCGCGAGAGTATCTTTTTGGATTCTCCAGCAAACAAAAGCGAGATGCCTTCATCGATCTGGCTTACGAGAGAGGCTTCCGGATTCTTGACAGGATGAACTTTGCCCATGCTGTGAGGATTGGTTTTGACAATGAATCTGAACTGAAAAAGCTTCTCCAGGAAGGCCCTGATCCTGTTTCACAGGGGCCGAATCATATGGTGCGGATACCTTCGGATTTCACACAGCAGCCTGCTGAACAGACTGTTCCGTATGAGTCATTCGGTGGAACAGCACTATCGTGGCTGGGTGTGGAGAAGAACAATATGCAGTGGGGTGAAGGTATAACTGTGGCTGTCCTTGACACTGGTATTATTCCCCATTCTTTTTCAATGGGTCGATCTGTTGTACATAGAAATATGCTGGATCCGGAAGATACTGGATATAACAGTTATGGAGTGCATGGTACGGCTGTGGCATCCCTGATTGCTTCGAATTCAGACATGTTTCCCGGTATTTCCCCGGATGTGGATATCATAAGTGTCAAAGTATTGACCGGGGACGGGATTGGCGATGCATTTACTCTGGCCAAGGGAATCGTTGATGCCGTAGATCACGGGGCGGACGTAATTAATCTTTCACTGGGATCTTCCGGCGACAACTATCTCCTTCGCCAGGCAGTGGATTACGCGGTAGCACATGATGTTGCCGTTGTTGCCGCAGTGGGAAATGACGGCGTTTCAGGCATAACATATCCGGCAAGATATGAGGAGGTTATAGCCGTAACCGCAGTAGATGCCGCAGGTATCCATTTGCATTTTTCCAACAAAGGGGAGGAAATCGATCTTTCAGCTCCCGGCCTGGATCTCTATATCCAGGTGGGAGATAAGCAAGTGGCAAGTTTCAGTGGAACGTCTGCTGCAGTTCCGTTCGTATCCGGATCAATTGCCCATTTGCTTTCTGAAAATCCTGATATCACTACATTAGAAGCCGCTTCTCTCATAGTTGAATATACAAATGACACAGGGCTGCCTGGCGAGGATGTGGAAACGGGCCACGGTATTCTGGATACAGGACGCGTCCTGGAAAAAGACCGTAAGGGTGTATATAACATAGCCCTTATGAAGCCCTATGTTCATGAAGGAACAGCGGATGCCGAAAATATAACTGTTTCAGTGAGTGCCCAAAACAGGGGAACTGAAATGTTGAATGCTGTTACTGTGGCTGTGGAAACCAGCGACAGTGTGTATGAAAACACGTTCCATGATGTGGCTGTCAATCAGACAGTGAGTTATGATTTCACTATCGCAAAACCGTCTTCCCAATATGCTGACAGCGTGTCAATTTCAGGCACGGCTGATCTCAATAACCAGAAAGACGTGTATCCCGAAGATAACACGGGTTTCTGGAAGATCACCATTACGCCTCTTAATCCATAACTCGTGGGGATTCCTTTGCCATTACCATTTGCAGAGGATCAAGTAACCCATGATCCTCTAACCCATACTCTGTGGCAAGGCAATCCACGCGTAAACATTCAAAACAATAAAGGTAAAGCCAAAGCATACCAGGTCAAGCAAGTACTTAAGGCCATAGAAAGGTTGGAGGTCGAAAATGCCATTAAAAAATGATCATTATACGTATAGAGTTACATGGTCGGAAGAGGACAAGGAATATGTCGGCCTTTGTGCCGAATTCCCAAGCCTTAGCTGGCTATCCAGGACTCCGGAAGCAGCTTTGAAAGGTATACGTAATGTTACGGCTGAAGTGATTAAGGACATGAAAAAAACGGGGGAGGAAATCCCCCAACCAATTGCCGGTAAAAACTATAGTGGAAAATTTATGGTTCGCGTCCCACCGGATGTTCACCGTAATTTAACTATTCAAGCTGCCGAGTCAGGCGTCAGTATTAATCGATTGGTGAGTTCCAGGCTGAGTCATTAAAATAAGGGATGGGTATTTTCTTTTTCTTCAAATCTTACTTCCTCAACCGCCTTAGGGTCTGCAGAATCTCATCCTCAGAGTATCCCTTTGCTCTCTTGCGGAATTTGGTGAGGATCTTTTTCATTTGTAAGCCGGAATGATCGCGTGCAGGTAAGGGATGGGGTGCGTGAACGATTACAGCGATTACATCCTGAGTGTCGGCTGGTCATCAAGTATAAACTTCAGCCAGTCAAAACCGAATTTCAGCAGGGCCTCGTCGTCTTTTTCGATTTTTTTGACCCTGGACTTTTCGAGCCTGAACCGGCCGAGCAACTGCTGGTCCCCCACATATTGACGGAAGCGATCTATGTTGTAACAGACCATAAAGGCCATGAGCTGTTTAGGTCCGGCTGCCCCTTCTCCTTTCCACGGATTTTTTGAAAAAAGTGTGTCCATCTCGGTCCATAGGTCTGCCATTACGTTGTGATATAAAAGCTGCTGGTTCCTGACCCAATCCTTGACCGTCCATTCCGTTTGTTCCAGATGGCCCAGGCAGTAATCATGCATTTTGAGAAAATAAAACTCATCAGGCCTGCCCCTGGACGGCGTCCTGTCCACGGCCCGTTCCAGCGGATACATCCGGCAGGCCGAAGGACGGTCTTCGTACACAGTACAACCATTTTCGTCCAGAAAAGGGCATGTCTTCTCATCATTATCAGCCATGCGCATCATCACTGACGGAAAATATGGATTTGAGCCCTTTACCACGCCTGCATAATTATTCAAAAATTCCTCAGAGCTTATCTGCAACCGATTTTTCAACTGAATAATGTCGTAAGGGTATAATATCATGTCCACCTTTTTGCAGCACAGCATATAACATGGAACTCCGGGGTGACATCCGAACTTGAACTTTGATTTTCCCAACGGCGCCATTCCATCGGGAAAGCTTTTTTCCTGTTCCTGATCAGTCATTTCTTTTTTCCTTGACATTTTTTTAGTACCTTAGTGGTAATTTTCTTGATGTATCCGAAAAACAAAGTTGCGCTGATTCGCATAGGATGAGCCATCGTCATTCCGGCTAACTACATGCCGGAATGACGAAAAAATTAATTGTTCAGTGTTTTTTGCCCATAGGGCATTATGTTTTTTTGTGGCAGAAAAACACCGAAAATATTTTAGAAGGTACTCAAATTTCAGGTTCAAAGGTTATTTGGTTCAAGGGTTTAAGGTTGATCGCTTCGCAATCTTTTTTAAACTAGAACCCTGAATCTCCTGAACCTTCGAATCCTGAACCCTTTTCCAGAAAAGCCAGCTTAAGATACAAGGTTGTTTATCTGAAAACATTCTTTTATAATCAATGCCTATAACCTTGTCAATCATCTGCATACCTAGATGTTCAGCCATAAATGAATTAATAAATTAACCGTACATTATGGACAACCAGATTTTTATTCCCGGTTATCTCAAACTGCATGAATCCGGCGAAATTGAGAAACGGATTGAATCGGCGTATGCACTACTTTCAGAGTGCGTACTCTGCCCGAGAAAATGCAAGATAGATCGATTAAATGACAAAAGGGGAATCTGCAAAACGGGTCTTAAGGCGGTTGTTTCAAGCTATGATCCGCACTTTGGCGAGGAAAGCCCGCTGGTCGGCCGTAAGGGTTCGGGAACAATTTTTTTTACGCACTGCAATCTTCTCTGTCTCTTCTGTCAGAATTATGGGATCAGCCACCAGGGGGACGGGATCGAAGTGACTGACGAGCAGCTCGCTGCAATGATGATAAACCTCCAGAAACAGGGCTGCCATAACATCAATTTCGTGACCCCGACCCACGTTGTGCCCCAGATTCTGGCTGCCCTGCCCCATGCCGTTCAAAACGGGCTCTCGATTCCCATTGTTTACAATACCAGCGGTTACGATTGTGTGGATACATTGAGGCTGCTGGACGGTGTTGTTGATATCTATATGCCAGATTTCAAGTTCTGGGATACTGAAAATGCATCACGATTTGCCAAGGCGCCTGATTACCCGGAACGGGCCAGGGAGGCGCTTCTTGAAATGCATCGCCAGGTTGGAGATCTTGTTTTGGACCAAAGGCAAATTGCAGTGCATGGACTTCTGGTTCGACACCTTGTGATGCCTGGGGGGCTTGAAGAAACAAAAAATATTATGGAATTTCTGGCCCGCAAGATATCTTTAGAAACATATGTGAACGTGATGGCCCAGTACCGTCCATGCGGCCTGGCTTCTCAATATCCGCCGATTGACCGATCACTCTTGCCTGAAGAATTTGAGGAGGCCCTGCTAATTGCCAAAGATGCCGGCCTGACCCGGTTGGACGAAAAGGACTGGGCCGGTCTTTTACGATTACTTGGGATTACGTGATGGAAGGGATGCGGGCAGGGTAAACATTGTAAAAATTTAACACGTAAGATGAAATCCGGCTGCTACATCTTTGCCTTCTTCCATCAGACGGTTAAAAGTTTGTACCGCCTTTGACGTGTTTTGTTCAATCAGTTCTATTTTGTTGGTCTTTAATGCCTTTCGAAGAGCGGCCTCTGATTTCATAAGGCCCGGGTTGCCCTTTCCCAGAATAAGGATATCAGGCTTTGCCGCGAGGATATCGGTGACATCATCAATCGAGACACTGTGCCCGCTCTTCCGCCACCACCCGGAATATACTCTGCCTTTGATGATTTTCAGGTCACTTGTGTAGACCTGACCGTTAATTACAATTTTTCCGAACGAATAGTTGTCAATCATTTGAAATGAGGGTTCAGGGGGCCAGGGGTCAGAGGTTCAGGGGGGTGCAATACAAAAAAAAGTTACATAAAACAAAACGTCCATTTCTGTGCCAATAAGCGCCAATTGAATAATGAATGTCGAACAGGGAATATTGAATATCGAAATGTGGATGTTTCTTTTAGATTATTTCAGGTTACTCAACGTGCAAAATGAAATTATTAAGTAACTTCCTTCATAATTCGACATTCCTTGTTCGACATTCAATCCATATGTTCGATGGCTAAACGGCATTATCTAAGGAACAGGTCGAAAATAAATTAACCCAAATTCCATCTCATCTTCAGGCCATCTTCGGCCGGCTCTCAACCACAAAATCTTCAACGTAGCCCTGCTACGCCTGCGGTTTCGGAGTCTGCGCTTACCTGTTCAATCAAGCCGACCAGGTAAGCGCAGACTCCGAATCTAACCTAACCCAGATAAACTGGAATTTTTTAAAGGTCCTGGATAAGTACCTTCACGAAAATATTTTCTAAGGTACTAAAGCTGAACGTAATTTTGGTCAATTTATTTCCTCTCTGTTCCTAAGCTGGGGGCCGGAGAATTCGGCAGACCGTTCAAGCTGGGACACGCCCCGCCGTCCGCTCCAGTGCCGGGCTGGCTTTTTCCGACTTGGTATTGCCTATCCCCTCATGAGACTGCTATTTCAAACAGAATTCTATCATAGTTTACAGACGGTGTAATTTTTTTTTCTGTCTTGTCATTTTTTTTGATATCGACAAGTCCAACTTGCTCAAGGAATTTAACATCTGTCGAGACATTTTTTACGTCCCGCTCCGCAATTTTTGATAACTGACGGACAGATGAAGGTTTTTCCGTTTTAATCGCCTTTAAGAGTGCAAGTCGCTTCGGAGTTATCGCTTTTCTGAAAGCCTCAACAGTTGTAAAATATACACCTTTGTCTTTTTTTACAGCCTTTCCATCTTCAACAGCCTTACCGATTACAACAAATTCATTTAAAGCGGTCTTAAGATCTTTTATCCCGACTCTGACTTTTCTGATTTTCATACCCCTCCTTCTTTATATGCTCCACATCTCTGTAGAAATCTTCTGCCAGTTTTTCAAGACTTACAAACAGGTAAGGTTCTTCCCGCTCTTTATAATGCCTGTGGTCATCTTTTCCTTCTGCGTTATCATAACCGATCACCCGTTTATTGTTTCGATATAAACCAAAGAATATTTGAAACCGTAAGGCTTGTCTGCGGTTTTAGGCACTGCCCACATCTTGATTTCTATCGTATTACCGGCTTCGTTTGTAATCTTGTCATGTTTGATTAACTTCGCTTTCATTGTTGGTATATTATGCCAACACGATAAAATTGTCAATCCCTTTCTCGGATATCGGTGACATCATCAATCGAGACACTGTGCCCGCTCTTCCGCCACCACCCGGAATATACTCTGCCTTTGACGATTTTCAGGTCACTTGTGTAGACCTGACCGTTAATTACAATTTTTCCGAACGAATAGTTGTCAATCATTTGAACCTCTGAACCCGCCTATCTTTCCGGTTCAAGGGCTTTTGACAAAAGATCGAATTTTTCCTGAAGTTCAGGTAAGAATGATTCAGCCTTTTCAAGGTCAGCCTCCTTGCCGGCAATCTCTATTTGGCAGGCAACGTTGCGCAGGGGCGCTGAACTGAAGTTTGCAGCCACACCCTTGATTGTATGGGCGCGAAGCTGAACCCCTGGAGCATCCTTATTCTCCAGGGCCTCTCTCAAGTTAACGAGATGGCCGGGTGCATATTCAAAAAAACTGTTTATAAGTCTTTTCAGGATTCCCTCGTCGTTCATGACACGCTGCAGCATATCAGCCCTGTTAAAAATTATTTCATCCGCTTCACTTTCCGCGGTTTTCTTCAGCGCATGGGCTTTTTCGGATCGGTGCAGGGCTGCTGCTTCCCCTTCTTTCGCAGGTGTCTCATCCAAAGGCGGTTCAGAGGCTTTTCCCGCCGCTGTGGACTCCCTGTCTGTGAAAACAACCCATTGCTCCACCATATTAACCAGTTTATGGGGATCGATCGGTTTAGAAAGGTAGTCATTCATGCCCGCGTTGAGACAAGTTTCCCGGTCTCCCTGCATGACATGGGCCGTCATGGCGACAATGGGCACCTCCGAGGGATTGTATCCATTGGAGAAAGCGCCGGCAGACCCGAGTTTTCTAATCTCACGGGTGGCCTGGTAACCATCCATCACAGGCATCTGACAGTCCATCAGCACCAGGTTATACGGTTTTGATTTTACAGCGTCAACCGCTTGCCGTCCATTTTCCACAATGTCCAAGCGAAATCCAAGCTTTTCCAGAATCTCCCGGGCCACGATCTGGTTGGTGATATTGTCCTCAACAAGCAAAAGGCGAATGTTATGTCGTTTGGCCTCTGCAATGGAATAGCGGGTAATGATAGGCTCTTTCTCTGTTGCTTTGCAAGATGGTTTGCCGCCATGAATCATTGCAAGGCAGTCGTAAAGAACATACTGCTTGATTGGTTTGGGCAGATATGCGGCAAATCCAATCCCTTCAAAAAGAGCAGCATCTCCGCGCATGGCAATAGATGTCATCATCACCAGCTTGGTGTCGGCGATTTTCTCGTCTTTTTTGATCTTCTTTCCAAGTGTCTTACCGTCCATGCCGGGCATCCGCATATCCAGGATGGCAATGCGGTACGGATCGCCGGCATCATTTGCGGCATAAAGCATGTCAAGAGCGGTCCGTGCATTAGACGCCTCGTTATTTCTGAAGTTCCAGGATGCCAGCAGGAGCGAGAGCCATTGGCGGTTGGTCGAATTGTCATCCACAATTAAAATACGTTCATTGCCGACATTTTTTTCAGGAGTTTGGGCTGGTAATTTTAACGTGTCGGATTTTCGGAAAGCAGCTGTGAACCAGAAAGTTGAACCTTTTCCCTCAACACTTTTAACTCCGATTTCTCCGCCCATCATTTTGCAAAGCCGCTTTGAAATAGAGAGTCCAAGGCCTGTTCCGCCATACTTACGGGTCGTGGATGCGTCCGCCTGCGTAAAGTCTTTAAACAGGTAGGCCTGCTGATGTTCGTGGATTCCTATGCCGGTGTCAATAACCTCAAAACGAAGCAAAACCTGATCACCAATCTCACGTTCACAACTGACTCTTATTGCCACTTCTCCCTCGGAGGTAAATTTGATTGCGTTGCCGGCAAGATTGATTAATATCTGGCGAAGGCGGCCGGGATCACCCTGCAGTCGCGAGGGCGCCTCCGGCGATACCAGGAAAATAAGTTCAAGGTCTTTTGCCTCGGCGCGTATGGCAATAAAATCACTGGCATCCTCGAGCATCACACGCAGATCAAAATCAATAGGTTCGAGTTCGAATTTTCCAGCCTCGATTTTGGAAAAATCCAAAATATCATTGATGATTACGAGCAGCGATTCTGCGCTGTTTTGGATCAGTTCCGCGAATCTCCTCTGCTGCGTACTCAGGTCTGTATCCAACAAAAGAGATGCCATGCCGATTACGCCGTTCATGGGCGTGCGGATTTCGTGGCTCATATTGGCAAGGAACTCGCTCTTGCAACGGCTCGCAACCTCTGCCTCTTCTTTGGCATCCTGAAATTCCTCAGTACGCTTTTGAACTATTTTCTCAAGATCGTCGACAGTCAATTCAGCCTTTTTAACCAGATTCCATTTCTCGGTAAGGGACCAGGCCATCTGCTGGATTTCGATAGGGTCAAAGGGTTTTTTAAGGACAAGCAGGCGGCTGGTGTCACCCAGTTTTTTTCTTAAATCACCCCAGGAATAATCTAAATAGGCCGTGCAGATGACGAACTGGAGTGCGGAATCTATTTTCCACATCCTGTATATAGTTTCCAGACCGTCCCATCCGGCGGGCATTAACATATCGACAAAGACCATGGCGTAAGGATTACCTTCATCTAAGGCCTTTTGTGCCATTTCATAACCTTCATTGCCCTGGTATGCCGAGTCAATGACAAAATTTGGAGCATCGAACCGCTCCTGGTCCTTGTAGTCGTCCAGGAGATCGTTTAACAGATTGTCAAGTCTGGTCTTTGCAGGCAGCACCAACAGGATATCCCTGTAATTTTCGTGGATATCCTTATTGTTGTCAATGATCAGAATTCTGCGATTCGGATTTTCAATCTTGACTTTCATAATGATGAAGTACCACACTTTAAAAATTCTGCGGTTCCTTGTTTACCCCGCAAGGGGGGTATAAACTTTATTCGATATTCATCTTGTAGAATAACGGATTGAAATTACGCCGGAACACACGATTTTCAGATCGTAGATTTCATGCGTTTGCCCCCATCATGGTCTTATTCCTCTGCGGTTTTCACCGTAAAGAGCGATGCAAATCGAAAAAAATTTGCGACCTTCATAAATTTTTCACCCGCATTAATAATCTCAAACTTTTTGGATTCAGCATCCGCCTGCCGGTACAGGCCTATAATGAGATTAATGCCCAGCGAATCAACAATTTCGATCCCGGCTGCATCAAGAACGATGTTCGATGCATCCGGATGCTCCTTAAAACACGCCAGGATGGAGTTTCTCAGCTTTTCAATGCCGCTTGCAACCAGATCCGTACCCGGAGCCAGAATAAGAGCGCCGTCCTTATTGTCAACTTTCATGCCTATCTCCCTATGGTTTATGTTTCATCATTCATCATTATCAGAACTCGTCCTTCGATAAAACACCAGCGTAACCGTTCCTCCCGCCACTTCTACGGAGTCCGCCATCTCAACCATGAGCGGCATGCCCCGTTTTCCTATCTGGAACCCGTCATATGATTCCATCTCCTTTTTCTTGTCATCAAGTTCAAAGCCAGGCCCCTCATCTGAGACCTCGATTCTCAACTCATCAGGTTTAAGGAAAAGGGAAAGGTCGACATATGCGTCAGGTCTTTGCCTGTTGCCGTGCTCCACCGCATTTAAAAGGGTTTCACGCAGCAAAAGGAGTACAAAATCAACATCGTGTCCCTCGGGCGTTGTGTCTGAATTCAGAAATTTCGATGCCCACAAGCAGGCTTCATCCACACCTTCGTAGCCTGTGAGAAAGGAAAAATTAAACCCTTGAGTCTCAGTCTCAAATTGTTCCGGCACATGAAGAGACAGTAAGATCATATCATCCTCCTGGCCATGCTTTTTCAAAATCCTGTCAAGGAGCTTCCGGCTGAACCCTTTTGCATTTTTTGGTGAAAATATTTCCGTGTCACCGGCCAGAGCCTCTTCCACCCATTCCGGTTCAATTCCGTCGGAGAAAAAGAGGATATACGATTCCTCTTTGAAATCAATTTCCTCGTAAACAAACAGGTTGTCTTTTTTAAGAAGACCAAGCGCCATTCCCTCGCCGTTAATTTTCCGAATCTTAACTTTTCCGTCCAAACCTCCGGTCAGCAGGAGACCGCCGGGATTTCCCGCCGTGGCAATCTTCATACCGGCCCTTTTCCCGTCATAAAGGATTACTGTTGCACAGATGTGCGTGGTGCTGTGTCCTGCTTTGATCAACTTGGCATTGAGTACCTTTAAAAGCTCTTTTGGATTTTGATGATTATTCCAGGTCGAGGTGAGTATACCTGAAAATATTGCGCTCATATATGAACTCGTTACATCATGTCCGGCAACATCACCCAGCACAACTCCGCACCGCCCGGCCCTGTTGAACCTGCGACACTGGGCCATATCTCCTCCGGCTGCGTGTAATGTGGAATAGGCAATGTCGCAGAAATCGCACGATTCAGCTTTGGAACAGCCGAAGCTGATCAACTGCTCCTGGGCGCGGCGCACCTGCATGGCCGTAGAGGCATCCTGGGCACGGGACCCCCTTGCAAGGGACTGGGAAATCCCGGATTCGATAAGAGAAGCGGCTGAGTGCTCGAATCCGCTCTGGGGGATAATGCCGTCAACCCCCTGATGCATTGCCATCTGAAAAGTCCCGGCATCGTATTGTGGAGTGTAGATGAATACCAGGACTTCTGCGAATTCCCGCTTAACCATTGCCAGAAGGCCCAGGGCGTCTATCCCCGGTGTAAAAATATTGCTCACGATTATGTCCACATGACTTTCGGAAGCCTGAAGGCGCTCCCATGCCTCGTTGCCGCTGCGGATTCGTTGGACCTGGAAACCGATTTCCATGAGCATCTTTTCATAACGCTTTGATAAGATATCATTTTCTTCCACAAGAAGCAGATGAAAACCAGAGAAATTCATCCCTGACAAAGCAGTGACCTTGCGAGATTCCTCGTTGGGATCAGCAACAGGTGCGGGTTCATTTTCGTCAGGTTTTTCATCCGGGACATATTTTTTGATAATCTTCAAAAATTCGGGCATGTCTATAGGTTTGGGCAGAAAATGATCGCATCCTGATTCCATGGCGCGCCTCCGGTCCTGCTTAAAGCTGATGGCAGATACAGCAACAATGGGCGTCTTTATCCCCATACCGCGTATTCTTTTTATTGTTTCAAAGCCGTCCATCTCAGGCATGAGCAGATCCATAAAAATCAGCTCAAACTCGAACTTTTCCACCTTGGCAAGGGCCTCAATACCGTTCTCAGCCTCCTGAATCGGTATGCCCTGTTTTTTTACAAGTATACGTATAAGGTCCCGGTTGAACGGATTATCATCCACGCTCAGAATTCCGGGTCGAGTCGAATTTTCCATAGTAAGTTGTCCTGCCTGCAATATTATTCAATGCTTTTTACCCTATAAAAAAAATACAAAAATTAATGGCAACATGTCAACCCTCATTTTTTTTAAAAAATTTGGTTATATGGTTGAAAAAAATTTGGTAAGATAAATTTTTATATAGTGCCTGAACTCTGAACCCTTGAGCCCTGAACCAACAAAATGTATCTCCTGGTTTGTGCGACAGAATTAGAAATGCGGCCATTCAGGGAACTGGTTGGCGGGATGCGCGGTGCGGATTACTTGATTACAGGCGTGGGCCTTGTTGAAACAACACTTGCTCTTTCCAAGTATCTCGGCGCCGGCCTATCCGGAATAAGCAATGTAATAAATTTCGGCACAGCAGGCGCTTATATGGATTCCGGCACCGGGCTTCTGGACATCTGCGTAGCCCGAAAAGAGGTGCTTGGCGATCTTGGAATATGTTTTCATGACCACTTGGAGCCCTTTGACGAATCCACACTGCCGGTCCGGACCAGATTCGATCTCAATACTCAATTACTTTCACGCGCTGTAAAAATTCTGGACCAAAACAACATACGGTTCAGGGAAGGGACATTTGTCACGGTAAACAGCGCCAGCGGGACAACCGGTAGAGGCGAATATTTGAGAGACACGCACCATGCATTGTGCGAAAATATGGAAGGCGCGGCAGTTGCAAGGGTCTGTTTGGAATACTCGATACCATGCCTTGAAATACGATGCATCAGCAACATGGTAGAGGATCGTGACACAAGCAAATGGCAACTCACAAAGGCATGCCGGACATGCGCTGAAACGGTAAGCAAGCTATTGACGGATCTGAATCCAGCCTGAACCACAGCCACCAACATAAGGGAGGTATTACAGTTATTCATCATTCATCATTCATCATTCATCATTCATCATTTATAAATGCCTCCAACCAATAAAAAGTTGTCAATCGGCTTCTCTCCATGCCCAAATGACACGTTTATCTTTCACGGACTTGTTCATGGACTTGTCTGCGGAAATAAAATCGGTCTGGACCGGGAAGTGATTACAGATGTGGAGACTCTTAATGAATGGGCGATGTCTGCGCGGCTTGACATCACAAAGATTTCCTTTCATGCCTTTGGACACGTGCTTGATAATTACGTTCTGCTTTCCGCGGGAAGCGCCCTTGGACGTGGCTGCGGCCCTCTTCTGGTAACAGGGCCGAAAGGGACTTCAGGCCGCCTTTCAGAAAAAATCGTTGCAATACCCGGACGCTTCACAACGGCTGCAATGCTGCTTAAGCTGTTTGCGCCTGAATGTAAAAATACCGTTGCCATGCGGTTTGATGATATAATGGAGAGCATCTCCAAAGGAAAAGTAGATGCCGGTGTGATAATACACGAAAGTAGATTCACATACCGGCAGCACGGTTTTAAATTGATCCGGGATCTCGGCGAATGGTGGGAGGATAAAACCGGCAGTCCGATTCCTCTGGGTGGAATTGCCGCCAGGCGCTCTTTAGGAAAGGATCTGATCTCAAAAATTGACCAATGCATCCGCGAAAGCGTTCAGCACGCCTTTTCCAACCCAGGGCAATGCATGGAATACATAAGACGCCATGCCATGGAGATGGACGACGCGGTTATCAGTGACCATATTAAACTCTACGTAAACAATTATTCCAAAGACCTCGGGCCGGAAGGAATAGAAGCAGTCCAGGAATTTTTCCGCCTGGGAAGAGAGGTGGGGATAATCCCGCAGTCAGATAATTCTCTTCAAATTTAACCACCTATGGTAAAGGTAGAAGGCTTAAAAGAGGAGGCAGTTCATGAAACTAAAAAATGATTGTCAAGCAAAAATACAAAACATAGCGAAAATGCTTCCTGCAGAAAAACTGGGGGAAATTTTGGATTTTATGGAGTTCCTTTACCAGAAGGAGAAAGGATTCGATTATACCAGGGTCGAAAATAGCGCTGAGTATGTTCGAAGACTACGAGAAGAACAGTCATTTACTCCAGAAGGTAAACAAAAAGATGGACAGGAATTTCTCAGGGAACTTATAAAGCGGCAAGAATCAAACTCTTAATAGATACCGATATTTTCATAGATTACCTTAAAGGTATTGCACAGGCAAAAGCAATTTTCAGATCAAGCGATATCGATATTTATTGTTCTGTTTTGACTAAAAAAGAACTCTTGAACAAACCTGGTTTAAAGGATTCTGAGAGAAAGAGAATCATCAGTATCTTCAGACGATTAAGGATTATAGCGATTGATTTAGTAGACATCTCATTTAACTACTCCGTTTTGTTAGTAAAATACCATGGCAGTCGCCTCCAACCACCGGATGCCATAATTGCGGCTACTGCTTGGTCAAAAAAGTTGCCACTTCTAACAAGAAATAAGAGACATTTCAGCTATATTGAAGAAATAAGGCTTAGCCCGATTTACGAACAAAGTTGACAAATTTACCGAAATCATAAATAAACATGGTTGACAAATCTCGTGGGTCAATTTATAGATAATTTTTTTATTATATTGAGTCCGGTTTGAGGATGTGTTGCTTTTTTTATAATAAATTTCGCCCATCCAGCCGGAAATTTTTATTTTAGGCGCTCACATTTGGATCGAATTCGGAGTCTGCGAGGATCCGAATGCAGCGCTGGTGAACATTTGCTTGGAAAAAAATTAAACAGGGGAATAACGGCTATGAAAATTACTGGCGCCCAAGCCATGATAAAATGTCTGGAAGAACAAGGCGTGGAAGTTATCTTCGGTTTTCCCGGAGGTGTAATCATCGACATTTTCGATGAGTTATTAAAAAATGAAAACCTGACGCATGTTCTGGTGCGGCATGAACAGGCCGCCGTCCATGCCGCGGATGCATACGCCAGAGTCAAGGGTACCGTTGGGTGTGCGCTGGTGACATCGGGCCCGGGGGCCACGAATACGGTCACGGGCATTGCATCCGCATACCTGGACTCCATTCCGATAGTGGTTTTCACAGGCCAGGTTCCCACCGCACTGATAGGCAACGATGCTTTCCAGGAAGTGGACATTGTCGGGATCACCAGGCCATGCACTAAGCACAACTACCTGGTAAAGGATCCCGATCAACTGGTGCCGACCATCCGTGAGGCATTCTATATCGCGAAATCGGGCCGCCCGGGCCCGGTGCTGATCGACCTTCCAAAGGATGTGAGTGTGGCAAAAATCAAGTACCCTCCCTTAAAGCCGGTTCAGATGCGGACATACAAGCCGACCTATGAGCCCCACCCGGGGCAGATTGAAAAGGCGTGCAAAGCGATTCACAAGGCCCAAAAGCCTGTAATATATGCCGGCGGAGGAGTGATTGCTTCCGATGCAAATGAGGAACTGACAGAACTTGCAATCAAATTGTCCATCCCCGTGACCATGACCCTTATGGGGCTTGGCGGATTTCCCGGAACGCACCCCCTGTCCATGGGCATGCTGGGCATGCACGGCACATACTGTTCCAACATGGCCATGAAGGAGAGTGACCTGATAGTCGCGATCGGGGCCAGATTCGACGACAGGATCACAGGAAGACTCGACGCCTTTGCACCGCACGCCAAGATCATTCACGTTGATATTGATCCGACTTCCATCAGTAAAAACGTGCCTGTTGATATTCCGATAGTGGCCGACTGCAAGCACGCATTGACCGGGATGAACACCTGGTTTGACAGGAACGACGATTTTAATAAGGCAGCCCAGGAAAAGAAGGTCGAGCCCTGGCTGAAACAGATCAAGGAATGGGAAAAGAAACACCCGTTGACCTTTAAAAAGGTGAAGGGAGTCATCAAACCCCAGTTTGTCGTGCAGAAGCTGTACGAGCTTACAAAGGGTGAGGCGATCATCACGACGGAAGTCGGGCAGAACCAGATGTGGGCCGCGCAGTTTTACAAATTTAACAACCCGCGGGCCTTTATGACGTCAGGCGGACTCGGCGTGATGGGGTATGGTTTTCCCGCAGCAATCGGCGCCCAGATGGCTGCCCCTGACCGGACGGTCATCGATATTGCCGGGGATGGAAGCATCCAGATGAACATCCAGGAGCTTGCCACTGCAAGACAGCACAACTGCCCTGTAAAAATCGCTATTTTAAACAACGGTTTTCTTGGTATGGTGCGACAATGGCAGGAACTGTTTTATGATAAAAGGTATTCGGGCACCAACATAGAAGTAGCTCCGGATTTTGTGGCCCTGGCAGAGGCATATGGCGCTGTCGGGCTGCGGGCTACCACACCCGAAGAAGTGACGCCTGTAATCAAAAAGGCCCTGGCTACCGATAATATCGTGATCATGGATTTTGTGATCGCCAGAGAAGAAGGCGTATACCCAATGGTGCCGGCCGGCAAGGCCACTACTGAAATGCTCCTGGCCTGAAATGCCGCAACCCGGCAAATGGGATTTGTTACGATGCCGTCACAATTATCTAATTTAAGTACAATATGAGGCGATTTTCATGAAGCACACTATATCTGTCCTATTGCAAAACAAATCGGGCGTCCTTTCCAGGGTCACAGGTCTATTCAGCGGTCGCGGTTTTAATATCGAAAGTCTGTCTGTAAACGAGACGCTTGACCCGAGCATCTCCTGCATGATTCTTGTAACAAGGGGAGATAGCAGCATTATCGAACAGATCACCAAACAACTCCACAAACTGATTGACGTGATCAAGGTCTCGGATATGAACGAGGTTGTTTATGTAGAGCGCGAAATGGCGGTCATCCGGGTCAAGGCCGAGGCCAATACCAGGGCCGAAGTGCTTCGAATCGTGGATGTTTTCAGGGGTAAAGTAGTTGACATCAGCTCCAAAAGCTATGCCGTTGAAGTAACAGGGACCGCAGACAAACTTCAGGCCGTGATCGACATCCTGAGACCGATAGGCATTCAGGAAATAGTCAGGACGGGAACCATTGCCATTGCCAGAGCAAAGCAAAATTAATTGTAATCGTTCACAGGCCCTCCATCTGAACGTGATCAGTCCGGCTCACATATCACTTTATATAGAGCCGAACTGATCACGCCCATATGGAGCGCCTGAGAACGATTACAGTCTTAAGGAGTTTGCAAAATATGGAGCCCCCCTCTGAACGGTTACAAATCAATTGTAATTGATTACATACGGAGGAGTTTTCTAAATAGTGGCTCCCCTCTGAATCCATGAACCTTTGAACCCCTGAAATGAAAAGACCTCGAATCCCGGTGGCTTTGGAAGGCTATCCGTTCATTATATTTACCGCCTTTTCAACAGTTGTGGCGGCCATACTGCAGTATGACGATTTGACCTTAGCGGCCTTTTTGCTTACGACTTTTACTCTTTATTTTTTCAGAGACCCGCAAAGAATCTCCCCGGAAGAAGAAGATGTCCTGGTGGCTCCGGCTGACGGAAAGATCATTCTTATTGAAAAGGTCTTTGATGACAGGTTTGTTAACGAACAGGTCATCAAGGTGAGTATTTTCATGAATTTGTTCAATGTTCATGTAAACCGCATTCCGTTTCCCGGAAAAGTTTTAAAGGTATTATATTCTCCAGGCCGGTTTTTTTCGGCAAATTCAAAACAAGGGGCCCTGGAAAACGAGTATTGTGCAGTCATACTGACAACAAAAAACGATCAGAAGATGGCGGTTGTTCAGGTGGCGGGACTGATCGCCCGGCGAATCGTCTGCCTGGCTGTGCAAAACGATGAATTTTTAAGGGGCGAGCGGTTCGGCATGATTCGTTTCGGTTCACGGGTTGACCTTTACCTGCCCCTTACAGTCCAGCTGGATGTCAAAAAAGGTCAAACAGTCAAAGGGGGCGAGACCGTGCTCGGTTATCTCTCTTTGAACCCTGAACCTCTGAACCCTGAACCCTTCCAGAGAGAACATAATGAAGGACAAATTATATTCCCATGAGAGTAATGATCCTGCCAAAGGCAAGATATACCTTCTTCCTCAACTGCTCACCACCGCCAGTCTGTTCAGTGGATTTTATGCGATTGTATCTGCTGTAAACGGTCGTTTTTTGCATTCAGCGGTGGCAATAATTATTGCCGGCATCTTTGATGGAATGGATGGCAGGGTGGCCCGAATAACAAGGACGACCAGCCATTTCGGCATGGAATACGATTCCTTGTGCGACCTGGTCAGCTTCGGCGTGGCCCCCGCATTGCTGGCATACCAGTGGACCCTTCACCCCTATGGACGTTACGGTTGGCTTGCCGCCTTTCTCTATGTAGCAACAACGGCTCTCAGGCTTGCCAGGTTCAATACTCAAGCCTCAAGTGGTTCCGGAAAGACCTTTGTGGGTCTCCCCTGTCCGGCTGCGGCAGGCATGATCGCCACCTCGGTCCTTTTCTGCCTGTTTTTTGAGATTAAGGGCTCTATCAAGGATATGGCTATGTTGTTTCTGGTTTACGTACTCTCGTATCTGATGGTCAGTTCGTGCCGTTATCTCAGCTTCAAACATCCTGAGACCACAAAGGCAAAGACCTTTCAGGCGCTGGTGGCGATGGTGCTTGTGATAATGGTCGTTGCAACCGAACCCCAGGTGACCCTGTTCATTCTAGGTGTGATCTATATTTCATCCGGCCCGGTCAACCGGATTATTGGACTGCTTAAAAAACGTGGTGAAAAAATCAAGGGAAAAGAAAAGAGATTCAATCACTGAAGGGGGAAATGACAATGAGTGGAGACAAGATAACAATATTTGACACCACTTTGCGCGATGGCGAGCAGTCACCCGGCGTGAGCATGAACATGCAGGAGAAGTTCCGTCTGGCCCAGCAGCTTGTCAAACTGCGCGTGGACGTGATTGAGGCGGGTTTTCCCATAGCCTCAAAAGGCGATTTCGAGTGTGTGAAAAATATAGCGGACCATATCAGGGACGTTCGCGTCGCAGGGCTGTGCCGCTGTAACCTGAACGATATCGATGTGGCGTGGGACGCACTGAAAAATGGTGATGATCCAAGGATTCATGCCTTTCTTGCAACCTCTGATATCCACTTGAAATACAAACTTAAAAAAAGCCGGGACCAGGTACTTGAACTGGCTGTTGCGTCTATTAAACATGCTGCAAAATATACGTCAAACGTCGAATTTTCCGCTGAAGACGCCACCAGGAGTGATCTTGATTTTGTATGCAAGGTCTTTGAAGCGGTAATTGATGCGGGCGCTACGACTGTTAATTTTCCTGATACGACCGGGTATGCCATGCCTGATGAGCATGCTGCCCAGATTAAGTATCTCATGGAAAACATTCCGAATATTGACAAGGCAATCTTAAGTGTTCACTGTCACAATGACCTTGGACTTGCCGTGGCCAATTCACTGGCTGCTGTAAAGGCCGGAGCAAGACAGGTCGAATGCACTATCAACGGAATCGGTGAACGGGCCGGGAACACGGCTATGGAAGAATTTGTAATGGCTGTCCGCACACGGGCCGATCTCATGGATGTGCACACGGAAGTGGTTACGGAACAGATACATACCGCAAGCCGGCTTGTGAGTACGATTACCGGAATGTCCGTACAGCCGAACAAGGCCATTGTGGGCGCCAATGCATTTTTGCACGAATCAGGTGTGCATCAGGACGGCGTACTCAAAGAGCGCACCACATACGAAATTATGAATTCCAGCGATATCGGCCTTTCAAAGAACAATATCGTGCTCGGCAAACACTCGGGCAGGCATGCGCTGCAGGATAAAATCAAGCGCATTGGATACAACCTTGACAATGACGAATTAAACAGGGTCTTTACCCGGTTCAAGGAACTGGCCGACGTTAAAAAAGAGATGTTTGACGAAGATCTTGAAGCCATTGTAATGGATGAGGTGCTGAAGGCGCCTGAGACATTCAAGCTTTTGTCGCTCGGGGCAATGAGCGGCAGCAAGACAATACCCACGGCATCGGTTCGAATCCTTGTTGACGGCAAAGAAAAAGAAAGGGCCTTCACCGGTATAGGCGCTATCGACGCCTCATTCCGTGCCATTGCCGATTTGACCGATACAAGCAGCAAACTCCTCTATTTTGCGGTCAGTTCCATTACAGGCGGCACTGATGCGCAGGGAGAGGTTCTTGTAAGACTGGAAGATAAGGGCAAAGTAGTAATCGGTCGGGGTGCTGATCCGGATATTATCACCGCAGCGGCCAAGGCATATCTTAATGCCCTAAACCGACTAGCCTTCCTAAAAAAGGTTTAATCGTCCTCCAGCACCGCAGATGCACGCGATCAGGGTGTCCGGCATAGGACTACTATAGCCGGACACCCTGATCACGCACATCTGCGGCACTGGTGAACGATTAAACAGCGATAATGGTTCGTAGCTTTTACTTCTTTTAGCTTAACAGCTAAAAGTTTAACAGCTCAACAGCTTAACAGCTCAACAGCTTAACAGCTCAACAGCTCAACAGCTCAACAGCTCAACAGCTCAACAGCTTAACAGCTCAACAGCTCA
>JAYEGR010000008.1:24754-53074 GCA_034659175.1 Thermodesulfobacteriota bacterium | reverse complement strand
ACCATGTCAGCAAGCTGCCTCGTATTGTCTCGGTTACAAATCTCAGCATGGGAGGACCGACAATGGTTGAAGGAGAAATGCTTCTTAATACCAATATTAATCTGGTCACATACAGGTTCTTAGAGCCAACTGATAAAAAATAATATTGGTTCGTTGGTTAGTTGGTTAGTTGGTTTAGAAACAAACACTAATTAAACCAATCAACCAATTAAACCAATCAACCAATTAAACCAATCAACCAATTAAATGAGTTATTTTAAATCAAAATTTATAAGGCATGGGTTAACGTCTTGCCTTTTCATATTGACCTGCATCTCATTGATGCTGTTCACCTCCTTAACCACTGTTGCCGCCATGCCTGAGCAGAAACCGCAACCCGACGCGGCCGCGCTCCTGAAAGATAATCAGGCTATCGAGGATTCCGAGACTTCGGAGTTCCTTTTTTTTGACAGTAAAGATACCTTTGTTTATCAAAGAGAGGGCCGCTCAGATCCCTTTGTACCCTTTGTAAAAGCAAGGGTGAGGGCAACAATCAGCCCGGTTGCTAAGGAAGAACTGACCGGAATGCGAAAATTCGAACCCGGCCAGTTGAACCTGGTGGCCATTGCCTTTAGCGGGCAGGCCCCTTTTGCCATGGTTCAGGACCCTACCCAAAAAGGATATATATTGCGCCAGGGAATGAAAATCGGTCGTTCCGGCGTTGTTGATGAAATTGTTTCCAATGTTGTCATTATCAAACAGGAATTCATAACTCCGACCGGGAAAAAGCGACATAAAATACTGGAAATGGTGTTAAGAAAAGAGGGGGAAGAAAAATTATGACCCTAAAAATTCACACCCTGACATTGCTGATATTTTCAATTGCCTTTTTTTTCACCCCGGCAACTGAGATAAATGCGTCTCTAGGAGACAACCCGGCAGGGAAAATAGAATCTACAGGTCAGGCAAGGGTTGCTGCAGAGGATTCAGGATCAACGGAAAAGCCGAAAACCGCGTATACGATTTCCAATGTGCGGTTTCTAGAAAAGCCGGATCATTATCTCTTGAGCATCCATGGAGATTCTTCCCCTACCTACACAATGTATGAAATGTTTGACCCGCTGCGCGTGATCCTGGATATCGCCGATGCATCCCTTGGAGAAACCGTGAATCTCCCGCTGGACATGAAACAAGGGCCGATTTCCCTGGTGCAGGGCAGGGTCATGGACAACCTGGAACCTCTGATCACGAGAATCGAGATCTTTCTTGTAAATGATCAGGAATATCAGGTCGAAAGGGATGAAAATAATATTATAGTGAAATTTTCAGCTGCAACCGCGGCTTTGCAACAGGAAGAGAAACAGCCTGAAACAGGGCCGGAAGTTATAGCCCTGCCGGAAGTAAAGGCGCCGCCGGTCGTTGAAACAAAAACCCTTGCCGAACCTGTCGAACCCGCTGGGCCCGCCGAACCCGCCGATGCCCATGCCACAGTAATTAATGATATTGAAATAACTGCTTCTCCAGGGGAGACCAGTGTATATATCAAGGCAGACGGGCCTATCAGTAACTACAAGTGGGCCGGCCTGCCGAGGACGGAAGTGCGGCCGGACCGGATGTACATCGACATCCACGGGGTGAAGGCCCAAGGCATACATCCAATACAAGAAATCGGAACAGCAGTATCCAAAATCAGGACAGCCCGCCGTGGCGACGGTGTGCGCATTGTTTTTGATTCCGGCCTTGAAGAACTCTTTGAATACGACATCTCTTCCCGGCCCGACGGCCTGCTGGTGGCAATTTCGGGATCAGCTCCTGTTGTTGTTCCCGAAATTGATTCCGACCCGGAAATCAAACCTGTTCCCGCCTCAAAACCTGCGGTAATTGCAAAAGTCACGCAGCAGGCTCCTGCTAAAAAAATTCAAAAACCGGAGAGTGTGGAACCGATCCCTGCCGCGACCGCCTCGCTTCCGGTCAAGCCGGCGGCCCTGGTCAGCGCCGCCCCGGTCAGGCCTGTTTATGACGCCTTTACAGAGGCAGGCTTTACCAAACAGAGGATAACCGTAGATTTTTTCAAGATTGATCTTCATAATGTTTTCAGACTTTTCGGGGAAATCAGCGGTTTAAACATGATTGTAGCCCAGGAAGTAGGCGGCACACTGACCCTTGCCCTGGATGACGTGCCGTGGAATTTTGCGCTTGATATTATCCTCAACTTAAAAAATCTGGAAAAAGAAGAACGCTTCAATACCATTGTCATCTCGCCCAAAAACAAGGGTTTTACCTGGCCTAAATCTCCTGTACAATTGCTCTCCATCCAGGAAGGCAAAGGTGTAAAAACTTTATCGGAAAACATCACGGTAACGAGGCAGAAGGAAACACCTCCCAATATCATAGCCGCAAAAAAACTGATTCATCAGGCAAAGAGCCTGGACAGGAAGAAAGATTTTAACAAGGCCCTGGAATTTTACGAACAGGCCTTTTCCAAATGGCCGGAAAATGTATATCTGGCCAACAGAATCGCCTCCCTCTGCCTTGTCAGGCTGAATATGAACGCCAAGGCCGTACACTATTCCAAAGCAGCGCTTCTGCTCGAACCTGACAATAAGGATGCAGCCCTCCAGGCAGCCATCGGCCTGGCCAATATGAAAAAGTTCCAGGCAGCCAGGGGGTATTTCGAACAGGCAATTCAGGCCGCGCCACCCGCGGGCGAGGCATTGATCAGTTATGCCGCATTCTGTGAAGAAGATTCGGCAATTGACATGGCTTTGGAACTTCTCGGCAGACATGAAAAGTTATATGGTGATTCTATGGAGACTATGGTTGCCAAAGCCAGGCTTTACGATAAAAAAGGTGACAAGCAAAAAGCAGTGGAAGAATATCAAGCCGTCCTTTTTTCCGGTTTCGAAATCCCAGGGGACCTGAAGCAGTACATCAAAGGAAGAATTGCCCTGGCCGGGCAAAAATAACAGGTGTTCGTCCAGAAATGAGGAGAGTGAATTCCATGGCAAAAAAAACAAGTCTAATGAATCACGCATTAATTTTCATCATGCTGCCGGCCATGCTGTTCGGTTGTTCCCTGATGTCAGCGCCGCCGGCAGAAAAAAATGCCGGGCAACAGCCACCCGGGCAAGAGACTCCTGCCGCCTTAGAGCAAACAGAGTTTGGTCAGGGAACTGCATTTAACAATGAAAATAAAGGCCGATTACCGGTTCAATATCAAAAATCGGCCTATGCCGTAAAATCACTGGATGCCGACGACGCAGGCCTTGATGACAAAGAACCGGTCCTTGTGGTCGGCGCGACTATCAGTTCAACAACTCGACTCGTTCCGCTTCGGGACATCCTCAAAAAACTGGCCTCGTTGAAGGATATGAACATCAGCTGGTCCAGCGACGTGGATCAGCACGTGCCCGTTGATGTAAATATCAGGGCGGATGATGATTTTTACAAAGCAATTGAAAATCTGTTGCGCCAGGTGGACTACTTTTTTGAAATTCAGGGCAATACGATTGTTGTGAAATACAAGGAAACAAGAAAATTTCACATTGCCATGCCGTTCCTTTCAAGCACTTATGCCTACGGGGTGGGCGGTGATGTTCTCGGCGGCGGGGAATCCACAAATATGACTGGAATGATGCAGCTCATCAGTGAGGGCAATACGTTCGATATCTGGGACAACATCACTACAAATCTGGACAAGGTGCTCAAGATCTGGACGTCGGAATCAGAGACCACCATTCAAATAGGTCCGCAGGAATCTCAGGAAGAGGAATCAGAGGAAAGTACGACGGAAACCCCCACTACTTACACCAGGGCCGCAGCCCAAGGCTATTATTCAATAGACAAGCCGATTGGTTTGATTACAGTGACAGCGCCCCGGTCTTTGCTGGAAAAAATTTCCGTCTACCTGGACAATCTCAAGTCAGAGCTGTACAGACAGATCTCTATTGAGGCCAAGATCATCGAAGTGACCTTGAACAACACTGAAGATAGAGGGATAGACTGGAGCAATCTTTTAAATGATTTCAATCTGAATTTCAATATGGCGTTTGGGCAGAATGGGCGGATTTGGCCCGATTCCGGGGGAATCCTCCAAACATTCAGCATGGATGCCACTAAAAATTTTTCAATCGTTATCGACGCATTGGATACTCAAGGCATGGTTAACGTGCTGGCCAATCCGAGAATAAACGTCATGAACGGTCAGCCCGCACTGATCAGTGTAGGAGAAAACACACGTTTCATCGACCAGGTAACCACAACTGTCGACGAAGGCATAATCTCATACAGCGTTACTACGGCCACTGTAATGTCAGGGCTCGGCATGTCGGTAGTCGCCATAATTCTTGAAAATGATGAAATCATTCTCACCTTGACGCCTGTCACTACTCAGCTTGAAAAGCCGGTGGAATATAGAGATTTTGGGGCAAGCACGGTTGGCCTGCCTGTGATTAACGTGCGGGAAATGAGTACTACGGTACGCATCAAAAATGGAGAAATGCTGGTAATAGGAGGCCTTATTGACTCGATCGACAGTGATGCGGAGACCAAGGTCCCTATGTTGGGAAATCTGCCCCTGATCAACAAACTATTTAGTAATACATCAAAACAAGAGATGAAAACCGAACTCGTAATTTTGCTTAGGCCTCGGATACTTATCTAATTTTGTAACAAAAAATAAAAAAATTCTACACCGCAGATATCAAGGAGAGACAATTATGGCAAATATAAAAGTATTCCTATGCGGAATTTTAGCCCTGGTTGTAACCGGATGCGGCCAGACCGTGACAGAGGCCCCCCTGAATTTGCAGAACTTTTCCGGGGCGTCACTTGACAGGACAATTGTTCTCCTTCCGTTTGCAGACTATTCATATGCCGAGAATGTCAAGACCGCAAGCATGCGAAACCTGGCCATCATGGAATCGCTCACTGATACATTGATATCCAGGGGGTTTATCCTGCCCGTGCAAGACGATGTGTTTGCTTACCTGGTTGACAACCGGATAATCGAGTCCGTAACCTCTCAGGATAAGCGCCAATGGTCGAATCTCAGCAGCCTGGAAAGAGAGCTTGAATGGGGATGGTCCGAAAGAATGAACGACGAGATCAGAGGCCTGATAAATCAGCAAGAGACACGCAACTATCCAAGACTGGTGAACGTGAATAATCCGATGGAAGGACCAAATCTGCACAATCGCCTGGACAAAAAAATGATTGCGCGGATCGGCCGCGATTTTGAAGCTGACTATGTATTGCGCGGCAGGATTATTGAATACAATTTAAGGCGGGAAAACATCTGGTGTCCGGCAAAACAGGGAATTCTGCCGTTCATTTACCGCACTGCCACACGACCGATATTCGGAATCGCAAAATCAGACGATTATGACTTAATCGGCGGCATAGGCGATCTTTACGGAGATACGCCACAGGCTGTTGTTCATCTTCGGATATGGGTACAGAATACGGAAACAGGAAAGGTGATCTGGACAAATCGAACCGAGGTCGACGCAGCTCCCAAAAGTATATATGCAGACCGTGAAGCTGTTACTCTGTTTGACACTGCCGTCCGCAAGGCCGTAAGCAGCCTGATGGATGATTTCTACAATAATCTCAATATGTGATGCAAAATTACCGCAATAAAACTTCGCGGATTCATTTCTGAAGGACCTTTTCGATCTTTTCTCTCAGGGCCTGGGCCGTGAACGGTTTGACAATATACTGGCTGACTCTCGCTTTAACGGCCTCAAGGATATACTCTCTGGAATCCTTGGCTGTCACCATAATAAAAGGCAGGGTTTTGAAATTTTCGTCATCCCGGACAGTCTGAAGAAGTTCCAGGCCCGTCATTCTGGGCATGTCCCAATCGGAAACCAGCAGCCCGAATCCACCTTCACCTTGAAGAATATCCAGCGCGGCCTGACCATCCTCAGCCTCGATAATATTTATAAAACCGATCTGCGACAAAAGGTTTTTTATAATACGCCGCATGGTTGTATCATCGTCAATCACGAGTATTTTCATACTGGTGTCTACCATTTCTCTCTCCCGTCTGCATCAGGCAACCACTGGATCTGTAAGGGATGTGGCCGAAATAATTTCCCATCCTAATGTTGCTTCTCTTTATTCTTTTTTGAATTCTCAAAAAGAGCAAAAAAATTGACAGGCTCCATGAGAAACGGAATAAATCCACCGTCCACAGACAACTGACTTATAATCTGCCTGGTAAACGGAAACATGAGAGTGGTGCAATCCACGGCCAAGGCCATGGGAAGATGCTTTTCCGGAATATTTTTCAAAAGAAAAATCCCGGCATGCTCAATCTCAATAATAAAAAGCGTCTTCCCGCTCTTGCCGTCCGTAACTGTGGCTGTCAGGGCAAGGGCCACTTCCCAGTGATCCTCCGCCTTCAACTTCTTGTTCTTTATGCCCAGGTTGATTTCTACTTTGGGTTCGGGAACGCCGCCGACAAACACATCAGGCGCATTGGGATTTTCAAATGACAAATCCTTTATATAGAGCTTCTGCATTCTGAAAACCGGCGTGTTACCATCCGGTGTTGCTGCGCTTGCATTCTGGTCGGGCATTTTATTGTTCCTTTTAAGAGTATTATTTTTTAACATCATTATCTATGTTGTCCAGCGGTTATTATATTACGGAATTATAAGAAAATGAAGAAAAGAATTTGTAAATATTCGGCAACACTCCACAGGAAGGCGATCAGGCTGCCCAGCATACCAAAGTATAGCTGATCAGCCTGCTCACCTCCCTGTGAAGCGTTGCCAAACATTTACAGCTTGGTAGTTTTAGCTATTTTCCGGCATCAAGCCGAATATTTACAAAAATTTAGACTCTCATCAACCGAGGACCTGTTTCAGGTATCTTCCAGTGTGGGAATCAACATTTTGGGCAATCTTTTCCGGCGTTCCCACGGCAACCACTCTTCCTCCATTGTCGCCCCCTTCCGGCCCCAGATCAATGATGTGATCCGCCATCTTGATTACATCCAGGTTGTGTTCAATAATAACCACGCTATTGCCGCTGTCAACCAGCCTGTGCAACACATTAAGCAGGTGCTGAATATCAGCCGGATGAAGGCCTGTTGTCGGTTCATCAAGGATGTAGAGAGTTCTGCCTGTACTCCTTTTTGATAATTCCCGGGCAAGCTTGATGCGCTGGGCCTCGCCGCCGGACAGAGTCACGGAAGACTGTCCAAGCGAAATATAAGAAAGGCCGACATCAAAAAGGGTCTGCAGCCTGTTTCTGACAGGCGGGATGTTTTCAAAAAAATCAAGCGCCTCTTCAACGTTCATGCCGAGAATATCGGATACATTCTTCCCCTTGTAACGGATTTCAAGGGTCTCCTGGTTGTAGCGGCGCCCGTTGCATGTTTCGCACATGACATATATATCAGGCAGAAAATGCATGGCGATCTTGATGACTCCATCCCCCTCGCACGCCTCGCAGCGGCCCCCCTTGAGGTTAAAGCTGAACCGTCCGGGCTTATATCCCCGTGCACGCGATTCAGGAAGCCTGGACAGGAGCTCACGGATCGGCGTAAGAATTCCGGTATATGTGGCAGGATTTGACCGGGGAGTGCGACCGATCGGGCTCTGGTCAATGTCAATTACCTTGTCGATCTGCTCAAGCCCCTTGATTTCGTCAAAATCACCCTTGGATAGTCGCGTCTGATTCGTGGCGCCGTTATAAAGGGTTTCAATCAGCAGCGAACTTTTCCCTGATCCGGAAACACCGGTCACACAGGTCATAAGGCCAAGTGGAAAAGCTACCGTGATATTTTTCAGGTTATTGACCCTGGTCTTTTTTACAATGATCCTGTACCTGGATGGTTTGCGGCGTTTAGAGGGGAGATTAATTTTGAGTCGTCCAGACAGATACCCTCCTGTAACAGAATCCGAATCTTTCATCAGTCCCTTAACCGGCCCGCTGTAAACCACGTGGCCGCCGTGAATGCCGGCGCCGGGCCCCATGTCCAGTACATAATCCGCAGCCATAATCGTCTCTGAGTCATGCTCCACAACGATAACCGTATTTCCCAGATCACGAAGTCGGGTCAGGGTATGTACAAGCCTCTGGTTGTCCCGCTGATGAAGGCCGATGCTGGGCTCATCCAGGATGTAAAGAACCCCTGCAAGCCGCGATCCGATCTGCGAGGCCAGCCTGATCCGCTGGGCCTCTCCGCCGGATAGTGTGGATGCGCGCCTGTCCAGGGAAAGATATCCCAACCCCACATCCCTTAAAAAAGAGACACGATCCTGGATCTCCTTTAAAATCCGTTTTGCGATCACGAATTCCTGTGACGTAAATTTGATCCCTGGAAGTTCTCTGCTAAGTTCTTCAATATTAATCCCGGTCAGTTCGCTGATGGACCAACGGCCGACCTTTACCGCCAGTGCCGCCGGTTTCAGCCTGGCCCCATGGCATGCCGGGCAGGTCTGTTCATTCATGAACCGGGCCAGTTCCTCGCGAATCATGGACGAGCTGGTCTCACGATATCTTCTCGCCAGGTTGGGTAGAATCCCTTCAAAGGCGGTCTTGTACGTCAGTTGTCTTTGATGCCGCTCATAGTGAAAAACAACCTCCTCGTTTCCAGTGCCGTTTAAAATCACGGAACAAGCCTTCTCGGGAAGATCACAAAACCTCATGTCAAGGTCAAACCCGTAATGGGCTGCAAGACCGCTCAGTATCCGGCCGGAATATGTATAAACAGCCCTGTTGCTCCATGGCGCTATGGCCCCTTGCATAATGCTCAATTCCGGATCGGGGATTACTAGTTGCGGATCAAAAAAATATTTTACGCCAAGCCCCCCGCATTCCGTGCAGGCCCCTTTGGGATTGTTAAAAGAAAAAAGGCGTGGAGAAAGATCCGGCAGGCTCTGACCGCACTGAATGCAGGCAGACCGCTCACTGAAAAGAAGATCCTTGTTGGTTTCAGGAAAATTAACCATGAGAAATCCTTCCGACAGGTTCACAGCCGTTGCCGTTGATTCAGCCAACCGCCTTTTAACCGAAGACTTTATCACCAGCCGGTCAACAACCGCTTCAATGGTATGGCGTTTGTTTTTCTCAAGATCAATCTCCTGATCAAGATTTACGATCTCATTATCTACCCTGACGCGCACAAAACCCTCTTTGCGGAGGCGTTGGAACAGATCCAGGTGCCGGCCCTTCCGGGCGTCAACCAATGGGGCCAGGATGATAATTTTTGTGCCTTTTTTTTCAGACAAGAGACTTGCCACCATATCCTGAATACTCTGGGGCCGGATTTTACAACCGCAATCCGGGCAATATGGATGCCCCACACGCGCAAACAGGAGCCGCAGGTGATCGTAGATCTCCGTAATCGTACCGACCGTGGACCTTGGATTCCTGCTCGTTGTCCGCTGCTCAATTGAAACAGCGGGAGAAAGGCCTTCAAGCGAATCAATATCAGGTTTGTCCATCTGGCCGAGAAACTGGCGCGCATATGTAGAAAGTGATTCAACGTAACGCCTCTGGCCCTCTGCATAGAGCGTGTCAAATGCAAGACTTGATTTACCTGACCCGCTCAAGCCCGTAAAAACCACAAACTGATTCCTGGGCAGATCCACATTTATATTTTTAAGATTATGCATCCGTGCGCCCCGAATGCGAATATATTTTGGTTCCATGTGTCGGGTGGGTTCAGGGGTTCAGAGTTCAGGGGTTAAAGCTACATCTAATCAGTCGTGCTCCAAAAAATCCGTCCATCCCTTGTTCGCCTGAAACGGTTCGGAAAAAGCCGTTATCATCTACAAACCCATGACAGGATAACGGCAGAAATTTATTGCAGTTTGACAATGAAAAATCAGGATGTCGGGCAAGAAAATCCCTGACAACCTCCTCGTTTTCCTCGGGCTCCATGCTGCAGGTGATAAAGACCAGGCAGCCGCCATGGGAGACCATGTCCGCTGCAGTATCTATCAGGGAAACCTGAATGTCATGAAAGCGGCGCAGATCATCCGGGCTCCGGTTCCAGCGAATATCCGGATGACGCCTTATGACTCCCAGCCCGGAACAGGGGGCGTCAATCAGTATTCCGTCATAGGCGCCCCTATGTTCAAGGCTTAATTCCTCAAGTCGCGAATTATAAATAATCACATGTTCGGAACACCCGAGCCGTCCCAGATTCTCTTTAAGCAGCCTTGCCCTCTGTTTGCCGGGTTCAACCGCCGCAATGGAACTTTTCTCCGAAAGCATCCCTGCCAGTTGACAGGTCTTTCCCCCAAGGCCGGCGCATCCGTCAAGATATTTTTTTCCTCCCTGCAAAGGGCCCATTAGAAGCGCTGCAAGCTGGGCTGCTTCATCCTGAACAGCAAAAAGTCCTTCTTTATAACCAGGGATCTCTGAGACCGGCCCCTTAATATCCTGGATGCGCACTGATTCAGGGGCAAACGCTCCTGCCCGGGCGCTGATTCCTGCACGGCTGAGTTTTTCAATCAACTGATTCTTTGTGATCGTTTTTGTATTGACCCGGAGGTTTAAAGGCGCCTTAGTGTTGTTCCGGCGGCAGATCTCAATGGTTTTTTTACGGCCGAACCGTTTATGCCAGCGTTTATAAATCCATTCCGGATGATTCAATATATCATGGATCGGTATGGACGAATTGCTTATATCCCACGGATCAGGCAGGTTTTCACGGTCACGGTCAACGCTCCGAAGCAGGCCGTTTACAAAACCGACCAGCCATTTGGGCTGGCAGGCTGCTTTTATGGCCTTGACGCTCTCATTGATTGCTGCGGAAGTCGGAATCCGGTCCATGAAAATGAGCTGAAAAAGACCGATACGCAGCGCCTGCAGGGTCCTTGTCTTCATTTTAAGGAGCGGGCAGGTTGAATAATCAGCCACGACCCGGTCCAGATATGTACGCCACCGAATAACCCCGTAAACCAGGGCAAAGGCCAGGTGGCTGTCGCGTGGATCAGCCGCGGGAAATCGCTTGAGATATCGTTCCATAACAATATCCACCGCCTGTTTGGACTCCTCCCACTTACACAGAACCTCAATGGCTGTGAATCTTGCGCCCTGTTTCATTCTCTCAAGCCAATTACCGAAGCAAACCGGCCGGTTGTCTTGTCCCTCCGGTATGAAAAATAATCGTCATTGCAGACAGTACAGAGCCTGGAACTGAAAATGCTCTCCTTCCCGACCCCTGCATCGCGCAATTGATCGAATGTGATCTTCCAGAAGTCAAAATAATCGGGCCTTATCTGATATGAATGCATGTAAGAGGGCAGTTCATCGCGAAATCCGACAAATTCCGCGCAGCAGGGTCCGAGCGACGGGCTTAACGCTGCCTTGAGATCCCCCGGATTTGTGCCGTAGACATCAGTCATTGTTTCAATGGCGGCCCTGATCACGTTAGCCGTGCTGCCCCGCCACCCGGAATGAACGATCCCAACCGCGGGACGCACGGGGTCGAATAATAAAACCGCCTGGCAGTCCGCCTGCTTAACCAGGATGCCCGCCCCACGGGAGTCAGTCACAAGGGCATCATATCCATCAACCTCAAGATCATAACACGGGCGTCCCTTAAGGACGAACACTCGATTCCCATGTACCTGCCGGGCGGACACCAATATACGAGAATCAAGAACCTGCTTGATCCTCGCATGATTCTCCCTGACATTGCCTTCAGCATCACCTATACCGAGCCCCACGTTCAACGAATCAAAAGGCTCAGGACTGACCCCACCCCTGCGGCTGAAGACCCCATGAAATATTTCCGGTACGGACAGGGCTTTAAATACCAGATAATTAATGTCCCTAACTTGCCTGAAATAATAGTGCATAGAATAAAAAAAATGTTGTCAAGCCCGAAGGTTATGGTAATTATGTCGAGACTACTCAGGTGGATAGGCTGAAGAAGGAAAATTTTTGGAACAAATCATGCGTGATCACACAACTTATTGAACCAATATCTTGGAAACCGAGAAACTCTCGAACAGCTTGATTCAGACGTTGCTCGCGGGATGGCTGACATATTTCAGCCTTCAGTCTAAGCAGTTACATTATGTTGAAACATTTAACAATAACAATAACAGTGGCTAAGGAACCCTTCTAATGTATTTTCAGGATATTATTCGCGAGTTAAACAATTTCTGGGCGGAAAAGGGATGCGTGATCCAGCAGCCCTATGATATGGAAGTAGGCGCCGGCACATTTCATCCCGCAACCCTGCTTCGCGTCCTGGGACCCGAACCGTGGAAGGCGGCCTATGTCCAGCCGTCCAGGCGCCCTACGGATGGAAGATATGGTGAAAATCCCAACCGCCTTCAACACTATTACCAATATCAGGTGGTAATTAAACCTTCTCTGCACGACATTCAAGAGATTTATATTGACAGCCTGACAAGATTCAACCTTGACCCTTTAGAACATGACATCAGATTTGTCGAGGATGACTGGGAATCCCCTACCCTCGGCGCATGGGGGCTTGGTTGGGAAGTCTGGCTCGACGGCATGGAGATAAGCCAGTTCACATATTTTCAACAGGCCGGGGGAATTGATCTTCATCCTGTGACCGTTGAAATCACATACGGCCTGGAGCGGATTGCTATGCATCTCCAGGGAGTCGACAGTGTATACAATATCGCCTGGAACAACGAAGTCGACTACGGACAGATTTTTCAGCAGGCTGAAAGGGAATTCTCCACATTCAATTTTGAATTCGCAAACGTTAAGGCCCTTATCTCGTTCTTTGACACGTACGAGGCCGAGGCTTTAAAACTGGTTGAAAACAGCCTCATTCTGCCCGCATATGATTACTGCCTGAAATGCTCCCACACCTTTAACCTGCTGGATGCCGGAAAAGCAATAAGTGTCGCTGAACGGACCCGCTACATCGGCAGAATCAGAAACATCGCAAAAAAGGTGGCAAAAAGCTACACCGTTCAACGGGAGGAAATGGGATATCCCCTGATGCCTGCCGGAAATTCAACGAAAAAATAAAATCAGCTTCCCTGCGCGGCATCAAGGAGCTGATTTTATTAAAATTTCATGGTTGGCGGAAGTGCATGGGAATCGAACCCACCCACCAAGCTGTTAACCCAGTGCACCGGATTTGAAGTCCGGGAGGGCCACCAGCGCCCTTTCCACTTCCGTGGAAGGTATAATAGTTTTTCCATTGCGGTCTGACAACTTTTTTCTGTCTGAAAACCAATTATATTGTTTCGGGCCGCGAGCTGAGGGTTGTGGGTTTGCTTAACAACCCAGATAAACTGGAAATTTTTAAAGGTCCTGGTAAATATTCGACTTGATGCCGGAAAATAGTTAGAAACACCAAAAAAGTAAATGTTTGGCAGCGCTTCACAGGGAGGTGAGCAGGCTGATCAGCTATACTTAGGTATGCTGGGCAGCCTGATCGCCTTCCTGTGGAGTGCTGCCGAATATTTACAGGTCCTGGACTATTTTCAGTACCCCCCAGAGGGGTATAAGTGCCTTAAAACATGGGGCACCGCAGGCGTCACATATGAGCGCGAAGTTTTTCTGCCACAAAAAACAAGAAAATTACCACTAAGGCACTAAATTAATTTGTCCCTGCACAACATAACATGGGAGGATAACTGGATATTATGGAGTGCGAACGGTTAAAAAATCTTATCAAATCATGGTATCTCGCGGTTCAAGATGAGTCTCTGGCGCCTGCTAGAATGGTGTCATTCATGCAGAACCACATAATCAACTGCGATGTCTGCCTGATAGACCTGGAAGTACAGCATGAAGTGGACAAAATCGCCGAAATCGTCCTGCCTCACTCCAAACAAACCGTCATAAAACCGAGCAAAAAAGAAAAGACGGAAGCCGATCCGCCGGCAGAAGAAACACTCCACGATGCCCCGGTCGACGAACAGGAAGCCGCTACCGACCGGAACAAGGATAATAATGAGGGCGGAAAAAACGACGACAGTAGCGACGTCAGTGGCGATGTCAATGGCGATGATTATGACGAAAAGACAACCCTTGAAATAGACGACGGCTTCTAAATAGCGCCTGAACGAAAAGCTCATGAAGTAAATATTCGGCAGCACTCCACAGGAAGTGCCCTTGGGGTACGCTGCCAAACATTTACAATTTGGCGGTTCCAGCTATTTTCCGGCATCAAGCCGAATATTTACCTTATGAATTATGTTTTTCCGGTTTCCAGGAAAATATTCCGGATTTTTTGGAAATGTTTTTTTGTGTTTTATTCCAATTGATTAACCTGTAAGCATAGGATTTTTTTCGTAAAATCGTAATTCTCTGTCCGATTAATGGTATTTTCTTAACCCGGATAAAATAATTCAAGTCATGCGCATTTATGAAATCGCCTGGTCACCGAGCCAAACAGGATACACGGACAAACAAGTTTGTCCATGCCACCCATTGCCTCCCCCAAACCAGTTATAATCAGAAATTTTTTTGATATCCGGCACGTATTTTGCTAACTTATAAGAATAGATGATATTTTCTGCGGCTTTGGCGGAGCAGGAGGGAGATAAATCTTGAATCCAACCATTAATTTTATTAAAAAAAAACTGAATTCCCGCTAAAAACATATCGTCCGGGCCGGACAGGACGTGATTCCTGGCATTCTTGACATAAACGGAGATTTATAAATGTCTCATGAACAGTGTTTTACGGAAAGACGGAAACATCAGAGATTCAGGGCTGTAGAAGGTGCAATGATCCTGGCATCCAATAATTTTGGAAATGTGATAAATATCAGCAAGGGCGGCATGGCAATCAGCTATATTAACTGGGATAACAAAAAAAGCGCCAAAGGGTTGATGGATGTCATGCTTGATGGTAAAGTTGTGTTGCACGATTTTCCATTTACCACTATTCCTGACAGCGAGACGTATAATATGGGCCAGAGCAGGATGATTGTGATGAAACAACAACGCATCAAGTTCGGTTCATTAACACCTGATCAGGAGACGCAACTGGATCGTTACTTGATCGATCACACATTTACCGAGGCATAAACCGGCAGATTTTTTGTAACCATTCAGAGAGGTACCCTGTTTAAATGGATGGGGCACCTGTGAACGATTACGATATTTTCATTAATTGTGGGGCAGGGTCGTCTTGATTCTGCCTTTTTTTATGCCCGCCGCCCGTACGTTGAATAACTTCCGTCCCTCTTTTATGACCGGTTTATTCACAGTAGAGACGTAAAGAAAGTATTTAAAATTAAAAAAATTCTAAACCGGCAGTTAAAACATGCCAACAATTATTTGTTAAAACTGGCATTGCGAATATAGAAATGTTACTCTACCGACACATTAGCTATCCCCTGGTATTCTATGACAACTGTTTTTGTAGTTGCTTTGAGTATTTAAAAATTTCAAGTTTATCTGGGTTCGGAGGAGAGAAATGAAGCATATTTTTATTTGCACGTTGGTTGCATTTTTTTATATTATCACAATTTACTCAGGAGGAAGCATGGCTGAAGCAAAACCGCTTGGTGACGGACTATACGCCAAGTTTATAACTGACAAGGGAGATATTGTCTGCCGGCTGGAATACGAGAAAACACCTTTAACAGTTGCCAATTTTATCGGACTGGCTGAAGGGAGCAAAGATTCAAACAAGGGAAAGGGAATCCGCTTTTACGATGGTCTGATCTTTCATCGTGTGATTCCTGATTTCATGATTCAGGGAGGATGTCCGTCCGGCACCGGCACCGGTGGTCCTGGGTATCGTTTTCCCGATGAGATCGATTCGAGTCTGAAGCATGATGTCCCCGGCATACTCTCCATGGCAAATGCGGGACCGGGCACAAACGGCAGCCAATTTTTCATTACTCACAAGGGTACTCCCTGGCTGGATGGCAAACACACCGTTTTTGGACGCGTGATTTCCGATCAGAATGTTGTGGATGCGATCCGGAAAGGTGACAAGTTGACAAAAGTCGAGATTATTCGCGTCGGAGACATGGCTGAATCTTTCAAGGCCGACCAGGAGGCATTTGACACACTTTTAAAGGAACTTCGCGAAAAGGCCGGAAAGGCCGAACATGAGAAAAACAAGGATATGGATGCCCTTATTAACGAAAAATGGCCTGATGCAAAAGAAACTTCATCAGGTCTCAAATATGTGGTTATAAAAGAGGGCTCAGACGATAAAAAACCCAAACGTGGGGCGCTTGTCTCGGCTCATTACACAGGCAAATTGCTTGACGGTACGAAGTTTGATAGTTCTTACGACAGAAATAAGCCGCTTCAGTTTCCGGTTGGACTGGGGCGTGTGATAAAAGGATGGGATGAGGCATTTCTGGATATGAAAAAAGGGGAGCAGAGGGTTCTGATCATCCCATCCGACCTGGCCTATGGTTCAAGAGGTGCGGGAGGGGTAATTCCACCCGATGCCACCTTAGTGTTTGAAGTGGAACTTATTGATTTTTAACGTAAATATTCGTCAGCACTCCATCTGTCCACGATCAGGCCTTCCAGCATACTTATGTATCGCTGAAAGACCTGATCGTGAAACACCTGGAGCGCCCCGCAGGAAGTGCCCTTGGGGTGCACTGTCAAATATTTACAGACCGAGATTTTTTGTAATATTTCCACACAAGCCGACGTTACTTTTTAACTGACTTTGGGTTCAAGTAAGGAGAGAAAAAATGCTGAAAAAAATTCTTTTGGTTGTTCTGACTTTGTTATTGTTGTGTTCCTGCGCCAATAAGGCTCAGGTGGGAACTGCCGGCGGTGCGGCGGCCGGCGCGGTGCTCGGGCAGGCAGTCGGCCGCAGCACCGAGGCCACGCTTATTGGAATCGCTGCCGGCGCTGTGCTGGGATATCTGATTGGAAACGAGATGGATAAAACAGATAAGGCCCATATGAACCAAACCTACGAAACAGGGAGATCATATCAGGCCCAAGAGTGGAAAAATCCTGACACTGGACATCAATATTCCGTGACTCCGCGCCCTGCCTATCGTAATTCGCGAGGGCGTGATTGCCGCGAAGCGGAAATACTTACCGTAATAAATGGAAAGGCGGAAAAAACCATTGCCACGGCCTGCCGCGAAAACGGCAGATGGGTTATTCAGTAGTAAACGTTCACGGGTGCAATACAAAAAAGGGTAACCGTTCAGAGGAGCCCCCTATTTAGCGGACTCCTCTGTATGTAATCGTTTACAGGTGGGGTGAACGATTACAATAATTTTGCAACTGAATCATGCACCATGATCGCAAGATCATTTTTCTGTTTCGGTTTGAAGCCGCTTGTTTCAATGGGTTCCCCCACTCGAATCATGACGTTTCCAGGTCTGGCCAGAAGGGTTCCCTTGGGCAAGATGTAGTGAGTTCCTGTGATTGCAACCGGGACTATTGACACGCCGGATTTAATTGCAAGCATCATTCCTCCGGTTTTAAACTCCTGGAGGCTTCCGTCCGGACTCCGTGTTCCCTCGGGGAATATAACCACCGACGTTCCTTTGGCAATTTTTTCCGCGGCCTCTATCAGACTTTTGAAGGCCTCTCTGCCTTTTCCCCTGTTTATTGGAATATAACCGGCAATCCGCATGCTTGAGCCAAAGACCGGAATGTCAAATAGTTCTTTTTTGGCCAGCCACCTGAAATCAATCCCAAGATAGCCCTGCAAAGCAAAGATATCGAACTGGCTTTGATGATTCGCGGCAAAGATGTATGGCTTTGTCGGGTCCAGTTTTTTACATCCCTCTACTTTTACGGACATGCCGCCGGCCCTGGAAACGGTTCTCCCCCAAAAACGACTGAGCCACTGGAGTTCCTCCGCGGATTTGCGTCCTATCGTGGAAAATAACATGGCTGTGACACATACCGCGGCCGTTAACAGGGGGGTGAAGACGAGTACGAATAATCCGCGGAAAAAAAGTAACAATTTCATAATAATCGTGATCCGTAACAGCAGTTTTTTTACGTAAGACGGTTCAGGCGCATTTAAGCCGTAATGGTTTGGGGACTGTCCAAATGGTGGCAGTCCCACAAGATCAGTCACGTTTCTCCTTTATGGGGACTGTGTCAAGTTAAAATTGACTGCATTGTAAAAGTTCCATATAAAATGTTGATTGACATCATGTAATAATATGGATGAGAAAGAGCAGGAATGCCCGATCGGTTCTATCCAGGTCGCCGATGAGAAGAGAGAAACATTAACTCTATTCCCGGAAGTGCCTGAACCAAAGCCAAAACAGTCGTTTACCGATAAACGCAAAAAAGCCGGCGATTCGTTCAACGTTTGGAAATTATTGCCTCTTATTGCTTTCGCGGGAGCAATCCTCTATGTTTTGGCAGGTTTTTTCGCTGTGCCGTTCCTGGTGCGAACGATTTTGCCGGAAAGATTTGAGGAGCGTATCAACAGACCGGTCACCGTGGGATATGCCGCATTTAATCCTTTCACACTCCAACTTACGGTTAGTAACGCCATCATCGGCGCAAAATTCTCTGACCCGGATGACGAAATTGATCCGATCCTCTCCTTTAGTAATTTGCAAATAAATATTGAGGCTGTTTCCATTTTTAAACATGGCCTTGTATGCCGGAAATTCGAGATTGATAACCCCTTTGTGCATGTTGAAAAGGATGGGGACAATCTTTACAATATTTCAGACGTATTTCCACCTGTACCAAAACCGGAACGGCAAGATAAAAATTACAGCATAAAGGGTCTCTGTGAAATCATTGGCGTCACCTTTCCTTTTCATTTGAAAAATGTGATCGTAAACAACGGACATATCCGCTTTGACGACCGGCCTGCAAATCAATCCCACAACGCGGAAGAGATCAACCTGGCGTTTCCGTTGCTCACCAATTTTTCATCAGCCGCAGGGTCCATTGAAGCACTGATTCAATCCGTAAGGCTGGAGCCTCCAAGGTTTTCAGCAAAAATTGATGGCGGTTTTATAAATCTGATTGGTGAAACAGAGGTTACCGACCAGGCCGTTAAGACTACGTATAAAATTAGTTTTAAAGTGCTTGATCTTGTTGCTTTATCCCGTTATTTCCCCAACCGCCTTGATCAGCCGGCAATAGCCGGAGGAAAGGCTGATCTGAACCTTGACCTGATTTTTACCTCGCAAAATAAAGGAACAGATGCCAATCTGGAGATCAGGGGAGGCGCACAATTTTCAGAAAACGGTAAAAATCAGGCCCAAACAACTCTCTCCGGCAAGGGGCTGGTTCATGCGATGCCGTTTAAGGCGGAAGGATTCCTGGTCATGGAAGGTGTCGACATTGCCCGGCTTGGGCCCTATTTCCATCCGGCCCCTGAGTTACGTGTTAAATGCGGCCAAGCCTCCAGGATGGAAACACGTTTCATGTTGGGGAAAGATCAGAATCCCGAAAAATTGAATCTGATTTTGACTGATGCCGCCTTGCAGTTCCGGGATCTCACGCTGGCTGAATTCGACACACAATACCTGCACCTGCCTGACCTGACATTCAGCAATGCCGGGCTTGACATGAACCGGAAGATTCTTGATTTGGGCCTTGTCAGGGCTGAAAAGGGCAGCCTGCTTTTAAAATGGGACAAAAAAGGAGAACTAAACTGGAAGAGATATTTTGTTTATAAAGGGCGGGAAAAAAATGGGGAAAAGAAAAAATCATGGGTTGTCAGGGCACATTCTCTGGACTTTTCAAACGTCTTGGTTGACATTGATTTCAATTCAAAAGTTGATCCCCTTAATTTACGCCTTAAAGATGTTTTGTTTAATGCAAAAGACCTTTCAACCGAATCCGGCAAAAAAGGAACCATCTCCGGCTCAGCCGGGCTGGACTCCGCATCACTTCAGTTTTCCGGCAACCTGACTCCATCGCCATTTTCCGCGACTGTGGAATGGAGTGGAAACGGGCTGCCGGCTGCATCCTTATCTCCGCTTGTCGGCGGATGGTTTGCCCCAAGGATTACGGACGGTGTAATAACGGCCGAAGGGACGGTCCATCTTCCTGATTTTTCATATTCCGGAAATTTAGGGATCACCAATTTCTCTGCTCAGGACCGGAAAGGCGGGCAAATTGTGAAATGGCGGCAGGCCTCATGCCAGAACCTTAATTTCCGGTCAAACCCGCCCTTTGTCGAGATTTCTTCAATTCTTGCGGACGGGCCGGTTGTAAAACTGGTAAAACAGGGTGATGGACCGCTTTCAGCAGGGTTTTTCAAAGGTTCAAGATCGAAAAAAAATGGGAAGAAATCCCGGAACAAATTAAAAATAGATACAATTACGGTCAACAATGGTGATCTTGTCTATTCGGACACGACATATGGTTCTCCCTGTTCGTTCACCCTATCTGATCTTTCGGGCTCGATTTCAGAAATTATTAACAGCCCCGGCAACCGGGCCGCATTTTCCTTAAAAGGGAAAGTTCCATCACCTAAAGGGGCGCAGTCAGCTTCTTCACTTTCCGCCAAAGGCAAAACCGGTCTTTTTGATGAGCACCTGTTTGCAGACCTGACAGTCAAAATAGTTAACATGGACATTCGCCCTCTCTCCCCATGGTTCTCGCACAATCTAGGCTATATGGTCGCTGGGGGCGCCTTTGACTTGACTTCAATTTTTCGTCAGGAAAATCTGGAAATGTCAGGCAGTAATCAAATTCGCGTCACAGATCTTGAGCTTGGGAAGAAAATTGATGGAAAGTCTCAACTGTTGTTTGCTGTTGGACTGCTTTCAGATCAGGAAAATATGATAGACCTTGATCTGTCGGTCACAGGACCGGCCGGGCCTTTTTTTTCCTATGGTCATGGATTGGCCGGAGGATTGCGCGGGCTTCTGCTTAAAACCAGGATCTTTCCGTTTCTCCTCCTTCCTTTAGGCCCAGACCAACAAATTCCGCCCGATCACCTGATCATACCCTATGGCAGATCGGAACTGACCCTGGATAACATGGCACAGTTAAAAAAGATGGCGCGTATCCTTGAAATGCGGCCGTCCATTGAATTGAAGATCCGGGGATTTGCTGAACCCAATGGAGACGGGGAATCCCTTTTGACCGAACTTAAAAAAGAGGCCGCCAGTCGCAGAATTGAAGAAGAATCGCGTTTCTTTAATGAAATGTCAATGGATTACATAGGTGAAGAAATCCGCTTTCCACGTCCGGGAAGTGTTGAAAAAGAGAAATTCATGCCTGAGTCCGTAACCGTGAGTGATGATCTTCTGATCAGCCTGGCAAAACAAAGGGCAAATGCGGTCAAAGACTTTTTAGTCAATGACCTGGATGTTGCGCCGGGCAGAATTCACGTGGATAAATCCGAAGGGCTGATCAGGGCCGGCAGTCTGGGCCGGCCCGGGAATCGGGTGGATTTTATATTGATGGTGTCGGGAAAAGCCCTGTAATGTTATCATTTCTCCCTCCGGTTAAGGATATAGAATGCCAAAAGATATGCAAGGCCTCTATTTCAGTGACGTAGAGACCAAGATCGGTATTGCGCGCCGTCTTTTTAAGGCGTCGGGCACCCGTATGAAAGCGGATCCGGCTGTTAAAGAGAAACTATTGCTTCTTGTCCGCTTAAGTGATGTATTGCAGGAACAGATGCGGTACATGGGTATGTTCGAGTTGTGCGGCACGTGCGGCAGTGGCCCGGATGGGGGGTGCTGCAGTGCGGAAATGGCAAATGAATCAGACGCTGTTCTCCTGTTCATGAACATGCTCCTTGACTGCGAAGTTGCCATCCGGCGGGATGATGATTTCGAATGCTGTTTCCTTGGTAAACGCGGATGCACACTGATATTGAAACCCATATTCTGCCTCAACTATAATTGTGAAAAAATCATGGTCGCTTCCCAAAAAAAGGACCTGGCTGAACTCGAAACAGCAACAGCCCGACTGCTCGGAGAGCAGACTATTCTTGAAAATATGATCCTGCGGTCAGGGCTTTTGTAACTTCTCCCGGCAATCAATTTTTTCTTCTTTTGTCACATGCATCCACTGGAAAGGAAAATTTTAAAAATAATCCGGCAGGCAGAACTGTTTCAGTACGAAGAGACCGTGATCGTTGGTGTTTCCGGAGGCCCTGATTCCATGGCCCTGCTTCATGTCCTGGCCTGCCTTGGATCAGAGTTGAATCTTAAACTGATCGCAGCTTATTTAGATCACGGGTTGAGACCGGAAGAAACAGTTGGAGAGGCTGATCTTGTTCAAACTCAGGCTGATGGTCTGGGTATCTCGTTCGTGGTCGGGAAAGTATCAGTTCGGGAATTTGCCCAGGATGAAGGCCTTTCAACGGAACACGCGGCCAGGGTTCTCCGATACAAATTTTTTATTAATGCGGCAAAAGAAAGGTCGGCCCGTAAAATCGCTGTGGCCCACACCGCGGACGACCAGGCAGAGGAGGTACTGCTCCGCCTGATCAGGGGAACTGGAAGAAAGGGTCTTTGCGGTATGAAAATGGTCCGAGACAAAATGATCGTAAGACCCTTTCTAAACATTCCCAAAGCCAGGCTCCTGGATTATCTCAGCCAGAAAAAAATCAATTTTTTAAAAGACTCCTCCAATCAAGACCAGACATTTATGCGAAACAGGGTCAGGCTTGATCTTATCCCTTATCTTGCCGATCATTTTAATCCGAATGTCAGCCGGACACTCCGTCAGACTGCGGCAATACTACAGGATGAGGAGACACTCCTTGAAGAGATCACTAAAAATTTCTGCAGCGAGATAATCGAGGAAAAAAAGGGGGATCATGGATTGCCTGTCGTGGAACTGAGATTAAACAAGTTTTCGGCAGCGCCCATTGCAATTCAGAGGCGCATCCTTGAGACAGTGTTCTGGAAGATGGGAGCAGAGCCCCGTTTCCGCCAGGTTGAACAGATTCTTAATCTTGCAGGTTCAGGGGAAACCGGGTCAAGGACCCATCTTGCACACGGCCTTCGCGTGAATAAGACTCAAAGCCGGCTTTGTTTCTCCTATCCAGGAGGCCGAGTAAGAAAACGTGGTGATCTTGAGGAATTGCAACCAGTGAAATTTGAAGTTTTTATTAATGGACCCGGGACTTACTTTGTGCCTGAAATCTCGAATACATTTGTATTCAAAGAGTTGGATAGAGTGGCGCCGCAGTCTGAAATCCGGACACAAGGCGCGGAATTCCTGGACCTTGATCTTGTCTCCTTCCCGCTTGTCTTGAGGTCTGTCCGGTCCGGTGACATGTTTTATCCCCTTGGCGCGCCGGGCCACAAAAAAGTGAATGATTTTCTTGCTGATTTAAAAATCCCTATAAAGGAGCGAAGGCGAATCCCGGTTCTTGTCTCCGAAGGCGTGCCGGCAGCCCTGCCGGGCATCAGGATTGCCCAAGATTTCCGCGTCACGCCGGCAACAAAGAGGGTTCTCAAGATAACAGCGGAACATTAACAAAGACCTTTACTGACAGATTGACACATGGTAAATTGGCACCCATTGTAATTGATCTGATCATTTTTAGATTTTTCGTGGGCGGGTAGCTCAGCCGGATAGAGCGTTGGCCTCCGGAGCCAAAGGCCGTGGGTTCGAATCCCGCTCCGCTCACCAATAAAATCAAAGGGTTACAGGTTTTCACCTGTAACCCTTTTTTTGTTTTTCTACCCTATTTCTACCCTCAAGAATTATTCGCGGTATTTTTATCGGCTTGTTTATGCCCCCATCTTTTGTCTGTATAATGCCATATCCGGAGAAGAAAGCGGCGGGCAGCCGGATAAATTTCATGTCGCATTCGCAGCCTTTTCTTTTTTTGCCGTTTCTATAATTTCCACAGGATCAAAAGTAAATATTCGGCTTGATGCCGTAAAATAGCTAGAACCACCAAATTGTAAATGTTTGGCAGCGCTTCACAGGGAGGTGAGCAGGCTGATCAGCTATACTTTGGTATGCTGGGCAGCCTGATCGCCTTCCTGTGGAGTGCTGCCGAATATTTACGATCAAAAGGAATAAATTCTTTTTTATCCGCTAACATGCCGGGAGCAAGTTGTTCATATGCAAACTGCTTTGGTGCCTATTTTGCCTTGTTACAAACTTCCGGATGGCTTATATGAAATATCCGGAAACACTCCTTAAGAGTTGCAAACTTCCGGAAGACGTGATTCATTGAAGTTATGTGGGAATGCACCCAAGTAGAGATAACAGATTAGAAAAAAAATCAGTAAGAAAAAGGAATTTTAAAAAATATTCATGGAGAATGAATATGCGGGTTTTTAACACAACAGGACCGGTAAGTTGCTTAAAGCATTACTGCCTTCAACCGCTTGAGCGTTTTGACCTTAAAGAAATTTTATTTCTGATAGAGCAGGAAAAATACTTTGTCCTCCACGCTCCCCGGCAGACCGGCAAGACCACCTGTATGCTGGCTTTGATGGAGTATCTGAATAACCGGGATGACTATACCTGCCTTTACTGCAATGTGGAGGCGGCCCAGGCGGCGAGGGAGGATATAGGCGCCGCCATGGCAGTGATACTTGACGACATGGCCCAAAGGGCTGATGAGTACTTGAATGATGGTTTTTTAAGAGACAATATTAAGGAAATTCTGAGCGGAAGTCACCTGTCAGCCTTAAGTAGCATGTTGACTAAATGGTGCAGGAGGGCTGAAAAGCCGTTGGTGCTGATTCTTGACGAAATCGATTCCCTGGTGGGCGATACCCTGATCTCGGTGCTTAGGCAGCTCCGTTCCGGCTACGACAAACGCCCGGCCTCCTTTCCTCAAACCGTTATCCTCTGCGGAGTGCGCGATATCCGTGATTACCGTATCCATTCCAGCCGGGAAAAAAATATTATCACCGGCGGCAGTTGTTTTAACATCAAGGCGAAATCCCTGCGTCTTGGAGATTTCATCAAAGAACAAGTTTTTTCCCTGCTGGAACTGCATCAAGAAGAAACCGGCCAGATCATGGAAAAAGCAACCGGGGAAAAAATTTGGGAACTGACCAATGGTCAGCCCTGGCTGGTAAACGCTTTGGCCTATGAGGCCTGTTTTGAAATGAAGGAAGGCCATGACCGGGGCCGGCCAATTACCTGTGAAATGATCGAACAGGCCAAAGAGAATTTAATCAACAGGCGGGAAACTCATCTTCATCAACTGGCGGATAAACTCCGGGAGGAAAGGGTGAGAAGGGTCATCGGCCCAATGCTGAGTACCGGTGTTGAGCGTTTTTCATACACTGAGCCTGATATCCAGTATCTCATAGACCTTGGCCTTATAAATCGCTCACGGACAGGAGAGCTTTCCATTGCCAATCCAATCTATATGGAAATTATCCCCAGAGAGTTGACTTGGGCTGAACAGTCGGACATCCATGAGCAGACTGCCTGGTATGTCAACAGCGAGGGCTTTCTCGACATGGATCGTCTTCTTGCAAAGTTTCAGGAGTTTTTCCGGGAGCATTCCGAGCACTGGATGGAACGGTTCCAGTATAAAGAGGCCGGTCCCCAGCTTCTCCTCCAGGCTTTTTTGCAGCGAATTGTCAATTCCGGCGGCCGGGTGGAGCGTGAATACGGCCTGGGCCGGAGGCGCACCGATCTTCTGGTGATTTGGGATTGCCGGAAAACAGAAGACAGTATACAGAGGGCAAATGAAGGAAAAGGACAGAGGGAAAGGCAAAAGGTAGTGATTGAGTTGAAAATTCTTTACAAGAGTCTTGAAAAGACCATTGCTGACGGCCTTGAGCAGACCGCCGCTTACATGGACAGGTGCAATGCCGGGGAAGGACACTTGGTGATTTTTAACCGGCGGGAGGATGTCCGCTGGGAAGAGAAGATTTTTAAGCGGGAAGAAGGATATGAGGGGAAACCCATAATTGTTTGGGGGATGTGATGTAAACACTCTTTCCTCGTTCCCACGCTCTGCGTGGGAATGTACTTTTTCTGACGCGCTTTGCGTCAATATTGTAATTTTGCGCACGCAGTGCGCCAGAAGGCTACGTTAGGACGCAAAGCGTCGTAACGAGGACACCTACCGATATACAAGGCGGCCTTTGACCTCTTTTATAGGAACATCAATTTTTTATACTCCTCGTCAGATTTAAAAAAACAGTTTGTTGATCAAGTTTTATAAAACAAAAAAAGAGGAGGAGAAAAGAATGGCACATGGAAAATTTGAATTTAATGGAAAAGGCTTAAGCTGGAAAACAAAGACCAAAAATATTTGGATACATTTCTGACGCCCGTCAGGTTTTTGTTTTTCTGCGGTTGACCAGGGTACGTTCAATGGTGCTTAATACCTCATCAAGCCTTTTGCCGATATCTTCTGCGAGAAAACGCAGGACAAAACAACCGTTTTCTTGGAGTAATTGGTCTTTGCGCCGATCTCGACGGTAGGCGTCCGGGTCGTCCAAGTGTTGAGCGCCATCAATTTCAATGGCAATACCGGCATCAAGATCGAGCAGATCAACTTCCATTTTTCCAAGGCCATCAAATGGAATCGGTAGCTTTACATTTAATTGGAAACGGCCGGAGGTGTGCTCCATTGATGCTAGCCGCCTGTACAAAAATGCTTCGCTGGCGCTGCGGGCTCTTGCAACCCCGTCGGCATCGGAAGGCTTTACATTGGTCGCTTTACGGAAAAGGTATGCTAGCGGTTTATCCACCCCGTCGCGAATCAAACGGCGGAGGCTTGCAGTATAGTTCTGTTTCCAGAGGGGATCAGCCGGCAGTGCCACATCGGCAGGCCATCCGGGTATACCGCTGGCCGGCAGCTGAACCGTATATGTAGCCAATGGCTTCGTATCCCTGGCAGCGTCGATCAAACATTCTGGCCAGTATTGGCACATCAAGGTCTGCGTAATCGTAGATTCGTACTTCGCGTTTCTGGTCATGCAGACGGTGCAGGCGGCCTGCGTAATGGGCGATGATACCCCGCCATGAAACCGGCAGGGCGAGGAACAGGGTGTCAAGGCGGGCGTCGTCGAATCCTTCTCCGATGTAGCGGCCGGTGGCCAGCAGAACCCAATCTTCATTTTCGGGAATATCCTTTAGTTGTGCTAGCGCGGCACGCAGCTTTTTTCGGCCCACACCTCCCCTCAGGACGATCAAGTGTTTGATTTTGTCTGATAATTGCTCGGCCAGCAGTTGCAGGTGAATCGTCCGCTCGGTGAGCACCAACGGGGACCGACTTTCCCGGACAACAGCCAGCACATCCTCGCAGATCATCCGATTGCGTGCCTCGTCCCCGGTCAACTCCCGGTATAGCTGGTACAGTTGAAGACGAACGTCCTGTTCATTTTCCCTGGATGGGGTAAAACCGGTTGGACGGACGAGCACGGTATGGGAAAAAGGGCGTGTCTGTGCCTCCTTTTTTGCTTCGACGCTATACCGCACCGGTCCGCATTGCATGAAAATGATCGGATGGTGGCCGTCCTTACGAACCACGGTAGCGGAAAGACCTGTAATATACCTGGCTTTGGCCCGGCGGGCGGCAAGCTCAAAACTGGTGGCGGAAAGATGATGACATTCATCCACCACCAAATGGCCGTAATCTGCGACCAGGTCGTTTACGACCCTTTTGCGAACCAGGCTTTTAATGATGGCCACATCCAGCGATCCTGTAACATCCCTGCGGCCACCACCTATTCGGCCAATGGCATCGTTGGACAGATTCAGGAATGTCGATAATTGTTCAATCCACTGCTCAAGTAACTGCCTACGATGAACGAGAACCAGGGTGTTGACGCCGCGCTTGGCAATGAGCCATGCCGCGATCACTGTTTTACCAAAGGCGGTGGTGGCGGATAAAACGCCAGTGTCGTGGGCATCCATCGCCCGGGCAGCGGCTATCTGTGCGGGGCGCAGTTCCCCTTGAAAGTTACATTCAGTGGTCTGCCGCCGAATCGTTCATCATGGATGATGGTTTGAACCTTTAAATTGGACAGTAGTTCCGATAATTCATTCAGGCAGCCGCGCGGCAGGCCTATATGTTGCGAATAATCCTCGGCGCAGGCGATTATTCGTGATTTGCCAAAGGTGGGTAGCCGCATTGCCTGGGCCTTGTAGAATTCAGGGTTTTGAAAGGCTGCCAGGCGAAGCAGCCTGTTCATCAGACTTGGGGAAAGATCGTTTTTTGGGAATGTAGATTTGATCCCCAAGTACCAGATCAAGGCTTTCAGGCAGGTCGGTCAGGGGTGGTTCTTTTCGACGACGGGAGGGTGGGGCGGACCATGGTGCATTCTTCATCCGCGTCTGTCGGGGAGAGTCGTACGCCGATAACCCGGTTTTCGGCAGTCGCCTGTTTGACAATTTCTTCCGCCTGGGCAAGGTCGATCTTTTGGATGGCCGACAAAAATGCCCATTGATCGGCATGGGGGAGAAAGTTGTTGTCAAGAAACAGACTGTTGCCTTTGGCGCGCGGCTTTTTTTGCAGGGGCAGGGCGATAAGGTTGCCGAA
>JAYEGR010000008.1:0-24654 GCA_034659175.1 Thermodesulfobacteriota bacterium | reverse complement strand
CGATCTTTTGGATGGCCGACAAAAATGCCCATTGATCGGCATGGGGGAGAAAGTTGTTGTCAAGAAACAGACTGTTGCCTTTGGCGCGCGGCTTTTTTTGCAGGGGCAGGGCGATAAGGTTGCCGAAACCGCCCCTGGGCAGAGTATCCTGGTTGGGGATGAAGCGATCGTAGGAATCAAGGCCGATGTCGGGCCGCCTGTTCATGGTTTCGGTGAGCAGGAGTGAGGCCAGTTTTCGCGCCAGCGACGCTGAAATCGGCTCATTGAAGAAGAACCAGACATGGCTGCCGTTGCCGGAACGGGAACGTTCTACAGCCGCTGGTATGTCGAGTTTGCAGCATGTTATTATAAAGGCAGACGTATCCTCCCGCCAACGTTCTTTGTCAAAATCGACGGCCAGCAGAAAACAGGTCTCGTCCAGGAACATGGGATAGAGACCCATGACAAAATCACGACCCCGGTCATCACATCCAGAGAGATGCCAGCGGATGACCTTGTCCGTGATCGGCAGAAATCGCCGGTTTGGGCAAACAGCACATTTAACCCGTCCCTTATTGCAGAGCCCCTGACCCATTCATTGGCACAGGCTGGCTGATAACCGCATTTGCCGGTTTTACGACTTTCAAATCGAAGAGGATAAACATCCTCCCGACCGCGAAACAGACTACGGAACAAGGCAATTTTGCTGTTTGGTGAAAAAGTATTATCCAAAACAGGATGATAGAGGAAACCCGGCAATTTTGTGGTTCCAGCTATTTTTCAGGCATCAAGCCGAATATTTACCGCCGTACCAATATATTGGCTTGGAAATAAGGAGCATACACTCAATCGCAGAAAAATATTCGCTAAATACTACCATGCAGAGTAGAATGGCACAATGAAAACAACCCAATATTTTGCATATACAAGAAAAAGACCTGATCGTGCACATATCAAAGATGTATGGATAACACAAGCTATTGAACATCCGGCAAGAACGGAAATTCAGTCTGATGGCAGGATTAAAAAATGGGCAAAAATTGAAGAAGCAAACAAATATCTGAGAGTAATTTTACTTGAGGATGGCAAAACAGTACATAATGCCTTCTTCGATAGATCATTTCAGGGGGAGTAATAAAAATGAAATTAAAGTATTTTTCTGATACCGACACCGCCTTAATTGAGTTCACTGGAAAAGAAATAAGTGCAACGAAAGAAATTAGTGAAAATCTTTATGTTGATATTGATCAAAATGGAAATGTAGTTAGCATGACGATTGAACATGCTAAAGCCAATGCAGACCTATGGGAGTTCTCTTATCAGGAAATACCTTTTCCAAATGTTAAGATTCAAATAGTGTAACGCCTGATACCCATTTCACTGACAAAATAGTGTAACGTTTTTTACCCTGCCTTACCCCGCCCTCGTCCTTTAAAAAAAATACCCCGCAGACCCCCGCCGCAGCCCCACCGCCGCAAATACAGCCTTTAAAACCTCGTTTTTAAATTATACCTTTCAATGGCTCGCTCAGTTCAATTGGGAAGTTTTAGACTGTGAAATCAGCATGTTATCATGCATAGCAGTAGGTGTTTATTTCAAGTAGCTTTTCAGCGCTATGCTAACCATCACAGGGAGAAAGGACCATTTCAATGCTTTAGGAAAGAATTGTATTTTCATTTGCATTATTTTACAACGGAGAAAATACAATGTCGAAATTTTCCTCTCGAAAACGTCCCTGTTGCATTTGCCGCAAGTGGTTCCTCCCTGATGTCCGGCAAAAAAACCGGCAAAAAACCTGTGACAATCCTGAATGCAGAAGAGAACACCATCGAAGACAATGTGCAAAATGGAACAAAAAAAAGGCTACCAACTTAAAGCGGGACACTTTCCGCCATTTTGGCTCTATGGCAATTCCAAAATCAAGCAAAAATTGAGGAGTTGCTAACTGATTGAATTTACAGGCTGTCCCGCCTTACGTTGGTAGCCGATTTTTTTGTGTTGCACCCACTGAACCATCAACCCGTTTACCGAATGCATCACCATTCAAGCCGCATTATATTGTCAAGGGCGACTGCCCTGGACAGGCGCACTGAAATGATGCCGCCGGGTTCACCGATCGCCTGATTGGCCGGAAGATCGCCGTCAATAAGAAAATCAACCAGCACGACATGAGCCCTCCTGGGACCTGAGTCAATGATCAGTGCATCAAAACGGTCGCCCTTCCTGGTTTCGAGATATTTCAGTATCCAGTAACGGCGCCTCAACTGTATGACAGGATTGATTTTGGACAGGCCGGTTATTATGGAACGGGCCAGATCGGCCACCTCGTTACGCGAAAACAGCACGCCCTTTCCTCTCACCAAATGCATGATCTGATGCTGCATCGCAAGATCCATAAGACGACGTATCGGTGATGTGACCATGGTATATTGCGCTGCGCCCACGCTGCTGTGAGGCTTGGGGTTCGGCAGCAATTCCGCTCTGGGCAGATTTTTTCGCTGTCGGAAAATCAAAAATAAGTCTTTGTCATAACCGTGGATCAATCTTGTTTTAAGGGGAGGCTGGGACCTGAACAGCCCCGGGGATTCTCTGTCAGCTACAAATCCGGCGCCAAGGGTATTGGCGAGGATCATAAATTCCGCAACCAGCGCCCTCGACCGGCTGTCCACTTCCGATTTAGTAATCCTGATAGTGTCATCCGGATCAATCGAAATATTGACATCAGGAAGCGGAAGCAGCAGGGCGCCCGCATCAATTCTCCTTTCCATCAGCTTACGGCTGAGCATTGCCAGGATTTTCAGTTCCTCATCCGAATCGATCATCTCTTCGGCTTCCGAATAGGTAAGTTGGCGCCGCACCATGATCAGACTCGGCATAATATCAAGATCAAGCACCTCTCCATCAGGGGAGAGCAACACCATGAAACTCATCGCGGCCCGGTCCTTGCCGGCTATCAGGCTACAGCACCCTTCGGACAGTTCCGGGGGAAGCATCGGAATACAGGCATCAGGCATGTATATGGACGAAATCCTGGTCACAGCCTCATTAAACAGAGGGTCGCCCGGTTTTACATAATCCGTCATATCCGTGATGTGGATTCCAACAAGATAATTTTCACCCTGTTTCTCAACATGCAGGGCATCATCAAAATCCCTGGTGGAATCATTATCAATGGTGAGAATGGGCAGATCCCTGAAATCCTTGCGCCCATCCGTCCGGATTGCCGATGGATCTGTTTCTGCCAGGGATCTCGCCTGTTTCAGGGCCGCGTCTGAAAAATTGATTGGTATTTCATGCCGCAGCAGTGGGATATTCTCGTTTTTGTCCCATACCCCGGCCTTGACCAGGAGATGAAAACATACATCAGGCGCTGAAAGATGCGCTCTTTTAAGGAGATCTCGCGTTACTGCGCTCTCCGGCGCCTCGTTTCCATAAAGATAATAGTCTGCAAGCATCTTAAGGCACGTTTCACGCTCGGGCCACTCTTCCGGCATATTTCCTTCCCACAGTTGAGTCAGGGCCCTGGCGCCGTTATTTAAAAGAGCCTCCTTTTCCAGCTCTTTTTCCCGGCGAATTCGGAGCTGTTTCACCACCTCCTCGGAATGAGCGATGATCTTCCCTTCCTTGTATTTAAAAAAAAGACGGTCATTAAAAATAGAGCGCATAAAAGATGCCACATGGTCATCCGTTGCATGCTCACCAAAACACAGTTCAGTCAAAAACTCCGGTTCAAACAGGGAATCATTCTCTTCAATAGCAAGTTCCCATATCTCCTCCAGATTGATTATGCGCATCATCTGCTGACGCTTTTTTGCCGTGCTTTTTAAAAAATTGCACAAATCCTCCCTGGGTTTGTCCACGAAATGTGATTCAAGTGATTTGTGCATGACCCTGGCAAGCGGCAGATTAACCTCCCTGCCGTTCTGGTTGAGGATCCGCGCCCGTTTTCCACTCTCCTCGATCACAATGCCGCAGATGAACCTGCCGTTATCAATGTATTCTATTACTCTTCCCTTTAATGCCATGCAGTATTTTTCCTTGTGAATTTATTATCCTGAATAAACTAACGGCTACCAACGTAAGGCGGTACAGCCTGTAAATTCAACCAGTTAGCAAATCCTCAAATTTTGCTTAATTTTGGAATTGCCATAGAGTTAAAATGACGGAAAGTGTCCCGCTTTAAGTTGGTAGCCTAAACTAACCATACGTAAATGTTTACGATTTTCCTGTTTGCCGGCATTAAGCCGAATATTCACAGCAACAATGTGATTGGTCACAATTTTACAATGTCATACCATACAAAAGGGGCTATAATTGTATCTACTCACGTTCAAAGTTCCAGGATTGACGTTTTTTGCACCCATCAGGCGCTTACAAAAAAACGATGCAGGGTTTTCCTCCCCAAAATCCGTTATAATCAGATAAATTTATTTTCGAGCAACTATTAAGGTTAAACTGATGAACACCCCTGAAGCAACTGTCATGAAAGATATCCAAACAGAAATGGAAAATTCAATCAAATCCGGAGTCGTAGCCCTGGTCGGCCCACCGAATGTGGGAAAATCCACCCTGCTCAATTGCCTGCTGGGCCAGAAAATATCAATAGTCTCACCAAAGCCGCAGACCACCAGGAACAGAATTTTAGGGATATTGAACGGGCCTGACTACCAGGTCATCATACTGGACACACCCGGCCTTCATAAGGCCCGTACGCCCCTGAATCAGGAAATGGTCAAAATTGCCTTGAATACCCTGACAGAGGTAAATGTAATACTTTTTATGATCGACGTCACTTTTCCTGTGCCTAAAAAAGAAAATACCGCTACAAAATATTTGAAAGGGTCGAACAGGCCGTCCATCCTGCTCTTGAACAAGATAGACCTCATCGACAAAGCAGGCCTGCTTCCGGTGATTGAGGGATACAGAGAGCTTTACCCGTTCGACACGCTCATTCCGATCTCAGCCCTTAAGCATGACGGCACCGACATTCTGATCCCGGAACTCCTGAAATTCCTGCCGGCCGGCCCGCGCCTCTACCCTGAGGATATTCCAACCGATGCCACGGAACGTTTTATTGTTTCTGAAATAGTCAGAGAAAAAATTTTTCTCCATACAGATCAGGAAATCCCGTATTCAACAGCAGTTGCTATTGATTTATTTCACGAGGACTCGGGCAAAGGACTGATTTTAATCCATGCAACGATCTATGTGGAAAAAAAATCACAAAAGGGGATAATTATTGGAAAGGGAGGGAAAAAACTCGGGCAGATCGGCACCGCTGCCCGTAAGGATATCGAAGACCTTCTGGCCCAGCGTTGTTTTCTGAAACTATGGGTCAAGATACGTAAAAACTGGACAAAAAACGTGAATTTCCTGAAAGAACTGGGGTTTGGATAGTTGTTTTCAAAATCAGGGGTTTTCGTTCAGGCGCTGATTTACAGCATCACCACTTGGTCATCCTGTGTTTTATGTTCACTGATCAAGAAATCGATAATTTTTCTTTTGTCCGATTCCTCATCAAAGAGATTCCGGAGTGTTTGCAAGGCATCATAGCCGTCCTCAATAGTAGCGTAGTAGAAATCTTGAACCAGCTCGGAAAATTTTTGCAAATCGTTTTCCATCCGACAAGCCCGCATGTAACGGTCAATGAGTTCAGGCAGCATATTTGAAAATTCGTGAAAAAATGAGAGATCGGAGAGAAAGTCAGGGTCGGTCGGATCTTTTTCCAATCCATACAAAAGAAGGTTTTTGAGCTGTTGATTACCGGCTCTGAAATATTTTCGGATTAAAGGATAGTTCGGTTCTTCGGAGTGTTTTTCAGCCTGCAGATCTGCTAGAAGTTTTTCTGATAATTCCACCCGGCCTTCAAAATATGCGGCAAGAGAATCCTGTCGGTCATTCATGGGAACAGCGGTTTTCTCTTCCTCTTCCTCCGAATCATACTCGTCATCAAACCATGTGAAGCCTATTTCTTCCAGACCTTCTCGGTAATTGACAGGATCTTTCTTGATGACCTCATTCACTTTGTCGATAATGATTTCCCTTTTCAGCTTTTCATATTCTTCAGCATATTTGTCTTTCTTGCTCACAAGATATATCTCCATTAAAAAAATTGCAGGAATCCAGGGATGGGAACAAAATAACTTCCCATCTTTATCACTCTCCAGTGCTATATGGGTAAGTTATTTATTTCCACATCCCTTACCTTCATACGAAGATTGTATGAGAAAAATAGGTATAGGAACCATGTTGATATCTTCGCCTTGGTAAAGCTGATGTTTTGTTACGACCAGTAATTTGCTGTTTTTAGGAATAACGCTGTTCTTCCACTTAAAATCGGATAACTTTGTCTGCTCCTGGTACTTAACTTCGATAAACATGAATTTGGCCCTTCGTCTGACCAGAAAATCAATCTCCTTTTTGCCCTGCCAATAGAAGCACTCGCTAAAATATCGCTTTAAATGTGATCCGACTACTGATTCGACAAGTTTGGATTTGTCAGGAGGACTGTTTAGAAATCGTTTACTTTCGGAATAGAAGTTGTCCCCAATACCGTTATTTTTTCCTGAAAAACAGTGAAATATCAGCGGGTCTTGGAAATAAATTTTTCGATTTTTCCTGTACCTGGGCATCTGAGAAGACAAGTCAAAAAAAGGTGTCACCTGCAGCACATACATTTTTTCAAGAATTTCAATATATTCCTGAACCGTTGCATGGGAGGTGATGCCCGCCTCCCTGCCAATGGCCAGCCAGCTTACCGGTGTTGCCTGGTGGGCAAGTACCCGCCCCATGATTTGATATAAGTTACGTTCAAGCTTGCCTGCCCTGCCAATATCACCTTCAATCCAGCTTAAGTATAATTGATAGACCCAGGATGAAATATGGCCGGTTTTATAAAACATATTTACGGCCAACGGAAACCCTCCGGTGATCAAAAACTCTTCGAACAGGTGCTGAAGTATGTCTTGATGAAAAATAAGACTGTCCTGGCTGGTTAACTCTATATCAGGCTCCTTGAGTTGAACAAATTCGGCAAACGTCAAAGGAAGTTGTTCATAATCGAGCTTAGCAAGCTTTCCCCTTCGACCGGGCAATCGTTCCGTACCTTCCCTTACATCCAGAAGGTTTGAGCCGGTCAGCAGCAAGGTGGTGTTTCTCAATTTTCCTTCATCCGCCAGCGCCTTTATGCCTCGCTGCCATTCCCGCACAAAGGAAATTTCATCTAGAAATAGATAACGTCTTTTATTTGCGTTTTTCGGCATGCTATTTCTAAAATAACAGGTCAGCAGTTCATACAATTGGTTGAAATCTTCGATTCGATCTAAGGAAAAATAGAAAATATTTTTTTTGGGCAACCTCTTTTCAAGCAACAGGCTGCGGATGAGCAGCTTCATGGTGGTACTTTTGCCTACCTGCCTTGGTCCCCGCAAGGTCAGAATCGCATCGGTATTTTCTGGATATTTTTGCAGCAGAGAGGGGGTGTACTGATACGTCTCCTGCTCGTAATCAGTAATTTTTTCATCATCCTGGATCAGTTCTTCGCGAAACCACCACGGATTTTGCTGTTGTAAAAGCTGGAATGAAATTTCCATTGTTTGCTCTTTATTGTATTTGGCAAATATCAGAAACGGCTAATTATTGTATTTCATATATACAATAATTACGTAAAATTTACCAAGAAAAATATGCAGAGCAGCAACAAGGGCACTGGTTCAGTTTGGTCGGGAAGTTTTACTCTGGGAAATCAGCACGTTACCATACATGGCAGTAGGTGTTTATTTCAAGTAGCTTTTCAGATCTATGCTTTACCAAACTAAAGTTCCGAAAAGGGCAAAGAGCTGAGGATTAAGGGCCTGATGGCAAATTAGCGAGTGAGGCAAGTCCCACTCTTTTTTTATAGGCCATATAAATCCACCTAATCCTCAGCTCTCCACCCTTTTCTTGCCTTTTTGACTCTTTCAATGGCACCCTATACAATTGATCAAAAACTCATTTCAAGGAGTGCTTGTGAAAAATTCATTTCTAAAACAATTTTCACCAAATATCAAATTCAATTACACTTGCTTTGACAGAGTCATTATTTATTATGAAAAAAGTCGAAAGTGAGCCAATGGGGCGCTTACTTTGCTGCATGCGTGCAAATGCGGCGCTGGTGAAGGCTTACGTCAAACCTGACCGGGCAGCGGACTTTTTTGCCTGCCTTGTTTTTGAAGAGCAGGTACTGCTTCCTGAAACCGAACAGGAATATATCTTTTGTAATCTCCACGTCTTTTTTACAGTAATCGATGATCTTGTCGATTCGACCCTGCTTGTACCATTTAAGCGCTATCAGGCCGTTTGCCGATTTTTTAGCGTTTAAGGTCTGTTCTCCCAGGTGGTCCAGGCTCAACCGGTAGCCCAGACGGTTTTTGACCTCTTCAAGAATATCCAGGGTCGGCAGGCGGTTCAGGTCAAAGGAAGTGTAGGCGGACAAGACCATGTTGTCGAACCGCTTGTTGTTAAAGCCCACGACAAGGTCAAGCCTTTTTAAATGTTCCACCATGTCAGGAATATCGTGCTCCCTGAACGTGATGTATTCGTCAAGTTCGGAATCGTAAAGCACGGCAACGCTGATCCCCATTCGGTCGGCCCTGTGCCAGCCGCCGACTTCCTGTGCGGATTTGCGGGTTTCCAGGTCAAAGACTCCGTATCTTTCCGGCAATTGCGCGGTTTCCCGGTCAGTTGAAGCCGGTGCCACGGCCTGTAGTCCGGTTACACGTGCCGGTGCCGGCCCGACGTTGCCTGGGGTCAGGAGTCCATCCAGTACCCGGCGGGCCGCCTCTTTGTCAATGGGCCGATTTCCTGAACCGCATTTTGGTGAATGAACACAGGATGGGCAGCCGACTTCACAAGGACAGGTGTTGATAGTTTTTAACGCTGTGCCAAGCAGTTCCTCAATCCGGCCGAATGCCTGCCTGCTTAAACCAACGCCGCCCGGATAACCGTCATAAATAAAGACGGCTGCTCCTTTAAGCTGGGGGTGAAAGGGAATTGCGATCCCTCCCACGTCATTTCTGTCGCACAGGACGAGCAGCGGGAATATGGAGATTGATACGTGTTCCATTGCATGTATCCCGCCCATGAAATGAAATCGGCCCTGTTCAAGCCGGTACTGAACCTGTTTTGGAATCTCAATCCATAACCCCTCGGTTTCAAATATCATTGGGGGAAGGTCGAGCTGTTCCGTGGAGATCAGTGTCAGGCCTCTTTTTAACCGTTTTTGAAAACCGGTCACAGATTCCGTTACACGCAGGTATCCCATTGAAGCCCGAAAATTCTTTTTAGTAACGCTTTTGTAAACTTTTAGAATCTCGGTTTGCTTGTTCCCCAGGGGTTGTGTGAAATAGTTCACATCCCGCGGGACGACTGTGACCTCATGTGCCTCAAGGTCAAGATCCGTAACAACCCAGGTTTTTCCGCGATGCAGGTAAACAGCTCCGGGATGACATTCCTTAAGGCATCTGTTCCCGTCGATCTCGCCCAGGAGCTCACGGTCGCCTGATTTGCGGATTGAATACGATTTTCCGCTTCCACGCAGATTTACTTTACGGTGGGGATATTTTCGAATTGTGAACCATTCCCTGCCGTCGTCACCCAGAAGCAGTGTCCCCTTTTCAGCCATTTCGCGTATAACCTGTGAGGCGGCATGGCTCTTGATAAGCGGGTCGTTTATAGATATCGGCCGTTCAGCCGCTGCACAGACAAGATGTTGTTTCATGATCGTTGAATTATCCGGGTTAAGCACGGCGTCTTCTATGTCCCGATCAAAAAAATCTTCCGGATTGCGCATAAAATACTGGTCCAGGGCATCCTCCTGCGCAATGAGCGCTACAAGGGATTCCCGCTGACGCCTGCCCACGCGCCCGCTTCTCTGCCACGTCTGCATTATGGTTCCGGGATATCCGACCAGGATGCAGATATCAAGAGAGCCGATATCGATTCCCAGTTCAAGGGCGCTTGTCGAGACAACGCCTAAAAGCTCCCCGCTTGTGAGTCTGCCTTCGATCTCCCTTCGCTCTTCAGGCAGGAATCCGGCCCGGTATGTTGAAAGCTTGTCCTGAATCTCTCCGAGACGCGGTTTTGTCCAGACCGAAATGAGTTCCGTCATCTTGCGGGACTGGGTATATACAATGGTTCTCAGTCCGCGTTTCAACGCCGCCTCAAGCAGCCGGCTTGCCGCGTAGCCCGCGCTCTCATATGGATCGATAAATACGAAATGACGCAGGCCTTCAGGCGCCCCGGTTTTTGTAATGGTCTTGACCGGCATGCCGAGCAGATCGTTTGCCAGTTGCGCAGGGTTTCCGATTGTGGCCGAAGAAAGGACAAACTGAGGATCAGTCCCGAAAAAGCCGCATATACGACGCATCCGCCTCACTACCCAGGCCATGTGAGTTCCGAAAACGCCGCGATAGGTGTGTGCCTCATCCATAATCACATAGGTCAGACCGGACCAGAATCGGGACCAGTTTTCATGATATCCCAGCATGGAGAGATGTACCATGTCGGGATTGCTGATCAGGATATTCGGCACTGTTTCACGAATTTTTTTTCGTCTGTATGAGGATGTATCACCATCCAGGATAGCTGCGGTGGGACGTTGTTCCTCAGGAAGCCGGCCCGCCAGTTTCTGAACCGCCTTAAGCTGGTCCTGGGCCAGGGCCTTTAAAGGGAAGAGATAGAGAGCCTTTGTCTCCGGTTTTTGGAAAATTTTTTCAAATACCGGAAGATTGTAAACCAGGCTCTTGCCGCTTGCAGTGGGAGTGGCTATTATTATGCTGTCACCCTGCCGAATCAGGTCCACTGCTTCGGCCTGATGGGAATAGAGGCTCTTGATTCCCATTTTGGCCAATGCTTTTGAAAGATCGGCAGGCCAGGGTTTTTTGGGTTTTTTATAGATGGCGCATTTTTCGGCGATTTCCTTGTGGTAAATCACCTGGGGCCCGTACCTGGGCGAGGACTTGAGCGCTGAAAGATATTCGGCCACACCTCCGATCCGCAGCAATGGTTTTGCCGGTTTGCCCGATTTCATCAGGAAAAATCTCCAGCCGCACTATCAAACCAGTTGACCATGCGGAAATAACAAACTAGATTTGGTTCAGGGTTCAGGGTTCAGGGTTCAGGGTTCAGGGTTCAGGGTTCAGGGTTCAGGGTTCAGGGGCTCACCTAATAGTACCCGTTCATGCTTGAAATGCTTACAAAAAATCAATAATTGACAAAGGTAGATATAATGAATTCCATTGCCACCCTTGGTCCTGAGGGTTCTCATACCTGGCAGGCTGCGCGTAAATTCCGGCCGGATGCCGAGATTAAAGTCTTTCCCAGGATCTCCGATGTAATCAGAGCCTTTGACAGGAAAGAGACTGATTTTGTCATGATCCCTGTGTATAACACCAGGGAAGGAGAGATAAAAGAATATTTTCATGTGATGGAAACCCTTTCCAACGCATACTGGATTCACAATATCGTCCTGCCCATTCATCTCTCTCTTGGATCACTTGATAACACCAGTGATCTTAAAATGATCCTGAGCACGGGCCATGCGTTCAAGCAGTGTGAAGAATATATTGCAAAACACCTGCCTGATCTCCCACGGCTTATAGTTCACGATCTTGGAGAGGCCCTGCGGGAAATAAAGGAAAACAACCTGACAGACCGCGCTGTTCTAACAGCTGAAGAAGTATTGAATAAGCATGGTTTTGTTGTAAGGGAGAGGGAAACAGCCCCTCATAACCGTACCCGTTTCGCTGTTTTAGGGCGGGAAATGGCCCCTCCGACCGGATATGATGCCACTACTTTTATCACCTTGCCGCTCCAGGACCGGGTAGGCCTTTTGTTTGATATTCTGGGGGAATTCTCCACGCGCGGCGTCAACATAGTGGATTTGCATTCCGAAAGCGATGTGACAACTCAAAAACTGCAATTTTTCATCGAAGTTGAAGGCCATATCAAGGATGCGAATATAAGTGAGGGCCTTGCGCGGATTGAAAATCATATCATTCAGGAGCCTGGGGTCATCAAGGTGCTGGGCAGTTATCCACGCGTTGATATGCGTGTAAAGCTCATCAAATCGTTCGGGTTTATCGGGACCGGCGATATGAGCAAATGGTTTTCCGATCGGCTTGACAGTGAAGGATATGAGACACATCTGACAGGACGCAGCAGTGCTATGCGTCCCGAGGAGATGATTAAGAAAGTCGATGTTGTGGTTGTGTGCGTGCCGATCAGCGCAACGGCCGCAACCGTGAAAAAATTCGGCCCCCTGTTAAAAAACGGACAGGCCATGATCCTTTTGGCGGGCGAGGCGGAAAACACCTTGAATACCGCGCTGACGCACACGGGAAAGGGTGTTGAACTGATGCTGGTTCACAACCTGTGGGGGCCCAGGGCGGCTAACATGAAGGACAAGAACGTATCCATTGTCCGAACAACGAGAAGCGGCGCTCTGTGCAGTGAATTCGAGGCATTCCTTTACAAGCACGGCGCTGACATATCCACCGACACCCCGGAGGAGCACGATCTGCTCATGGGTGTGGGACAGAAACTGCCCACCGCAATCTCGGTGGCGCTCGCTATGACACTTGATCAAAACAAAATACCGCCTGATTCCATTGGAAGCCATTCCACACTTACGTCGCTGTATGGTATTCTGGCCATGTCACGCATCCATTCCCAGAGCCCTGTAACATATGCCGAAATCATTTCCGCGCACGGTGAGGGCCGCAAGATCGTCCATAATTTTGTTGAAAATCTGAAAACCGTTATGGAACTGGGCGAGGCAAGCAGCATTTCCAGGCTATGTTCGGTTATTGAAAACAGCCGCGATTATCTTACCGACAAATTTTTAAAGGCCAGGATGCGGCAGGCCCTGGCTGTTGACAGAACATTGGGAAAAGTGATCCGTTTATGAATTCATTATTTTTTTCCACATCCCTCTTTAAGCCCTTAAAGCCCTGGTATGTGTTTGGCGGGGTTCCCATTACTCCGGGGATCATTCCGTTGAAGCGCCACAGCAAAAGCTTGCCGCAATCATTCGTAAAAAAGCGGATCAATTCTTGACCACCCCGTTTTCAACCCTGCTCGTTGACTGCGAGCCGGAAAAGGTTGAAAAAATCAATCATTATGTCCATGCAATACGCTGTTTTCGACTTCCATTGCCGCTTTACCTCTGATGCGCTGGTTTCCTCTTTCAAAGGTTCATGCCTGCGGGGTTTATTCGGACACTCGCTGAAAAAGATTTCCTGTACTTTACGACGATATACGTGTGACCACTGCCTGCTGCGTCCAACGTGCGTATATTTTTTAATGTTTGAGTCAATCAAACCCGATTCCGGTAAGTCAAAAAAGAAAACGCGGGTAAGCGCCTTACCCCATCCATTTGTATTGGAACCTCCGCCGGAGACTAATCAAAGCTATAAGTCCGGTGATCTCTTTGACATACGGTTGACACTGTTTGGTGATTTTGTCAGATATCTTCCTTATCTTGTCTACTGTATTGAACAGATGGGGCGGAACGGGTTCGGGGCCAGGCTGAAGGATGGGCTTGGAAAATTCGAGTTATTGAGTGTATATCGAAATGGCCGGAAAATTTATGACCGGACCAACGGGATTTTAGACCAAAGCCATGACCCCGAATATCTTGCAGGAGATTGGCCTGAAGACCTGCCGGTCTCCAAGGTGAAAATTCGCCTTGAAACACCTCTGCGCCTGAAATTTAATAACAGGCTCGCGAATCAGATGGATTTTCATGTTCTGATCAGGGCTTGCCTTCGGCGTATATCACTCCTTGAAGAAACATTTGGTTCCGGAGAGCCTGACCTTGATTATCGCGGTCTTGTTGTTCAGGCAAAGAACGTGGAAATTGAAAAAACAGATTTAAAATGGCAGGAAATCACGCGCTACAGTAACCGCCAGAAAACAAAGATGAATATGGGTGGAGTGACAGGCAGTGTCATTTTCACGGGTGCCATAACTCCGTTTATGTGGTTGCTGAAATACTGTGAGAAAACACATATCGGCAAGCAAACGGCTTTTGGCCTTGGCAAGATTGCGGTTAATGCGGAACCGGTAGAATAAGGAGAATGATGATGAGCAAAATTTTTGTGAGTTTTCTGGGGACGAATGAGTATATGGAATGCAATTATTGTTTTGGTGACAAAAAAGTGGAAAATGTCAGTTTTGTCCAGGAGGCCATGATCCGGATGTTCTGCACTGATTTCGGTCATGATGATCGAATCCTGATTTTCCTTACCCGTGAAGCACGCGAAAAAAACTGGATCGATACGGAGCACCACAAAGGTTTGGCAAGCCGACTGGCCGAATTGCCGACCCGGGCTCGCGTCCAAGATGTCGATATCCCTGACGGCTCCTCGGAAGAAGAGATATGGCGAATTTTTTCCGTGGTTTACGAAAAGTTTGCCCAGGGTGATAAGGTGGTCATGGATATCACCCATGGTTTCCGGTCGCTGCCTATGCTGGGAATTATACTCCTGAATTATGCCAGGGTTATTTCGAAAATCGAAATACAAGGCATTTACTACGGCGCTTTTGAGACCCTTGGTACCGCTTTCAAAGTCAAGGAAATACCGGTATCAAAGCGCAACGCCCCGATTTTTGATCTCACAGGTTTTGACACCCTTATGCAGTGGAGCAGCGGCGCTGAAGATTTTGTGCGTTTCGGCAATCCAGCCAAGATTTCACAACTGCTGGATAACGCGGCAACGCCCCGCCTGCTCCAAAGCAGCGGCCGGGATAAAGAGGCAAGTCACTGGCGCAACATGGCGACTCAACTGAAGGAACTCGCAGGTCAGATTTCCACTGATCGAGGCGCTCAATTAACCGAGGGCAAGTCAACCGGCCGGATTCTGGAATACATAGACCGGATATCCTCGGCACAGGAGATAATTCCGGCCTTTCAGCCTCTGCTCGATATGATTAAAAACAAAGTAAACGGTTTTAAGGAAAACAGTCTTGAAAACTGCCTGACAGCAGTCGGATGGTGCATTGAGCATAATCTTATCCAGCAGGGATTAACCCTTTTACAGGAAACTGTGATATCCATGGTTCTTGATAAATATGATCTGGATTGGCATGATCGCGATCTGAGGGAAATCGTTGCGGATTGTTTTAATGCTGTGAACCGAAAAAGAGAAGAAAAAAATTGGAGCGCCCGACTCCGTGAGAATCCTGATATCAGCCGGAACTTTATCTCATCCTCGTTGGTCGGGAGCCTGGCATCAGACTATGATTCATTAAGCCAAATCCGAAACGACATTAACCATGGCGGTTTTGTTGGACAATGCAAGGCTGATGCATTCAAAAAGCATCTGAAACAAAAATACCAGGCCATTCGAAAGCAGTTGACAGGGTAATTCGTTATTCAGAAATAAAATATTACAAACCGGAAATTGCAACGTTGCAATACTTTGACAAGTTCAACTTAATTATGATAATTGTTTAAACACATTAAATTTTGAAGATTTTTTTCTCACGCATAATAATATCGGAGTAAGAGATGGAACAAACCACCCTGAAAATAGCCCTGGCCGGACTGATGCATGATATCGGCAAATTTGCTCAGGGGTGTCTTGATGTGTCCCATGATTACCTGGCGAGTAATGCCGGGCAATATCAGCCGTTTCGGGACGGGCGCCATACCCATGTCCATGCCGTTTATACGGCGGCGTTTATCGAGCAGATGGCGGATGACCTCCCTGCTGTTTTTAACAGCGCAGGATGGGGAGAGGAAGATAGCTTTATTAACCTGGCAGCCGGACATCATAACCCGGAAACGCCCATGCAATGGCTAATCGCCCAGGCCGATCGCATCAGCAGCGGCCTGGACAGGGCTAAATTCGAGGAGGGTGAAAACATCGCCTTCCAGGATTTCAAAAAGACGCGGCTGCTCCCCATTCTTGAATCTTTTGGACATGGTCGTTGTGGAAAATACTCAAACAAGGATGATTTTCAGTGGCGTTATTCCCTCGCCCCTGTTTCGGCAAATCATATTTTTCCGAAACAGGAAACAGGTAAAACAACTAAGGCCGATGCTGAACAGGAATACAAACAATTATTTGATCAATTCATAAGTGGCCTTGAAAACCTGTTTCACAAAGAAGATAACGTCGAACTCTGGGGACAACATTTCGACTCCCTGCTTATGCGCTACACCTCAATGATTCCGGCAGCCAGGGTTGGTGATGTTGTCCATGATGTTTCATTATATGATCATGCGCGTACCACTGCTGCTTTTGCTGTCGCCCTGTACCTGTATCATAAGCAGAATGGAACTATGGCGGAAAAGGCAATCCGGGACAACAGCCCGGAAAAATTCCTTCTTGTTACCGGTGATTTTTACGGTATCCAGAATTTTATTTTCAGTGGAGGCGGAGAATTAAAAAGCAACCGATCCAAAATTTTACGGGGGCGCTCTTTTGCGGTATCGCTTTTTTCTGAGCTGGCGGCAGACATGCTTTGCCGTAAGCTTGGTTTGCCGGGTCATTCTATAGTGCTGAATGACGCGGGCAAATTCACTCTGCTTGCTCCAAATACAGACAAGGCCGGAGAGGCTGTTTGTGAAGTGGAAAAGAAAATAAATAACTGGCTCTTTGGTATTTCCTATGGTCAGTCCAGCATGGGTATTATTGCTATCCCGGCGTCCCCTCAAGAATTCCATAGCGGTGATTTTTCCGTGTTTTGGAATGAACGTCATCAACTCAATATGGAAAAACGTAAACTCAACAAACTTGATTTGGATGTCCATGGCGGTATGGTTGACAACTATCTTGACCGGTTTAATAATGATTTGAAGCCACACCAGCTCTGTCCATTATGCGGCATGAGACCATCTGTTAAAGAGACCCTGGGAGACCGGTATCTCAATAATGACCAGGTTTCCTGTGCAGACTGCCGGGATCATATTATGCTTGGCACCCTGTTGGTAAAGGGCGGAAGGCTTGCCGTATTTCAAAAATCCGTCCACTTAAAAAAACACGAGAGTTTACTAAACCCGATATTCGGGAAGTATCAACTCATGTTCCAGGACAATTCACAGCAAATAGAAGAGACCGGCGGTGAACTTTTGAAATTGTGGAATCTTAATGTTGATGATGACGGTTCATTGCCGGGCAAGGCAACTGACAGGCTTATCAACGGCTACGTTCCTGTTTATACCGAGGCAGACAAATATGACGAACGTCTGCCCGCCGTTGATGGCCAACCAATAAAACAGGATACGCCAATAACCTTTAACCATATTGCGGCCAAGGCAAAACATTTCGGGCAAGACCAAAAAATAACCGGCACTGAAGCTCTGGGCATCTTAAAGGCCGATGTCGACAATCTGGGCTTTCTTATGGGCTGCGGCCTTTCTAAAGAACGGTTTACCCTGTCACGCCTTGCCACAATAAGCCGCCAGCTCAATAATTTCTTCTGTGTTTATCTTCCTCATCTGTTAAAAAACACGGAAGAGTTTCGTGATGTTTATACCGTATTTGCAGGCGGTGATGACCTTTTTCTTATCGGCCCCTGGAACAAAATGGCCCATTTGGCATTGCATTTACGAAATCGATTTGCAGACTATGTATGCGCAAATGATGAAATTACTTTTTCCGCCGGAATCACGGTTCAGAAAACTCATGTGCCGGTGGATAAACTGGCTGAATTTTCAGAAGAAGCTCTGGAAGAAGCCAAAAATCAAGGCCGAAATCGAATAACAATGTTCGGAAGCACGGTTCTCTGGGATGATTTTGACAAGCTTGTGGAACACGGCGCAACCATGCGGTCCTGGCTGGATGACAATCTCATTGCCAAGGGCATGATGTATCACTTCAATCATCTGGTTGAGCTGGCAGGTCAAGAAAAAGCGCTTGCCGGGCAAAAGGTGGTTATCAGTGATCTTGAATGTCTGAAATGGCGTTCCATGTTCAAATATTCAGTAACGCGCAACATCAACTCATCACTGAAAAATGAAAAACGGCAAAAAGCCGTTGATGAAGTGAGCGCCATGTCGGGCTGGCTCAATCAATATGACGGAGCTGTACGAATTCCGCTTTGGCATCTTTTATATGAACAACGATAATGAGGACATTACAGGAGGTTGAAATGGCAACGATTACTTTGTGGAAGGACCCGGATGAAAAAATTCTGGATCCATTTTTATTTTCGCAAATTGCTGATGACTGGGCAGTAAAAATCAGCAAAGAAGGCCAAAGAGAGCGGGACAAAAACAAAAGTACCCAGCTCCGCCGTTTTTTTGATGAAATAATACGTTTAAATACCCAGGCTCAAGCACAAGATGCGGATTGGAACATTATTTTTCCCCATGTCCATATGGTTGTAGCAAAAGCAGCATATGCCAAAGGACGGAATCTGGTGACCGACTCCTTTGTGTCCCTCATGCGTGATGGCATATCTCAGGTAAATACTAAAGAAGACTTACGGGTCTTTACCAATTTTTTTGAGTCATTCATGGGCTTTTACAAAATGCACCGGCCCAGGTGATAAAGATAAGTTCGTAACAGAGGAGAATAATATGAAACTCACAAATCTCTCTAAAATCAGTGGCCGCATCATTTTGCAAAGCGGCCTGCATATCGGCGCCGGTGACACTGAAATGCATATCGGTGGCACCGACAATCCAGTTGTCACCCACCCCCACACAAGAGAACCCTATATCCCCGGTTCTTCCTTGAAAGGAAAGGTTCGCTCTCTGCTGGAGATGCGAAGCGGCATGATGATTCACACAGACGACGGCAAACCTTTAAACACCAAGGTACTTAAGAAAAACCTTTCCAACTCCGAACGGGCCGAGGCAAAGAGAATTTTGAAGATTTTTGGTGTAAGTGGCGCAGATGGTGACGCTGCCATGGAAATAGGACCCACAAGGGCATCTTTTGCTGATTGCCCGGTTAATAAGGAGTGCGGGGAAATTGTCCGGGCAAATAACTGGTCTTTCACTGAAGTGAAATCAGAAAATTCAATTGATCGTATCAAAGGCACTGCTCAAAAAAACCAAGGCCCAAGATTCATCGAACGGGTTCCGGCGGGCATGATCTTTGACTTTTGCATCACCATTAAAGAGATGGAAGGAGATGAAAATTTACAGGACTTCCTGCTTGACGGCCTTAAACTACTGGAACTTGATGCCCTTGGCGGCAGCGGCAGTCGAGGTTACGGTCGGGTGCGATTTGAGCTTGACGATGAAAAACTCCAAGAAAAATTCGCCGAAATCACGCCGATATCTTAGATGATCCCCGGCGTCCCGAGTATTATCCCATAAGGCTTTCTGCAAACGTGAGGCTAAATTGAAATTTTATAATTTGACCATTAAACCAACCTCGCCCTTTGGCACTCCGCTAAAAGGGGATACTATCTTTGGCCATTTCTGCTGGCAGGCGGCGGAAGACCCGGAGCTATTAAAAGGCGGCCTTGAATCATGGATAGAAAAATATCCCACCCTGCCTTTTGCAGTATTTTCGTCAGCCTGGCCATTGGTTACTGAAAAGGGCAAAACTTTTTACGCCATGCCGAGACCTTCATTGCCGGCAACTTTATCAGACAACGGCAAAGGAAAAGGTGATCGCTGTCGGCAGTTAAAGGATCGCAAGGAAGATAAAAAACGAAAATGGCTTCTGGTTGGTGAAGATCTGAAAATTATTTTGGCCCCGGAAAACTATCGTTCGGATGATCAGCTCTTTGATCTGCATCTTTCCACGATGCCACTGGAACAGGCCAGACCATTCCGGCTGCTTACCGGCAATAGAAAAAAGCTGTCTGGTAAATTTGAGCAGGCACATAACAGCATCAACCGGTTGACCATGACAACGGGCAAGGATGGATTCGCGCCATTTTCCGTAGAAAACACCTGTTTCCTGCCGGGTGTTAAACTGGCTGTTTTTATTGCCTTTGAGGATGATGCCACAGACATAAAGAAGATTGAGCAAGCCTTCATAAAAATCGGCAATTGGGGCTATGGCCGTGATGCGAGCGCCGGACTGGGGCGTTTTGATGTGACAGGAGTGCATGAGCTTTCTTTTCCTCAAAGGAAAAGCCGCTCATGTTATACCCTGGCCCCCTGTGTGCCGGATAAAAATGTTTTTTCGGAAAGCTATTTTACTCCTTTTATCCGTTTTGGCAAACATGGCGCATCGTTGTTATATACAGGGAAACCATTTAAAAATCCCATTGTCATGGCAGATGAGGGCGCGATTTTTTTTACTGATGATAAAAATATTTTCAAAAAACAATATATCGGCCAGGCAGCATGCGGTCTTTCGAAAGCTGACAAACATACAGTGGCCCAAGGCTACAGCCTGTATTTGCCCTGCTGAAATCAAAAGAGGAACATGAAAAGATGCCGACAGTCTTAAGAATCGGTCCGTATCGATTTTTCTTTTATTCCGGAGATCGGAATGAACCACACCATATTCATGTTGAGCATGATGACAAAATTGCAAAATTTTGGCTCGATCCTGTCAGATTACAAAAGAGCGGCGGTTTTAACCGGGCGGAAATAAGACGTATTCATATAATTATTACTGAATATCATTCACATATTATGGAGGCATGGAATGAATATTTCGGCAGTTGAAATCAATATTCCCGACGCAATACTTATATCAATAACAGATGATAGTTTATCTGTTGATTTAAGTGACGGCAGATCTATTTCAGCCCCGCTGGAGTGGTATCCCCGGCTGTTACATGCAACTCCGGCCGAGAGGAACCAGTGGAGATTAATAGGCAAAGGCCATGGTATCCATTGGGAAAAAATTGATGAAGATGTAAGCATTGAAGGGCTGCTGGCGGGAAAGCCGTCAGGGGAAAGCCAAGCATCCCTTCAAAAATGGCTTAAACAACGACAAAACAATTAAGGGTCAACCGGAACTGGTGTGGTAAAACAACCCTCTTTTCACCATTTTTTGCGTTGTTTTACTGGTGGTTACATCAAAATCAAAAAGTGCCATTTTTTTTGCTCTTAATACCATCGTTAAAAGATTGACATCTTAACAATAGTTTGCGTAACAGCTTGATTTCATTAACCACATTGATTCCGGTTGACGGTGTTAGGCATCACACCAGTTCCGGTTGACCCAAAATTAATTGTCAGGTTGCGGAGGGACTATATGCAGAGCCAAACAATTTTCTTTCGCCTGAAAACTATAAGTCCTGTTCATGTCGGCTGTGATGAAGTATATGAGCCCACAGGATTTGTAATAGATGAAGAGAATGGGGAGCTGATCAGCTTTGACCCATACCGCTTTGTCGAAATGTTGGATAATGATGCCAGGAATGAGTTTTCTGCTATCTGTCAGAAAGGGACAATTGCCTCTCTCATTGAAATATATCGTTTTATGAGACGGCATAAAGACCTTGCTGATGGGGTACGTGTGGGTGTCAGCCCTGATTTTGTGGACCATTACCGAAAGACTCTTAAGTTGACAGGCGAAATAAATGTGCAGCAGAATCTAAATAAATATCAAATTGCCAGGACAGCCTTCAATCTCCACAGTAATGCTCCTTACATTCCCGGATCAGCAATTAAAGGGAGTTTGCGTACCGCGGTTCTTAATTTTCGTAATAATGGTAAAAGCTACCCAAAATATGAAGGCAAAGGAGCAGGACAAAAGCTTGAAAAACAGTTAACCGGCGGCGCATTTGATACTGACCCCTTTCGCCTGGTGAAAGTGTCTGATTTTATGCCGGTCGGCGAAGTTAAGCAACGTATTGTCTATGGTGTGAACAAGAAAAAGGAACCATCTAAATTTGAGGCCAAGGGGCCTCCCCGAATTTTTGAGGCGCTGGAACCTGATGCAGAGTTTATCGGATCCATCACGATTCAATCAACGTCTGACCCGGCAATAAAAAAACCGATATCCAGTGACGAAATCACAAAAGCTCTTCTTCTATTTTTTGGATCAGAGAAAAAAAGGGAAGACAGGGAGCTGGAAGCCGTGTCTGTTCCCCCTGTAAAGCTTTCTTTATCCTCCAGCCAGGTTCCCCTGCGCCTTGGCCGCCATTCCGGGGCAGAATGTGTGACAGTGGCAGGTCATCGACAAATTAAAATTATGAAAGGAAAGGGAAAAGGCAGTGAAATCAAAGATCACGCAACAACAATATGGCTGGCTGCTGACTCAAAAAGTCCTTCTACAAATAAGTACCTTCGGCCATTTGGCTGGGTTGTTTTAGAACAATTGTCTGTTTCTGAAATGGCCGCTTTTCAGAAGCAGGCGGAAAAGGAACGCCGGAAGCTGAAAAAGCAACAGCAGGAATTTTTACTGGGCCGGAAGAAAAAAGCTGCTGAACAACAGGCCTGTCTTGCTGCCGAGGAAAAAGAGCGTAAGCAAAAAATTGCCGAGGATCGTGCGGCCAGGGAAAAAGAAAAGGCCGCCAAGGAAAAATGGCAAAATATGCCTGAAGAAGAGCGTGATCTGGCGATTATCCGTGGCGCTGAAATAGCCATTGCCAATGCCCCGGATCTTGTTCCCCTGAAAGATGTCTGGCCGAAAATTGAATCTGCCTCACCTGAGCATCGGCAGGCCCTTGCCGGGGCCTTTATGGAATTATGGCAGGCCGAAGGCAAATGGAAGGTAAAAAAGAAAAAGAAAAAACAATTTGCCAAGGTTCGGAAAGTTAAAGAAATCTTGAATTTTTCTTAAAGAAAAATCAATAGGCTTTGAAAATCCGGATGGGTTGGATTGGATATGAATGGCGAGGGTGATAATGATTTGCTTGATTTTGTCCTTTTCACCAAGACGATAAAAACGATCCTCAAATTGGTGGCGGCAGTGGGATGGGGTTGTCTAACGATCTTGCTATTTCGTTTGGTTAAGGACGCCGAGTTCTCTTTTTCCGCAGACCTCATGGCAAAAGCATCATTTAAGTCTAACTACTTGAAATGATGAAATTTGATCTTTTCAAGAGGTTTAAGGTCTGCGGAAACAGTAAAAAATGATGGAAAGTCAAATAATTACATATTTCTAAAAGGAGGTGAATTTATGGATGTTAATACTTGTGCAAAAAAAGAGATGGAGGTTCACGAAAAGTTACGACTAACCCATCGGAACGGCAACATTTTTATGGGCCGCAGAACGAAATGACCTGATTTGAGAAGGGATTACGACGCTACCAGACACCCACCATATGCTGTTGTTTGCAGAACGAAATGACCTGATTTGAGAAGGGATTACGACTCCCAGAAACAATTTGGGCAACCGATTTGGTTGTTACGAACGGAATGACCTGATTTATGAAGAAATTAATTGTTATTTTTAATCACACACTTACTGCTCGGCAGATTGAAGATGCCTATGGTTCATTGGGAGTGGGTGATATTATTTTACCTCCTGATGATCTGGCGGATCTATGGCAACAGGTGCCGTCCGGCCTAGAAAAGCTTGATGAATATATGCGTCCTCTTGCCGATTGGTTAACAAAAATTGCTATAGAGTCTGATTATGTTTTGATTCAGGGCGAATTCGGCGCCACCTTTTATTTTGTTTCTTTTGCGTTCAAACACAGGCTTGTTCCTATTTATTCCACCACCAGACGCGAAGCATTGGAGGAATACCTCCCTGGCGGTGAAGTTGAAGTGAAACATCGTTTCCGCCATGTACGATTCAGAAAATATCAGGGAGTATTTTAATGAGTGGTTGCACACACGTTTGTATGATTTCAAAGCAGCCTATGCCCAAAATTTTTAAAAGAAATGGGAATCAGGTCCCAGAAATCAGTGTTTGAATGCCGCCTTGATAACCGGGAAGTGCAGCAGATACGTTATTATTGCAAAGACAATCTTGATATTGGAAATGATTCTGTCCGTATATACCGGATATGTTCAAGATGTATGGGGAAAGCGGAGATTCAGGGACAGGGGATCAGGTTCAGTCAATTAGATTGGGTTATCATTTAAACGGGAATTACCATGAAAATGCTGGCTATTTACGATATCGCCCACCCGAAACGGTTGGTCAAGGTTGCAAAAATCATGAAAGATTACGGGGTGAGGGTGCAGCAGTCAAAATTTGAAATAGACCCGTCGCCGGCCGCTTTTCAGGTATTAAAAGCACGAATTTTTGAAACGATTGATATGGAAAAAGATGGCGTGAAATATATTCCCATATGCCGTAAATGTGAGGGCAAAACAGAAATAATCGGCCTTGGCAGCTATATTGACCCGGATGAAGAGTATTATATTTTGTGATCGCTCAGGGCTCGCCTTTGCCCGATTTCATCAGGAAAAATCTCCAGCCGCACTATCAAACCAGTTGACCGTGCGGAAATAACAAACTAGATTTGTAAGGGTTAGGGTTCAGAGGTTGGGGTTAGTTTTATCTTCGGCCACTTAGAGTTCCGTGCTGAGTATTGAGTGATGAGGAAAAACCAGATCGTATCTTTATACTCAACACTCAATACTCATATCCTGAGATGGCCGAAATTAAAACCAACCCCAAACTGACAACTAATAACTGACAAAGGTGTACACAATGAATTCCATTGCCACCCTTGGTCCAGAGGGTTCTCATACCTGGCAGGCTGCGCGTAAATTCCGGCCGGATGCCGAGATTAAAGTCTTTCCCAGGATCTCCGATGTAATCAGAGCCTTTGACAGGAAAGAGACTGATTTTGTCATGATCCCTG
>JAYEGR010000007.1:0-5992 GCA_034659175.1 Thermodesulfobacteriota bacterium | reverse complement strand
GCTGAAATTACCGGCTAAGAAAAAAAAGATAACTGGCCAGCCAGCAATAATCATGCCGCAAAATCAGCAATGCACGGAAGGTGCAACAAGAACGGCAAATCCGTGCCAATGGTCGCGCAACGTAACAGCCATCAGGTACTGATTGAAGTAAGCAGGCGGGTACCGAAGGGTGTGTTTTGCCTGCTTTCCGCTTTGCGTTTTCACGAACTGTCTACCCATAGCCCCTTTGAGGTCTGGATAGCGGTTGAAAGCAAAAGCTGGCTGCCGAAGATAGAGTACCCGCCGGTGCGATTTGTCTATTTTTCAAAATCAACATTGGCGGCTGGGGAGCACACTCATCTTCTGGAGGGTGTCCCGGTTAAAGTTTTCAACTCTGCTAAAACCGTGGTGGATTGCTTCAAGTACCGTAATAAGATTGGATTGGACGTGGCTTTGGAAGCTTTGAAGGAAGGTTGATAGAAAAAAATATTCACCATGGATGAACTCACCCGGTATGCTAAAATCTGCCGCGTTCAGAATGTGATCCGGCCTTATCTGGAAGTCTTGGTATGAGCAAGAATGTTGCCGCTTTAATCGTAAAAACCGGCACTACGTTGGAGGTTTTTACCGCCCAAAATTGAGTTTTTCAAACAGCCTCTTAAAGAATCATCCTTTACAAATGCGACAGCTTTCGTTGAATCATCTGGAGATCATTCCAGGCGCCTTTTTTCATATCCGGGTATTTTATTAGAAAGGCTGGATGAAAGGTGGGAATTACAGGAGTGCCGTGAAAATTGTGGAAGCGTCCTCTGATCTTTAGGATTTCTTTGTCTGTTCCAAGCAGGGACCTGGCTGCGAAATCGCCTAGTAAACAAATTATCCGTGGTCGGACAATTGCGATCTGTTTCATGAGAAAAGGGAGGCAGGCCGTGATTTCGTCGGCAGACGGTTCATGGCCTTCCGGCGGGACACATTTAATGACATTTGTAAGATATACTTTGTCCCTTTTTAAATTGATGGCCTTAAGCATTTTGGTCAGGAGTTCTCCGGATTCACCACAGAACGGTGTTCCCTGGCGATGGTCTTCGCTGCATGGCCAATCTCCGACAATAAAGAGTGATTGCTCGGGATATTGGGCGTTTACTTTGTTTGTTTCGTGATTATCGAAAACAATACGATTGGGGGAACTGTGCAGTCCGCATCGGGTGCATACCATCGTCTCATTTCGGATACCCTCCAGGGTGGCGCCTTCCTCCGGCAATAGGACGGCAGGGATTTTGATGCCGGGCATGGCTGGTTTTCCTGCAGCATGCGAAGCAGGATGAATCGGTTTATCCTTTTTTGGCTTGGCTGTAAGAAATTTTTTAATTCCAGGGGTACCGGCATAGTATTCCAGTCCCAGGGACTGGTGAAAGTCCAGGATTCTCATGGTTTGTTGAATTATTTTTTTTACTTTTTGATCGTGCATGAGGAGGGTTTTGGAATGATGAATTATGAGTGATGAATGATGAATAACAACACCTGGCCTAGTTCTCATCCGGATTTTGGGGGTTTGGCCTGTAATGATTTTACAATTCTACCGTGAAATCAATTTCCGCGTCCGGGAATAGAAAATAGCTTCTTTTGACAAGTACCTTAACGCTTTCCCCTTTGTTTTTAAACAACATCTCAATTTTAAAATTCGCCACGGTTGAAACGGATTTATTGTCAACAGCGAGAATTATGTCATTCTTTTTTATTCCGGCCTTGCCTGCGCCGCCTGATTTTGAGACTTTGTTTATTAATATGCCCTTATCAGTGTCTTCAATTATAACTCTTAACAAGGGGGGGGCGGACAGGGACGCGGGCGGAGAAAAGAAGAGAAAATCGGCACGACCTGAGTCAATGCTTCCCCCTGCATCAGTATTTAAGACCACTGTCTGCTTGCCGGGCAGCCGGCGGGCCACCCGTGCAGGGATACCCGAATCCTTTACAACATGTCCACGCCCGGCCAGAACTACCATCCGAAGGTCAGGATTGGCTGACAGGAAATCAGCCGTTGATTCAGCCATGGTCTCATCCCAGAGGGCCTGGGCCTGGAAAAAATCCCGGAACTCATATTTTTGGCCGGCGGGCGGAGTGTGCATTCTAAAAACGGAACTGATCCGCTTTGCATACCCAGGGATGCCAAGATCGCGGTCAATTGGGATTGATTCCTTTTCTTCAGGGGTAAGCGCTGAAATTCCACCCTGCTTAAAGACCTTTCCGACCGTATCCTTTTCCAGGTTCAGAGCAATGATCGGCAGGCGGTGAAGGCGGGCAAAATTTATAATATCGCGATAATTGCGATAATCAAAACTCCATTGTTCAAAGTACCCGGACTCTTTTAAAAATTCCCGTTCGTCAGTGCGGTGGGCCACATAATCATCAAGCGCTTTCTGTGTCGCTCTGGAGAACATTTCCATGCCCACGGCCAGCCTGGGGTCGCGGTTATAAAGCGCCCTGATGATACGAAGCTGAAGCAGATGATCTTCATAACGGGTGTGTGTCTCTCCCACGTAAATGACTCGGCTGTTTGACAATTTTTCTACTATGTCATCAAATGAGAGTGCTTTTGGTATTTCAAGACCCTTGGGCGGGACGTCAAGCGCATATCTCATGCCCATATCGGTCTCGGGTATGCTCTTTCCCCTGATACGACCGTTGATAAAATGTAAAAACCCGTATTTCCCGTAATGTTTTAGTTTTTTGCATCCCTTTTCAACTTCTTTTTTGTCAGTGGCTGAGACCAGGACCGCCACCCGGCTCAAGTTGAGAGGATTGGGCCGCACCGAGACTGAAAAACCTTTAGCCGGCAGGTCGGGTTCCGCGAAAATAGACCTCACAATCTTGGAGGAAATACCCAGGAAAATCAGATCGTGGTTTGAGAGGTCTTTGTCTGTTATTTCATCCGCATTCCTGGTTTCGCAGCCAGCTGCTGAAAGCATACCAAGGAAAGGTTTGAATATCTCAGTGCCTGTTTCAGGATCAATCACAGCCAGTTTTTGTGATGCGCCTTCAAAACGGGACCAGACCGACGGAAATTCACTTTGTGACAACTTCCGCATAAGATCGTAATTCTCATCAATCACCATTTCCAGGGGAAGATTGGTCAACGGGATCTCAACTTTTGTCTTTAGCTCCCGGACCGTAATTAGCTTTTTGATCTCCTGGTCCGTTGTCCTGACCGTGACCGGAACTTCCAGATTGTACGGGCTGTCATTGTTCTGGATAATAGAAAATGTGAGAACCGGCAGCCCCTCTTTTTCCCTGACCTTTAATCCGGAGACTCCAAGCCGGGGTATGTCACTCCTTTCAATCCACTGCTTGAAAATATCGGAAAGTGAAATATCTGCGGCTTTTTCAAAACCGGTTTTCAGGTCATTCCATTCGGCGCGCCTGTGTTTCATCCCGGAATAAAAATCGCGGATCCCTTTAAAAAACGTTTCCTCGCCAAGATGTTTTTTCAGCATGTGAAAAAACATGCTGCCTTTGCTGTAAATGACTGCCCTGTCGGCCTGTACGCCAGGTGCGAGATGGCTTGCAACACCTGAAATGTTTTTTAACGTCAGAGCGCTTTCTTCGGCAATGCAGCTCTGGTATTTGATGAGCTGGTCTTTGCGGAAAGCCACGTCGCGTCCCTTATCCAGGGCAAAGGCATGATCCGCCAGATAGGTGGTCAGACCCTCGGCCCAGTTCCCTTGCGCCGGATCTATCTCGATACAGTTGCCAAACCAGGAATGAAGCGTCTCATGGCCCAGAGACCTATTAATGACAAAGGGAAGTCTGACCACGGCCTGACCCAGCAGGGTAAATGTAGGCACGGCAAAACCGGTGGGCAAACGGTTTTCAACAACTGAAAATCGTTTATATGGATACGGCCCGATCAATTCCTCATAACGCTTCAGGTATGAAAGGGTTTTTTCGCGAAACCGTTGTCCGATCTTTTGATCCTCTGAAAAGAAATAGGTGTAAAGCTCCCTGCCCTGTCCAAAGGTTTCCTTTTCAACCACATACGGGCCTGCAATGAAATGGATCGAGTTTAGCGGATGGGCAAACCTGAAGACCTGGATTTTTTCTTTTTCTGAAAAAGTCGTAATGATCTCTTTTGCCTCGGAAACCGCCTCAAACCTGTTCGGAATCCGGGCCGAAAGATAAAAGATCGTATCCCTGTCAAGAACAGGATACCAGCCGTTGATAAGCGATATTCCGTCAGGCGTGATTATGCTTGAGCAAGGGCCGGACATGGTTAAAAATTGTTTTTCATATGTGATTTCCACCTGCTGTGCCGAACCTGTTGATTTAATAACCAGGGTCTTTTTTCCAGGTTCAGCCGCGTCTGTTTTTGCGCCGTTTATCTTGATTCCAGTGATGGTTAAGTGGTTTAAATAGACCTTTGCGTCCATGCCAGCGGGAATGATGATAAGCGATTTGCCGAGCACCTGACTCGAATTGATATCAAATGATATGGAAAGGTGATGTTCGGGAAGGGCCTGCTTTGTCTGGGCTGAGACCGGTCCAATCAACAGGAGAGCGCAGACAAGGAATGGAATCATCAGCCAGGCTATTGACATGAATTTACTCCTTTTTGCAGACATTTTCGGTGTCCAACCATTTTTCAAGAGCTTTAAGGGCCCTTTCAGCATAATGTTCTCCTCTGAATTTTTTAGGAATTTTTTTGCCTAATTTTTTAAAAAGGCCGAAATTGATATTTGAGGGTTGAAAGTGTTTCACATCCCTGTTTGTCAGGTGCGCTATAAGGGCGCCCATGGCAGTGACAGGCGGTGGAACCACGGGTGGTTCCACGTTTGCAAGACGCGCTGCGTTGAGTCCGGCAAGCAGTCCTATGGCTGTTGATTCCACATACCCTTCTACGCCTGTTATCTGACCTGCCGGCAGTAGATCGGGACGCTTAATGAATTGCAGTGTTTCCAGCAGTAGGTCCGGGGAGCAGATAAAGGTGTTCCGATGGATGCTTCCAAGCCTTGCGAATTCCGCCTTTTCCATGCCCGGGATCAGTGAAAAAACCCTCTTCTGTTCAGGATAAGTGAGTTTGGTCTGAAAGCCTACCATATTGTAGAGGGTGTTTTCCCTGTTTTCCTTTCTGAGCTGAACAACGGCAAAACACGTCTTTCCAGTCCCGGGATCGGTCAGTCCCACCGGTTTCATAGGTCCGAAACGAAGCGTGTTACCCCCCCGGTCCAGCATGACCTCAATGGGCAGACATCCCTCAAAATATTTTTTCTTTTCAAAAGATTTGAGCGGTACTTTTTCAGCGTCTTTCAGTTCCGTGATAAAACGTTTATACTGTTTTTCATCCATGGGGCAGTTCAGATAGTCGCCCGGGCCGTCGTCATAACGGGACGCCTGAAAGATTATCCCCATGTCAAGGGAATCTGCATATACGATCGGGGCAATGGCATCGTAAAAGGCGAGATGATCCCTGCCTGTAATCTCAAGCAGGGAATCCGCAAGCATGGAAGAGGTCAGGGGGCCGGTGGCAATGATTACGGGTGTTGAGCAAGGAGGAGGGATTTTGGTTATCTCTTCCCGTGAAACGCTTATTAAAGGATGCTCATCAATGCGTCTGGTGATATATTCGGCAAACCGGTTCCTGTCAACGGCAAGCGCCTTTCCGGCCGGGACACTGGTTTTGGAGGCAGCAGCCATGATCAGCGAACCTGTCCGCCGCATCTCTTCTTTTAATAATCCGACAGCCGAATGAAGATCAGAGGAGCGAAACGAATTGCTGCATACGAGTTCCGCAAAAAACTCGGATTTATGGGCCGGGCTGAATTTTTTCGGCTTCATCTCATGCAGCGTGACCCGGCAGTTACGTCCCGCAGCCTGCCACGCCGCCTCGCACCCGGCCAGTCCGCCGCCTATGATTGTGATTTCACCGCTCATTAATTTAGATGGTCCTCTATTTCAGATTTGAAACTTGCAAACCACAACCAACATACACAAATTATATCTGAAATAATAGTCCCAAAAA
>JAYEGR010000006.1:0-6026 GCA_034659175.1 Thermodesulfobacteriota bacterium | reverse complement strand
AGGTCTTGAAAAATCGCTTTTTCCCACACTGATAAATTTTATATTTCAAGACCTGACCCCAAGCTTCCATGTGTGACAACACCAGATGTTTTGACACCGGATGTTAGAAATGTTACATTTTCTTCAGGTGTTGAGACGCCCGCATGGCAAGGCACGAGGAGGGCGAACAGCTATTTAATCGACGAGCAACGCAGAGCCATACGGGATGGATAGGCGCATGAAAATGTGAAGTTGTTTTTGAGCGAGCCCTTTGCGGGAATGACATGAGAACCCTCGATACTGTCGAGTGATTAGTACCTTAGTGGTAATTTTCTTGTTTTTTATACCCCTCGAGGGGGTACTGAAATGAGTGGCAAGAAATCAAAAAGGTAAAATATTTTTAAATAGTTACGCGCAGCTGTTAAGGTACTTATCCAGGACCTTTAAAAAATTCCAGTTTATCTGGGTTAGGAGAATAGAATGAAGTTGACACAAAAAATCGGATTTATCGGAGGCGGCCGGATGGCTGAGGCATTGATCAGAGGGATACTTGACGCCGGCCTTGTGGATTCGAGACAGATCTTGGCAGTTGATCCGGACCAGGCAAGGCGCGGCTTTCTGCGGGATCAATTCGGCGTATCCGTCCATGACAGCGGTAATTTTGTATGGAAAGAATGCACTATTATCATACTTGCCGTAAAACCCCAGGTTGTAGGCAGTCTGCTGGAAAGCGTGAAACATGGAGTTAACAGCTCCCACCTGATTATTTCAATTGCAGCGGGAATCCCCCTGGCATTCATGGAATCCAGGTTGTCCGGCACGGATTGCAGGATTATTCGCGTCATGCCCAATACTCCTGCCCTGGTACAGGAGGGCGCCTCGGCATACAGTCCGGGCCGGGGAGTGACCGCGGAAGATCTGGAATCAACCCGGATGATTCTTGATGCGGTCGGTAAAAGCGTTCAGATGGATGAAAAACACCTGGACGCTGTGACGGGCCTAAGCGGAAGCGGGCCTGCTTACGTTTTTTTATTTATCGAGGCGTTGATTGACGCAGGCGTCATGGTCGGTCTTGATCGCCAGGCGGCAACCATGTTGGTGCAGCAGACAGTGCTTGGTTCTGTGAAACTGGCGATGGAAAGCAATGATCATCCGGCACAGCTCAGGGCCATGGTAACTTCACCCGGCGGTACCACGATCGCAGGGCTGCATGAAATGGAAAAAGCGGGGTTTACAGGAACAATAATGGATGCCGTGCAGGCGGCAACCCGACGTTCCGGCGAACTGGGCGGTCGACGCGATTGAAACGGGGGAAAATTTGTAACTATGATTGATTTTAGGGATATTAAAAAGGTCGGAATTATTTTGAAGAAAGATTTTCCGGATCCCGGCAGGGTTTGTGCGGACGTTTCGGAATGGTTTGCCGGGAGGTCTGTTGAGACGGTCATTGACGATGTCACGCCGGACATGGACATTCTGGTCATCCTTGGCGGTGACGGCACGCTTCTTCATGTTGCCGACAGGGCAAGTCGGTTCGGGATTCCGGTTATGGGTGTGAACCTTGGTGATTTGGGTTTTCTGACTGAAGTCAGCGTGGATGAACGAAACTCGGCGTTTGAATCAATTATAAGAGGAACCGCGGTTATTGAGAATCGAATGATGATCAAGGCCCGCTTGTGCCGGGCAACGGAATTTTCTGAATACCGTTACGCATTAAATGACGTGGTTATCAGCAAGGGGAACATCGACCATCTTGTAAAGCTTGATACATGGGCGGACCGGGAATATATCACGACCTACAAAGCAGACGGCCTGATTTTTTCCACTCCTACCGGGTCAACCGCCTACAATCTCTCTGCAGGCGGGCCGATCGTACATCCCGGGCTGGCTTCCATCCTTGTTACTCCCATTTGTCCATTCATGCTCGGGAGCAGGCCTGTCCTCCTGCCGCCTGACACGAAATTGTCCACCAAACCTGCCGGTTCGATTAACGATTTGAAGGTGATCATAGACGGTCAGGCTGCCGGGGATATGAAAGAAAACGATTGGCTCGAAGTAGAGGCCTCGGATAGGCCGCTCCGCCTGATATGCTCTCCGTCAAAGGGATATTTCGGGATTCTTAGAAGCAAGTTAAACTGGGGAGGAGGCAGGGTTAAGGGATTGGAGAATAGTGAACCTCTGAACCTTATTTTTTAGGGAGTCTAAATTTTTTTATCTTGTATTGGAGTAAACTTTTTGTGATTCCAAGGGTTTCAGCGGCGCGGGTCTGGACATACCCGGCGTTTTCAAGGGCCTCTTTTACAAGTTTTTTTTCAATTCCGTTCATGATTTCAGGAAGCGGCGTGTCGGCCGGGAAGAGTCCTGCCGGATCAAAATCGATATTCCATGACGTTGCTTCGTAAAGCCCCGGCGTATCGGGTCCCACATCCTCCGGTTCAATGCGGTCTCCTGTGCAGAGGATCGCTGCCCGTTCAATCGTATTTTCAAGTTCTCTGATATTTCCTTCCCAGGGCAGAGTCATCAGAATACGTAAGGCTTCAGGAGAGATTTTAATGTCAGGCCGGTCCAGTCTGGCCTTATTTTTTTCAAGGAAGTGACCTACGAGCAGTGGTATGTCGTCAATTCGTTCACGCAACGGCGGAAGATGAATATGAAGTACATTCAAGCGGTAATAAAGGTCCTCCCTGAAATTGCCCTTTTCCACCTCTTCTTTTAGATCTTTATTCGTGGCGGCCACTATTCTGATATCCACGTTAATGGTTTTTGAACCACCCACGCGTTCAAAGTTTCGTTCCTGTAGTACTCTTAAGAGTTTTACCTGGAGCGGGAGAGCCATTTCTCCAATCTCATCCAGGAACAGAGTACCTGTGTCAGCAATTTCGAATCTCCCTTTTCTGAGTGAGACGGCGCTCGTGAAGGCGCCTTTTTCATGACCAAAAAGCTCGCTTTCGAGTAGCGACGGGGGCAGACCCGCACAGTTCAATGAAATGAAAGGGGCTTTCCCCCTTGTGCTGTTGAAATGAATTGCCTTTGCCACAAGTTCTTTGCCCGTGCCGCTTTCGCCTGTGATCAGGACGGAGGAGGAGGTCGGAGCCATCTTTTTTATGAGACTGTAAACGTGCTGCATCAGTTTATTTTTGCCGATTATGTTGTCAAAGTTGTATCTGTCGCGTACATCGTCTTGAAGACGACGGTTTTCCCTGAGCAGGGAATAATGGTCCAGCCCTTTTCCGACACATAACACGAGTTCATTGTTTTTAAACGGCTTTGTAATGTAATCGTGGGCCCCGGCCTGCATGGCGCTTACGGCCATTTCCACTTCACCGAAGGCCGTGAGCATGACTACCGGAAGGTCTTTGTTGATTGTCTTGATGGATTTTAAGAGTTCCATTCCATTCATGCCCGGCATTCTCATGTCCGTGATGACAAGATCGATATCGGTCTTGTTCAATATCTTAAGCGCCTTATCCCCGCGGTCGGCTGTAAAGACCTCGTATCCTTCGTCAATCAGGAGTTCGGAAAGTACTATCAGATAATTAGGCTCGTCATCAACTACCAGAATCGTATTCATAATTATTTCTGCTTAAATTTATCGGCTGCGTTGAAGGGTTTTAGGTATAAGGTTGAAGGCTGAAGGTTGAAGGGATTTAAACTGAAGGTTGACAAACGTTTGCCCTTCTACCTTCAACCTTCGACCTTCAACCTTCCACCTAATCTTTTTTTCATCTCGGCAAGCAGGCTGTAAGGTATATTGAGTCGTTCTCTTGCCAGGTTAAGGGTGATGTCCGGCTTGTTATCACCGTGAAAATCACTGCCTCCGGTGATGAGCATCTCGTTCTCCATAGCCACCTGTTTCAGAATCCTTGTCAAACCGGGCGAATGGGCAGGGTGGTAGACTTCAATTCCCGCAAGGCCCATATCTTGAAGAGTCTTTACAAGTTTCCGGATTCCGGCAAGTCTTGGAGTTATGGTCACCGGGTGGGCCAGTATTGCAAGACCACCCGCATCCCGTATCATGTTTATCGCCACCCCGGCCTCATACCTGAATCTGTCCTCATATGCACGTCCTCCCTTTCCCAAATATCGGGAAAATGCATCATGCAGTGTTCTGACTACCTTTCTGTCCAGAAGGAGACGGGCAATATGGGGTCTTCCCGTTTGGCCCTCTTTTGAATAGGTTTTCAGATCCGCCATGGTCACTTCGATACCCAGTTTGCAGAGTTTTGAAATGATTTTTTCATTTCTGAGGTTTCTTGCTTTCTGAATTTTTGTCAGCCGTTTAATAAGGGCCGGGTCGTCGTGGCGGAGTCCGTAGCCCAGGATATGCATGAACATGTTATTATAACTGGAACTGATCTCAATTCCCGGGATCACCTCAACGCCTTGTTCCAAGCCCCGTGCCATAGCCTCCGGGACTCCTTCCATAGTATCATGATCCGTAAGCGCAATTGCGGAAAGGCCTGCTTGTTTTGCATGTTCAACCAGGGTTGCAGGCGTCATGGTCCCGTCCGAGCAGGAAGAGTGCGTATGCAGATCGATATATTTCATAACTTAATTTTATCGCCCTTTAATTATTAAGGATACTGTTAAATTCAATTAAACCTTACATATAGAAAAGATGCAAGCGGGATGAACGACTGCACTTATTGAATTTTTTCTATAATTTCCAAAGTGATTGTGATAATCTTGATTTATGGCGTTGGATACCCACTGCCCGATATCCAGATTGCCAAAGTTTCAGCGTCGTGATGAGAAAATATAAAGATAACCGATCACGGGGTAGCAAAAGCCCTCCCGGATCTCAAACCCCTTGCCCTGTGAACGTTTACATAAAAAATTATTTTTTGTCCGGACTATTGCCGCCTGAAAAAAGGAGCGTAATATGGCACAGATAGATGCATTTTTCAAGTTGATGAACGATCAGGGGGCCTCTGACCTTCACATGGTCTCGGGCCAGCAGCCTATTCTCAGGATCAGGGGCGATATGGAGAGAGTAAAATACAAGGTCCTTGAAAATGATGAGTTAAAGGCCATGGTCTATGAGATCATCAGCGAGGAAAAGATCAAGGTTTTTGAAGAGACCGGGGACGTTGACTTCGGATACGAGATCGCTGGCCTTGCCCGTTACCGCGGCAATCTGTTCATGCAAAAATACGGTGTAGGATCTGTATTCAGAGAGATTCCGAGCGACATACTTACCTGTGAGCAACTGGGCCTGCCCAAGGTCATTTCCAAACTGGCCAGTCTGCCCAAGGGGATGGTGCTGGTCACCGGGCCCACCGGCAGTGGTAAGTCAACAACCCTTGCAGCAATCGTTGATGAGGTCAACAAGACTCGTTCCGATCATATTCTGACCGTTGAGGATCCCATAGAGTTTGTTCACAAGAGCCAGAAATGCATTGTGAATCATCGTGAGGTCGGGCTTCACACAAAGAGTTTTGGAGCAGCCCTTCGCGGGGCGCTTCGTGAAGACCCTGATATTATTCTCGTTGGCGAGATGCGTGACCTGGAGACCATTGCGCTTGCCATGGAAGCAGCTATGACAGGGCATCTCGTATTCGGGACGCTCCATACCCTGAATGCCTCAAAGACGGTTGACAGGGTAATTGAGATTTTTCCGGCCGACCAGCAGGCCCAAGTGCGCTCCACACTTGCCGATGCATTAAAGGCCGTGGTTTCCCAAAACCTCTTTAAGCGGGTCGATATCAAAGGACGCTGTGCAGCCCTTGAGATATTGATCTGTACACCCGCGGTTCGGAACCTGATCCGTGAAGGAAAGACCTACCAGATTCCGTCTGCCATGCAGACCGGAAAAAAATTCGGCATGCAGACCTTAGATGATGCCATCATGGAGTTCCTGCAAAAGGGGTGGATCTCACCCGAGGCCGCCTACACGAATTGTATAGAAAAGAACAAGTTTGTCCAATTTTTAAAAAAACCGCCTAGTGATTTCACGGACGTGTGATTTGAACGATGAATTATGAATGATGAAATTAGTGCATACTCTTGATGTGATAGAAAATCAGCGTAAATATTCGGCTTGATGC
>JAYEGR010000005.1:0-20837 GCA_034659175.1 Thermodesulfobacteriota bacterium | reverse complement strand
AGTATACTATAAAACAATCGGATCAGAACCTAACCGTAAATTTGTAGTGGAATGGTATGATTCCATAGTTTCGAATAACTCTGATTCCAATATTACTTTTGAAGTCATTCTTGAAGAACAAACTAATGATATTATCTTCCAGTATATGGATATGTCAACCGAATGGTTGCACAACCCAGCATATTACAAGGGGAAATCAGCAACCATAGGCATTGAAAATAGTGATGGTTCCATTGGAACACAATATTCGTATAATCAAGATTCCATTTCTGACAATGTTGCAATTCGTCTGTCAACAGTCGCTGTTGAACCGCTTCAAGAAGAAATAATCGTAGTTCCGTTTCTAATGGAAAGCAGCGATTCAATTTCAGTAACGGTTCTTCCGGAAGATGTCAGCCCTGGAGCTAGAATAACGGGTATTAATTACGATATTACTCCCAAACCTGATTGGTTTTGGTATCAATGGGATATCGGTATGTATCATTGGGCCTATCCAGGTGATTTTTTGGAGTCGATATATCCTGATGCATCGTATAACGGTCTAGCTTTTTCTGGAATTATATATGACTTTAACGGCGAGGAACCTTTTGGAACCTGGGAATTGGATTTGGGACATGACTGGAATACTTACATGTCTTCAGCTTCTCTCTTGATACACTATGCATACCCGGCAAATCCAACTTTCCCGGATGATCTGGATTTTGGTTATGAAAAACAAGGTGAATTTTGTGATCCTGGAATGGTGGGTAATCCGGTAAGTGTTTACAACGGTAATAAATATGAATTACATACCGATCTCAATTTTCCCACACCCCATGGTAATAAGCTCACTTTCAGCAGGTTTTACAATAGCAGGTCCAATGAACTGGGAATTCTCGGTTTTGGGTGGACCAACAGCTATTCTGTTTCTCTGCAAACAAATGTTCAAATTAATGGATCTTCATATTTGAAAATTACTGATTATTCAGGAAAGGGAGTATATTTTATAGCTGAAGACGCCACTAACTGGAAAGGTACTTTTCACGAAAAGTCTGCGATCAGATATGATGATACATTTTACATATGGGAAAAAATTGATGGTTCCAGGTATGGTTTTACGGATCAGGGGCGTCTGGCATGGATTGAGGATACGATAGGCAATCGGCAAGTGATGACTTATGATGGTAATGAGCGTTTACAAAGCGTTATTGACCAAGCTAATGGACGAGTATTAACATTTAATTACAACATAGACAACCTCCTTTCCACAATATCAGGCCCTATTACCCCATCAGTCCCGGATGGAATCTGGATGACGCTTGGATACGATTTAAACGACAATCTCACTACCGCAACCTATGCTGACGGGTCAGGCTATGTTTATGAATATAACGATCCAAACGATATTCACAACCTGACCGCAAAAAAGAATATACTGAACCACATGATCTCCTCTTGGAGTTATGATGATTCCGATAGGGCACTCACCAGCACAACTAGAGATGGCAAGGGAGTGACTATTGATTATACCGATCCCAACTCTGTGCTTGTCACTGACGCCTACGGTGTAGCCCGAACCTATGCTGTTTCCCTGCATGGTGCGAAAAAGAAGGTTGATGACATTGTTGATTCCGGCGGCTATACAAGTTGCAGTGGTGATGAGCCAATCCGATATGAGTATGATGAGAATCTAAATGTTATCGAAATCGAATATGCCAATACGAGAATCGACCAATATGAAAACTTTGACGACCGAGGCAATCCCGGAACCGTGATCCGTGCATTCGGCACACCTGAACAAAAAACCATCTCTTTTACCTATCATCAAAAAGTCAACCAACCCCTGTCCGAAACCAAAGCCTCAATACTAGATCCAGGCAACAAAGAAACAATATGGGATTATGATGATCCAAATAATGGAGACGATAATCCGGCAATCCCCAATGAAAAACCCACCCAACGGGTGTGGAAAATTATTGAACGCGGCTTTACCCGTGACAATTCCATCATCATAGCTTATGAAGACGTCACCACATTCAGCTATAACGCCAAAGGTCAAATGACTCTGATGGACGGTCCCCTGTCCGGAGACCAGGATGAAACCCTGTTTGACTATGATCCCGTAACCGGAGATATTCTGTCCGTGACCATGCCTCTTGTGGGAACAACCACGTTCTCCAATCACGACGGGGCCGGCAATCCCGGTTCAATAACCGACATCAACAACCAGACCACTTCTTATACATACGATGGCAGAAATCGTGTCACGGATATCAGCCAAAATGGCAGAACAACAAAAATCAACTTCACCTTGGCAGGAGATATCGAAACAATAACAGACCCGGAACAACGTACATTAACATACTCGTATGATACTACCTATGGACGCCTTGTCCAAATCACAGACCCCTTGAACAACTATCTTTTCTATGATTACAACGCCTGGGGATATCTTGTCGAAAATTCCGCATTTGATGCAACAGATACAAAACAGCGTTGGCAGCGGTACGACTATTATCCTGACCCCGCATATCCGGACCAGCCTTCCGGAAAACTTTGGAAAACCATTAATTTCAATAACAGCGAAATCGAGTATCAATATAACGCCATGGGAAGCGTGGTCTCAGTGACCGATGAAATGAACAAAACCACAACCTATGAATATGATCCATTAAACCGGCTTTCAAAGACCATTCAGCCCGGACCTGACACCCCTGAAACCATTTATGCATATGACAGCCATGGAAACCTGATCCAGGTAACAGACGCGGAAACCCACACAACCACCTATCTGTACGATGACCGCGGCAATCTCCTTGAAACCGATTCCCCGGACACAGGCATTACAACATACGAGTACGATTCAATCGGCAGGCTCTCTTCCAAAACCGATGCAAAAGACATTACTATTCAATACAGCTATGACAGCTTAAACCGGTTAACACAAATTGATTATCCAACTGATCCGGATGTTACATTTGCCTTTGATCAGGACTCAAACGGAATGGGCAGGCTCTCAAGCATGGCTGATTCCATAACAAGCTATGCGTACAAATACGATGCATTTGGAAATATGATTCAGGTAACCGCAACAATAGGAGGACATACATATTCCACAGGTTATGGCTATGACCTGGCGGATAATCTGGTAAGCCTGACCCATCAAAGCGGAAGAAGAATCACATACCAGCGCGGAGCTGACGGACGAATCACCGACGTTGTAACCCAACGCAACGGACAAGATTATTATCTCGCCCAAAACATCTCATACCTGCCCTTTGGCCCGCAACAAAGCCTGACATTTGGAAACGTGCTCAATCTGACAAAAGGTTTTAATCAAGGCTACGGCATCACCTCAATAATCACCGGAGCAATCGAGAATCTATCCTACACCCCGAATCTTGACACCTCAATAGTCTCCATAACAAACAATCTTGACCCAACCCGTGATCAGGATTTTGGATATGATGATCTCAACAGGCTGGAAACCGCTGACGGCCTCTATGGGAATATCCTGTTTGACTATGATTTGACAGGCAATAGGCAAACCATGACCAATGGCGCCGAGTCAGACGCATATGCATATCTCCTAAATACAAACATGCTTGACACAATCACAGGCACGCATCCGGCCGCATTTTCATATGATGCAAACGGAAATATTGAAGCAAAGGGCGACCTGACCTTTGTATACAATGAAAACAACAGAATCAAGGAAGCATACGATACAGGCGCTTTGGCAGGCGAATACCTCTATAATGCCTCAAATCAGCAAGTAAAAAAAATCGCGGATTCCAACACTACGATCTATATTTATGATATTTTCGGAAACCTGATACAAGAAATCCCGGACAACGGCAGTCCAACCCAAGACTACGTCTATCTTAACGGAGAACGCCTTGCCCGGATAGAATATATAAACCGGAATCAATGCGAAAGCGATTTTGACTGGACCGGCGCGGTGGATGGAACAGACCTGGCAACCATGGTTTCGGAATTCGGAAGCACTGCTTGCTATTCCACTCCCTGCCAATCCGACATTGACAACAACGGAGAAGTAAACAATCTCGACCTAATCGCATTTGCCAACGCCTACGGACAAACCAATTGCCCCCTGGAGCCGGAAAGTGTATATTATTTCCACAACGACCACCGCGCCGCTCCCCTGAAAAGGAATGACTTCATACCAAAGCTTGCTTAGGGAACTTCTTTCGGAAAAGGTATATGAGGAGAAGCGGCGATTAAATCTTTGAACTATATACTCGCTCAAAAATGAACTTGGCGCCCTTCGTAGGGAGGGGTATAAGCGCCTTAAAACATATGGCACCGCAGGCGTCACATATAACTTCAAAATTTTTTTACCACAAAAAACAAGAAAATTGCCACTAAGGCACTAAAAAGGTTAAAAATGGAACTCATACTAAAAAAAACTATCGACTCACTTGGACAGGAAGGCGACATTGTAAATGTCAAGGCCGGATACGGACGCAACTACTTGATTCCCCAGCACAAGGCCGTTCTTGTAAACAAGGCGGCACTGGCCGCTTTTGAACTGGAAAAGAAGGCCATCGACATCAGGAAGGGACGTCAGAGAGAGGAATCCGAAGCCATTTCAAAAAAGATTTCAGACCTTACCGTTGCCATTGAAAAACGAGTCGGCGAAAACGACAAGCTATACGGTTCCGTTACCAGAACAGACATTGCTGAGAAGCTTGCCGAACTCGGCGTTGACGTGGACAAAAGCAAAATTCTGCTTGAGAATCCCATCAAGGCCCTGGGCGAAACTGTAGTGGTAGTCAAAGTCGGCTACCAGATGACAACCGACATCAAAGTCCGAGTTATTCCAGAGGGTGGTGAAGTTGAGGCAAAAGCTGAACCAACCAAAACCGAACCCGCTGAAGTAAAATAAAGCTGATATATCATATCCGGATCATCAGCCCTGTTAAGGGACGGGAATGAAATCTCGTCCCATCCCTTGTCCAATCAACTCACCTGAACCTCTTACATTTTCTATTGTTCCCATGGAACCCGGCGCCAAATCCCCTGCCTTAGCGCACCGTCTGCCTCCGCAGAGCCTGGAAACAGAACAATGCGTTCTGGGATCCATACTTCTGCGTCCAGGCGCCCTAGTAAGAGCGCTTGAAGAACTCACGGCGGATGACTTTTACAGCGAAGCGCACAAGTCCATCTTCAAGGCTATGACGACTCTGTTCGAAAAGAACGAGCCTCAAGATCTCATCACTGTCACAAGCATCCTGAAAAACGAAAACAAACTGGAAAATGTAGGAGGCCCGGCCTATCTGGCAACACTTACGGACATCGTTCCGGTTACGGCCAACATAAGCTATTACGCTAAAATCGTCAGGGAAAAATCGATTTTAAGGCAGCTCATCAACACTGCAAACGACATAGCGGTACGATGCTACGAAGAACAGGATGATGTGGACGGGCTTATGGACGATGTGGAACAGACCATTTTCGAAATATCAAGATCAAAAACTAAACAGGGTTTTTCACCGATCAAGGAAATCGTAACCCTTGCCTTTAACACCGTGGAACGGCTCTTTGAGCGTAAGGAACTCATCACGGGCGTGCCCACCGGCTTTAATAAATTCGACAATATTACGTCCGGACTTCAGCGATCCGATCTGATCATTATCGCCGGCCGTCCCAGCATGGGAAAGACGGCCCTTGCAATGAACATTATCCAGAACTGCTCCATATTAAACAAGATACCTGCCGCGGTATTCAGTCTTGAAATGTCAAAAGAACAACTCGGAATGCGGATGCTCTGTTCCGTAAGCCGTGTGGATTCCCACAGCCTCAGAACCGGCTATCTCCGGGACCAGGACTGGCCTAAACTGGCACGTGCGTTGGGAATCCTTTCCGAAACAAAGATATTCATTGACGACACACCGGCCATTACGGTTCTTGAAATGCGTGCAAAAGCACGCCGCCTGAAAACGGAATACGACATCGGTGTCGTTGTGGTTGACTACATGCAACTCATGAAGGGCCGATCATCCGCGGAAAGAAGGGAGCAGGAAATCAGTGAAATATCAAGATCATTAAAGGCCATGGCCAAGGAATTAAATATTCCGGTAATCGCCCTTTCCCAGTTGAACCGCAGCCTGGAAAGCCGGCCGAACAAACGCCCCCAGCTCTCAGACTTGCGGGAATCAGGCGCAATTGAGCAGGACGCCGACCTCATCGTCTTTATTTACCGCGACGAGGTTTACAACAAATCCGAAGACAATCCCAAACGCGGCATTGCGGAAATTATCGTAGGAAAACAAAGAAACGGTCCAACAGGTCATTTCGAACTAGCCTTCATGGACAGGTTCACTACATTCGAAAACCTGGCCCAAATAGAAATCCCGGCATCGGCAATAGCGGAAACAGAAAATTACAATGCATGAAACCAAGGTTCACGGTTCCAGGCACAAAGGTTAAAGTTTTTTATACGTCCAACACTTAAAACCCCAGTCCCACGAACCCCGAACCTCTAAATGGCCATTAAAATGACGAGTAACGCTGACACCAGGTACGACTTCAAGGCTATTGAGAAAAAATGGCAGGAAAAATGGCTTGCTGAAAAAACCTTTAAGGTTTCTGAAGATCCTTGCCTGAAAAAATATTACCTTCTTGAAATGTTTCCCTATCCTTCGGGCCGGATACACATGGGCCATGTCAGGAACTACACCATCGGCGACGTTATTGCCAGGTACAAGCGGATGAAGGGATTCAACGTCCTGCACCCGATAGGCTGGGACGCATTCGGAATGCCTGCTGAAAACGCGGCGATCAAGCACAACACGCATCCCGCATCCTGGACATACGAAAACATGGATTACATGAAGGGCCAGCTCCGCAAAATGGGCTTTTCTTACGACTGGGACCGTGAACTGGCAACCTGCGATCCAAACTATTACCGCTGGGAACAGCTCTTCTTTATAACATTGTATAAAAAGGGCCTCGTGTACCGGAAGATGACCACAATCAACTGGTGCGGAGAATGCCGGACCGTTCTCGCAAACGAGCAGGTTATTGACGGTTTGTGCTGGCGCTGCGACACACCGGTTGTTCCAAAGGAAATGAACGGCTGGTTCTTCAAAATCACGGACTATTCCGAGGAACTCTTAAAGGAGTGCGAGTCCCTGACCGGCTGGCCGGAAAAGGTCCTGACCATGCAGCGGAACTGGATCGGCAAAAGCGTGGGCGCTGAAGTCGACTTTCCCATTGAAAACTCAAGTGAATGCCTCAAGATCTTCACTACCCGTCCGGATACCATTTACGGCGCAACCTTTATGTCCATTGCCCCGGAGCATCCCATGCTGCCGAGTCTTGTGCAGGGGACGGACCGAAAAGAAGCGGTCAACGAATTTGTTAAACAAACAAAAATTGAAAAACAACGGCAGCAACCTGAAGATGAACCGGAAAAAAAAGGCGTTTTCACTGGAAGCTTTTGCATTAATCCATATAATGGAAACCGGCTGCCGATCTATACTGCAAACTTTATTCTCATGGAATACGGCACCGGCGCGGTTATGGCTGTGCCGGCCCACGACCAGAGGGATTTCGAGTTTGCAAAAAAATATGACATCCCGATTAAGGTTGTGATCCAACCCGAGAATGAGACACTGGACCCGACCACAATGGAACAGGCTTACGAAAATCACGGCATTGTGGTTAACTCGGAACAATTCGATAACATGGCATCCGCGGACGCCAAGATCGCGGTCACGGAACTTGCCGCTCGAAAAGGGTTCGGCAAAAAACAGACCACATTCCGGCTACGCGACTGGGGTATCTCAAGGCAACGCTACTGGGGCGCTCCCATTCCAATGATTAACTGCCCGAAATGCGGAATCCAGCCGGTACCTGAACAAGACCTTCCGGTCACGCTGCCGACGGATATCCAATTTGACAAAAACGGCAGATCACCGCTTCATACGCTTGAAAGCTTTTTTTCCGTCAAATGCCCCAAGTGCGGCGCAGATGCCAATCGCGAGACAGACACTTTTGACACCTTTGTGGAATCGTCCTGGTACTTTGCCAGGTTCACGTGCCCGGATTTTGATAAACCTTTAAACAGGGATGCCGTTGATTACTGGCTGCCGGTTGATCAGTACATCGGCGGGATTGAACACGCAATTCTGCATCTGCTCTATGCCCGTTTTTTCACAAAGCTCTTAAGGGACATGGGTTATCTGACCGTGGGCGAGCCGTTTACAAACCTGTTGACTCAAGGGATGGTCATAAAAGACGGCACCAAGATGTCGAAATCAAAAGGCAACGTGATTGACCCGAACGACCTGATCGAACAATACGGAGCCGACACAGTCCGGCTCTTCATCCTGTTTGCCGCGCCGCCTGAAAGAGATCTGGAATGGAACGATAAAGGCGTGGAAGGATCATCCAGGTTTCTGTGGCGCGTATTCCGTTTTGTGACCAATAATCTTGAAATGCTTGGCCAAGACAACAAGGAAATTTCAGCCTCGGATCTAAACGCGAGCAGCCGTTTACTCCACAGGAAAACGCACCAGATGATCAGAAAAGTAGGAAGCGATATAGAAGACAGCTTTCATTTCAACACTGCTATAAGCGCGGTAATGGAACTTGTGAACACCCTCTTTTCCGTGACAGGAGAAAACGCAAAACAAGAGGTTGATCCTGCTGTTATCCGTGCGTCGGTTGAGGCCGTCCTTTTACTTCTCTATCCCATGGCGCCCCATTTCTGCGAGGAACTCTGGGAATTGACCGGTCACTTAAAACCTCTTTCTGATGCCGAATGGCCTGAATTTGATCCCGAGGCAGCCAAAGACGAGGAAATCACAATTGTTATTCAGGTAAACGGCAAGGTAAGAAGCCGCCTTCAGGTCGTGCCCGGAATCGCGGATGATCAGCTCAAGGAAATGGCGGTTTCCGATGAAAGGGTAAAAAAATTCATCAACAACAAGGAAATTAGAAAAATCATCGTTGTTAAAAACAGACTAGTGAATATTGTCGTGTAAGAGTTCACCAGCGGCGCACCCGGAGTCTCGCAGGCTCGCTTACCTGCACCACTGGTAAACTCTTAGAGCCTGTTTGAAAATTTTCTTTTAAGCAGTCAAAGCCTCCAACGTTTTCAAAGGTGCGCTTTTAAGTCCCCCTTTTGCAAAGGGGGGAATGAGTCTTCAATGATTTCATATGGTTATGTGAACTTTGGGCTCTTAAATTTTGAAGAGTTAGAAAAAAAACTGTGAACCGATAACTGTAAACGGTTATGGAAATAAAAATGGGCAAAATTACCAGATACTCTGCACTGATAACAATCTGTTTGACAATTACATGGCTTGTTGCCGGATGCGGTTATAAAAATCCGTATCTCGATTCAGACGGCGCCACGCGACCGCCCATTTCCATGCATGTGCCCATGTGGACAAACCAGACAAATGAACTGGGACTGGAATCGCTTTTTCACAGGGAACTCACCGGCTGGCTGCAGAAGACGAAACAGATCAACATTGTCTCTGCGGGCGACAAAGCGGATTACATACTAAAAGGAACCTTGCTCTCGATTGAACATCCCGGACTCTCCTACGGAGAATTCGACCAGGCAGTGGAACTTGAGGTCAGGGTAAAGGTCAGTTACAGCCTTACTGAAATTGATTCCGGCAATGTGGTCATCAAGAATTCTAAAAGAAACCTTGATGAAGCCTATTTCGTGGCCCAAAACTGGACCATGACCCGCGGCAACCTTGAAAAAGGGTTGGCAAAAATGGCTGACGAACTAGCCGAAAGCATTTATATGGAGATCATGAGTTCTGGTCCTCACTTACCCAGTCCTTTGAACGTCTTTACAATACAATAATCGGCTACCAACTTAAAGCGGGACACTTTTCGCCATTTTGGTTCTATGGAAATTCCAAAATCAAGCAAAATTTGAGGAGTTGCTAGCTGGTTGAATTTACAGGCTGTCCCGCCTTACGTTGGTAGCCATATTAAATGAGAAAACATGTCCGGAGTTTGATCATATCTGGTCTTGTAATGATATTGAAATTTCCTGTCGGGATTTCTGCGCGTCGAGTCTATCCTGTCCGTTGAACAATACTTTTTGTGGTGAAAAGATGATTTCACTGTTTTTTTATTTATCAGGGGATTTCAGACTTTTTATTATAAAAAACGGCGCCACCAGGAAATATCATCTGCCTCCCCATACCTACAGCCTGCATTATGATCCCAACGGACAATACCTGCTGGAATATTTGCCATGCAAACGTATCCGGATACTGAGGATTTTCTTTCCATGCCGATATTTTGAAAAAATGATGGAACGAAGCGATATTATTTCAGAAATTGATCATTGTTTGGAAGATCCGGCGATTATTAACCGGATAAAGTCTATAACCCCGTCCATACGCCTTATAATAAATCAGATACTCGATCATTCCGGAAACGGAACGGCTAAGTATTTTTTCTTTTTAGCCAGGATATTTGATTTACTCAATCATATTTACAGCGAGAATGATAAAACGATTAGTATTTCAGTAACGCCGTCTGACCGGCTGCATGTCGGGAAAGCACAGGATATCTTTATAAATAATCTGGTGAATCCGCCGGCATTGAATGAGTTGGCGAGTCGTGTCGGGGTAAGTTCCTCCAAACTGAAACAGGTTTTTTCAAAGGTATGCGGGATGCCTCCATAGCTTACCTCAGAAAACTTCGTATGGAAAAGGCCATGGATCTTATCCGTCACGGGGAGATGAATATAACCGAAATAGCCTATGATATCGGTTATAACAGCATCAGTCCTTTCAGCAAGATTTTTGCAGAATATTTTGGAATTAAGCCGTCTCAATTCCGCAGCCTCTGCTCAGTAAAAAAGTAAGGTTAGGTTCCGTTATCACTTCCCGGCCAGTCCTTTAAACGCCTTTACAATACTGTCCGGATCCAGTCCTTGAGACGCGTACAGGTCGGCAGGTTTGCCGGATGAACCGTATTCCGTGACTCCAAGTCTCTTAAAAGGCGTCGCAATCCCTGCTTCAGCCAGGATCAGTCCGACCATGGAACCAACGCCCGTATCAACGTGATGGTCCTCAACAGTCAGCACAGGTCCGGCTTTACCTGCCCGGATCACGGCATCCTTATCAATCGGCACAAGCGAAGCCATATTCAGGACACTTACCAAAATCCCATCATCCTTTAGTTTCCGCCAGGCATCCATCACATAAGGAGTCAGAGCCCCGTATGTAATGATCGTGCCGTCACTCCCTTTGCGGACCCAGTCTCCCTTGCCCGGGACAAACTCGTAATTGTCAGCAAAAAACGGAGCACCGTCTTCAGTTGTAATTACAGGTGTCTTGGAACGGCCCATTCCGACAAAGTGATTGCCTTCCCTGGTTGCCACAAAACGAATAATCCGGTCTGTCTGATTCGGATCAGCCGGCATGAACACGGAAAAACCGAAAAGGTTCCGAAACACGCCCAGGTAGTCGATGCCCTGGTGCGTTGGGCCATCCTCGCCCACATCCAGGCCGAGATGAGTTGCAACCACCTTGGTGTTTGACTTGTTGATATCGTTCAACCTGTTCTGGTTGTAAACCTCGGACACGGTAAATACGCCGAATGTGCTGAAAAAGGGAACCAACCCCTCGCAGCTCAAGGCACCGGTCATGGTTGCGGCGTGATGCTCCTGAATTCCGCTCTCAAAATAGACGTTTGGCGAATGTTTACGAAATCCGCCCATCTTCACCGAACCCTCAAGATCACACGAAATGCCTACAATCGGCCCTTTCTCATCCACGTTGTTCGCCTCTGCCAGGCCCAACAGCGCGTTTCCGTATGCAGAGCGGTTGTCTGTCATCGTGTCAGTGGAATAGGTGATCGCCTCTCCGGGTTTGATGTCCGGATAATTGGAAGGCCTTTTAATCCTGGTAGCGTTTGAAACAGGCGCGTTGCGCCTTTCTTTCCATGCGTCCAGCTCGTTTTCAAATCCCAATTCCTTGAACGCATCTGCAATCTGGTCCGGCTTTAAAGGAGAACCATGGTATTTGGCCAGATTTTCCATAAATGAAATGCCCTTGCCCATAACGGTCCGTGCGACAATGACCGATGGAGCGCAAAGATTACCGGCATCGTTGTCGTAGATCCCTGCAAAGGTCTTAAAAATGGCACTGTAATCATGCCCGTCTTCCAGGCAATGAACATCCCAGCCCGCGGACGAATAAGCATCACTGATCTTCTGGGGCATTATATCATCAGTGGGTCCGCAGATCTGGAGATGGTTCCTGTCCACAATGGCAATAAGATTGTCGAGCTTATACTTTGCGGCAAACCGAATAGCCTCGGACACCTGCCCTTTCTGCTGTTCGCCGTCGCCCATAAACACGATAACCTTGGATTTTTCGCCCTTGATCTTCATGGCAAGCGCCATTCCGACAGCAGTGGAAAGTCCCTGGCCCAGATTGCCGGTACCCCATTCCACGCCCGGGACAATATGTTCCACATGCCCTGGAAAACCGGACCCGGCGCGCCTGAAATCAGAAATAAAGACATCCTCGGGAAAATACCCGAATTCGGACAAAACGCTGTACACACCCGGTGAAATATGACCGATGCTCATGACCACCCGATCCCGGTCTTTCAAAAGCGGCCGGGCAGGATCATGTTTAATGCAGCCGTAAGTGATCAGAAGAAGATCCAGGGAGGAAAGAGATCCGCCGGGATGTCCGGATGAGGCCAGGGATGTGCAGAGAAGGATACGACGGGCGCAACGGCGCCGCATCTCTTTAAGCTGATCCAGATTTTCAGTGGAGAGTTGACTGTTTTTCAAATTCAATTTAAGATTCATGCGATTCTCCAAAAACGTTATGGATTGGGCCGAAACAATTTCCCATTTCTTATCTATAGTTCGTGGCCATGTTCGAAACAAAAAGCAGGGCATAATACCCTTTTATCGCACAAGTGACCAGTGGAAAAAATAGAGGATACAATTTCAGTATTAATTGGTAATGTCGAACTGAAAGGACGCTTTGTCCTGGCGCCTCTGGCCGGCTATACAGACCTGGCATTCCGAATTCTATGCCGTGAATACGGGGCCGCGCTCTGCTATTCCGAAATGATCAGCTGCCATGGTTTAAGCTATCGCAAATTAAACACCAAAACTTTGATCCGGACCGTGGATGAAGAAAGGCCGGTCGCATTCCAGCTCTTTGGCGCAGACCCGGATATAATGGGTGATGGGGCGGCAATCCTATCGGAACTGCCCATTGACCTTATCGACATCAACATGGGTTGCCCGGCAAAAAAGGTGGTCAAAAAGGGATCAGGCGCAGCCCTTATGAATAATCCCGGCCTCGCGGCCCGGATTATGAAAAGTGTAATAAAAAACTCCAGGGTTCCGGTAATGGTCAAGATCCGTTCCGGATGGGACCATAGTTCAATTGTTGCGGAAAATTTTTCAAAAATGGCGGAACAGTGCGGAATCCGTGCAATTGCCATTCACGGCCGGACATGGAGTGACGGTTTTTCAGGTAAAGCGGACTGGAACGTAATCGCAAAGGTAAAACAGGCTGTTTCCATTCCGGTTATTGGAAACGGCGACGTGGTCACCCGTCAGGATGGCCTGGACATGATCGAGCAGACAGGCTGCGACATGGTAATGATAGGCCGCGGCGCCCTGGGTAACCCGCGGATATTCGGCCCGTCCTGTCCCCTCCCGTCCCTTGATTTTCAATTGACCGCGCTGAGACGCCACCTGGAATTAATCGAGATCCACCACGATCCGGCCAGAATGCTTGCCAGGATAAAAAACCACTCAGGCCGATATTTCAAAGGCATCCCGAACGGAACCCTGATACGAAAAAAAATATACGCAACAAAAAAATTCAGCGAATTAAAGGATTTTATATCCCGGACCGTTGAAGAACTTAGCGAGCTTCGGGCGAGCTGTTGAGCTGTTGAGCCCGGCAGGGTGCAATTCCATGCACCATTGACAAAATTCTTGGAGGTCGAATGGTTGGCTTAAGTCGATGACATGTGTAGATTGGGGTCAGGTCTTGAAATATAGGATTCCTCAATGCGGGGAAAAAACGATTTTTCAAGACCACACCCTTATGCTAAGGCAAAAAATGGCTACCAACTTAAAGTGGGACACTTTCCGCCATTTCGGCTTTATGGCAATTCCAAAATCAAGCAAAATTTGAGGAGTTGCTAACTTGTTGAATTTACAGGCTGTCCCGCCTTACGTTGGTAGCCGTTCTTTTAATCCTTTGGCAATTTCCGGTTTTACTTTAATGTGAAGAGTGGCATTCTGCAAAATGTACCTCCTGATCCTTTACATATGTACAAGATTAGTACCTTAACAGCTGCGTATAACTATTTAAAAATATTTCACCTTTTTAGTTTCTTGCCACTCATTTCAGTACCCCCTTGGGTATAAAAAACAAGAAAATTACCACTAAGGTACTAAGGCGGGTGATACCCGCAACCCAAATTTTTAAAAATTGCTTTGTCCAGTAAATCCGTGTCACCTCGCTTTCAGCTTATGTCAGCGGGGTGCGCCAAAAAATTTCTTGTTTTTTTTGACAGGGTTTCAGGAGTAAGGTACTAATAAAAATATACGTGTTATACTAAAAAGAAAGGAAACACGACGTTCTCTTAAGGCCACTGATCGCAAGACAGCGATTATTATGGCTCAAGGTACACGGCTCCATCAGTTTAAATAAATTCTGGGTAACCGATCACTGAGCGGCAAAAGCCCTTCCGGATCGCAAACCCCTTACCCTGTAAGCGGTTACAAACTTGGTTATGGAGGAATACTATGGCAATGCGTATAATCGGCAGTCTTTTTGGACGGTCACCCTTTGGTCCCCTTGTGGAACATACGAAAAAAGTTCATGAATGCGTTGACCAGATAAAACCGCTCATAACCGCGCTGATAAATGAAAATTTTGAAGAGATTGAGAGGCTGCACGATGTGGTCTCAAAACTTGAATACGAGGCGGACCGGTTAAAGCACGGAATTCGCGAACAGCTCCCCAGAAGGCATTTTCTGCCGGTTGAAAGGGTGGATATTGACAATTTTTTAAGGTGCCAGGACCGGATGGCGGACAAGGTTGAGGATTTTGCCGTTATCCTCACACTGCGGAAAACAAAGGTCCACCCGGAACTCAAAGAGCAGTTTCTCGATTTTGTGGAACAGATTTTCCAGGTGACCGGAACACTCATGGGCGCTGCAGTTGAACTCCAGAACCTTGCCGAGGTCTCATTTGGCGGGGCTGAAGCGAATCTGGTGATGGAACTGATCGCCGGCCTGGGCGAGGAGGAGTGGAAAGCCGACAGGATGGCGCGTAAATTAAGCCAGAAAATTTACAGCCTTGAAAATGAACTTGATCCGATAACTATTATCTTTTACGAAAAAATTGTCCTAACCTTGGGCTCAATTGCAAATCACGCGGAAAATGCGGGCGACGTCCTGCGGAGAATGATGATCAGGTAATTAGAAAATATTTCCACATCCCTTATACCCTTTTGCCGCTACTGAATAAGTTCCCGCCAACTCGTTGTGCCGCTTTTATAATTTTGTATCGGTAAGTTTGTTTGGGGAATTTCCTTTATTTCTCCGGTACTTGTCTGCACAAAGGCTTTCGGTCCCCCGTCCCCCTTGCCGACAAAGAGGTTAGGGGTAGTGGCCAGTCCGCGGCCGAGGGGCAACACGTCCAGAACAAAAACATTTGAGGGATCAAGCCCCTCATCGCCAAAGATTGATTTGTGCCAGGCGGTACCGGTCAGATAATAAACGCCGTACAGAAAGGCAAGTCCTTCCGATTGGCAGGGATCTTCATAAGGCTGATAAGTGGTGAATGTTGTCAGACCTCCCAGAAGAGTGGCCTGGCCGAGATTGCGCTCCCTGTCAAGAAGAAAATTCTTGTACCAGCCGTCAGTCCCTGTTGGATCCGTATCTGAGCAGCCCGAACCCGCAATATAGGTGACCAGTTCTGAAAGTACTGTTACGCCGTCGGGCAGGCAGGCTGCATCATCGATACATGAAAGGGTGGCCGTGCTCATCGTAGGGGCATTCTTTACCAGGATCTGATCCACCCGGAGCAGTCCCTGGTTTCCTGGGGTCCCGTTATGTGTAATGGGGCTTTTTTCCACAGTGTCCCAGGTGAAATCGTTATCACAGTTCATGGGCTCTTTAATGCCGTAATAGGTCTGCTGGGATGTATCGGTTTTGTCATCGGAATTGAAAAACCGGCCGGTGCCGAAATAGACCCAGAAATTATCCCCGTCCGAGCCCACGGTTGCGCTTGCGGTGATCGGCTGACCGGCATTGATAAGGGCGATAGGGTTGGCAGGATCGGCGACTCCGCCATCAAGAACGTCGTTGGAATCGATTATCCCGTACCACTGGCTTGGCGTTGTCACAACCTGCGTATTATCCACTTCATCGCGGGTCACCAGTCTGTACATCTTTCCCGACCAGGAGGGGTCTGTCCCCTCCATTGTGCCGAAATAGACGGCGTCCGACATATAATCCGGCTTGAGATAAAAATCCACGGTAATGGGATCGGAAACAAAGCCGTTTCCAGAACCATTAAGCACAAAGGTTCCGCCTTCCGGCCAGTCGCCGTCGGAACTCGGCAAAGCGACTGGAAGCCGGAAACCCTTCCTTGGATCGTTTCCGTCAGCCGGATCCGGATCAATCAGCCAGCTCAACGGCAGGACACTGATCCGTGGTTTTTGGTCGCTTTCGCCGTCCAGGCCGTCAGTCCCTCTGGGCCCGTTTCCGAAAACAAGATACCATTTGTAATAATTACCGTCATCCGCATCAGTGTCGCCATCGTCAGCATCGTCGCCCTTGTTCATCACAACCATGGTGGGAATGACCGTGGTATAGCCGAGATCCACCTCAGTGTCCTGCCAAGTGCCGTTCGCAGCCTCACATTCAGCCTGGGTGGCATAATTGTCAGCCCCGGAGCACGCATCGTCCTGCCAGGTGCCGTTCGCAGCCTCACAGGCAGCCTGTGTGGCATAATTGTCAGCCCAAAAGCAACCCTTTGTGGTGGTCCTGGTCAGTTCGCCCAGCAAAGTCGGCGGCTTTTCCGGATTTGTAATATCCAAAATAAAATAGGCTGAAGTAAACTCCCTGGTATCGTCGGCAGCTCCGTTCAAAGCCGCTGCCGTCACCTTGGCGCCTCCCAGCCGCATTCCCCCTACCAGAATTGTTCCCCATCCGCCCGGATGATCCGACAGGCACTCCGTGTTTTCCTCGTCCCAGGTGCCGCCTGCCGTCTCGCAGGCAGTCTTGGTGTTATACTCCGGGAAGATGCGCACATCAAAAATCCTGGGCCGCAGGTCCACAAAATATTTATGCGAATATTCAAGTTCCGTTAAACATTTCAGATGCGGCAGCAGATTGGTGGGCACATAGGCCCATAACTCCGCGCCCAGTTCCGGGGCAGCGGTCAGGTCCGATTCATCACAGTCAGAGGTGAGGCAGAATTTTTTCTCGCTATTGCTGTAAAATCCGCCGTTCACCGCATGGATCATCCCGTCGTTAGCGCCAAAATAGATGACATGCCGCCGGTTTTTGTATTGTTTGACAAAGGCGGCATAGGAGATATCCCGATAAAGCAAATGATAGCCCTCACTCGGCTTTGTTACCACCATGGGGGTCGAGTGGATGACATCGCCCAGCCGCCAGGTAACCGTATCGTTTTTATTGCCATCCTTGTCAAGGTCGATTTGCAACTGCCGGCTGCGTTGCTCCGTATCATCATAGCCCCGCACCCATCCGATTATTTTATTCACCTCGGCGTTATCGGCAGCATTAAAATCCTTATGCACTTTGCCTCTGTGATTGCCGGTGGAAACGTTCATGTTTTCCCAGTCAGTCGCAGTATCCGTGTCGTCACGGTCCTCAAACGGCAGGGCTTCATTACTGTCAACAATGCCGTCGTTGTCCAGATCAATCCAGGTAAATATATACCTTCGGCGCTCATTGGAAATATAAGGGCTGCGGTTATGGAAAATGTCATTAATGCTCCCCACCTTGGCCAGCCAGTCATTGGCGGACCAGAGGTATTGGACTTCATCAACATCTTTTGAAAAACCTGCCGGGCAGGCGCCGTCCACCAGCGCAGCACAGCAGGCCTTGGATTTGCTCGCAGCAGTGTCAAAATAGATAATAACCCGGTTATCTTCATCAGTATTTAAAACCCGGTCGCCGGCAGTCTCTCCGTCGGGAATAGTGTCTTCATAGAGGTAACCCGAAGAATCAATATGCAGGGCATGGACCTCGCCTGTCCATTCGACCGGATCGCTGCCCGCAACGTCGACACTGGGCCAGAAAATGGCTTGATAAATGGCCCCTTCTCCGCCGCGTGAAGAGGAAATGACCGAGGCGGCGGAACCGGCCGAGGCGCCGGACCTGATTTCACTGAAAACCTGCCTCAGGTTGGCCTCAAGGGCGGCGGCGTCATCACTGGTATAAAGGGTTGTGCCGCCGTTGACGGCCGCTTCCGGCATAAGGACGTCCGGACTGCACTCGGTATCTCCTGTGTCGCGCAATGTGCCTGTGGCCACAATATGGGTCTTGATATTCTGCTTGTTTCTACCTTCCAGTGTGGGCGTAGAATAAATAGCCCCGTTCCGGCCGAAGTAGGTCATGTCGTCCAGATAAGTGCCGGCGGAAAGCGCGTTGCAGGCGGAGCTATCGTCAGCATCAACATCGCCGTCGCCATCGCTGTCAAAGCAGGGAGCGGGACTGTCGTCGCTATCAGCATCATAATCTTTGGCGGCAACAGCCACATTCACGTTCAGATCAGCGGTGGAGGCCCCCTCGGTGATAATCAGGACATGGTTGTCCTGACACCAGTATTTCACCGGATCCACAGAGTCATTAATCATAAAATCGGTGTTATCGAGCCTGAATGAGTCGTTCTGTCCATAATAGCCGATGGCATTGTACATTGCCTCGGCCAGGGGAGTCCAGGTGTCGGCTTCCATATTGTTTATAGCGGAGACCAGCGTGGTGGTATGGGCATCGCCCTGGTCAATATCCACAATAACAATGCCGCCGTCCTTATTGCCTTCCTCGATGCAGGAATACAACACATGAGGATCCGACAGGGTGCATTCACTCTTGGATCCTTCGGTGTTAAAGCGCATGACCCCCATATGCAGGTCAGCGGCGAATTCCTGGATAAGGCCCTCAGGAGCTGTGGGCTCATTGATATAGCCGTTGAGTGTGACAATCGGCTTATCCAACTGCCCGATAACGCCGGAGTCAATAAGCATGGCCGGGATATTCCAGATTTCTCCTGTCGAACTCTCCAGATCACTCGGGTCAATGACCTGCGGGATCTGAACAACCCCGCAGAAATCCCTGAGCGCTTTATCGACACACATATCAATAACAGGCTCGGTTGTATTCTCGTCGCCATCAAGGTCGTTGACATCTTTGTCGTTTGTCCAGCCGTCCTTTTCCATTTCCACATCTCCACCGCCTACACAGTCCTGTACCGTAGCCCAGATATTGTCATTTTTGTCGGTGCATTCCTTAACAACATCGCCTTCGCATTTATAGTCAGTGCCTGTTATCTTCCATGTGTCGCCTTCACTATGGTCCGGCTCGCAAGGCCTGTCAGTACACACCCTGTCGCTGCCGTCTATGTAGGCCGGTTCCCAGCACCGGCCCACATAGCCGGCGGATCCTTCGGCCGCGCCATATTTGCCGTAACAGACATATCCCGGGCTGTTTGTGGCGATATTTTCCGGATTTTCCGGAGCAATTGTCTCATAAATGTTGGAGCATTGATTTTTAAGGGAAGTGACATGTTGGGCACCATCTTCAGGCCAGTAACCTTGTTTACCCGCCCACCAGCAGGTCTGGATAGCCTGGTTGAAGGCAGGCTGCTCGCCTGCGACATAACTTGCCGCAGGACTGTGATCATACTCCATACACGCATCTATTTCAGCCTTGATTGTCCCTAAAGCCGGGCTGTCCGAGGCCATTTCATCAAGGACATCCTGGCAATCGGTGTTGTCAAATCCTGTGCTATTTACCTGAAAAATCTCTATCTGGGTGGTGTGGTCAGTACTGCTTAGCGGCTTTACGGCCAGGGTCAGGTATTTACCGTCATCCAGGGCCAGCTTCTTGACAAAACGCGTGCCTCCACAGCCCCTTGACTCCATAATTAACTTTGAATTGTCGGAAAGCCACTTGCCGCCGGTCAGGATTTTCTTTTCTATGTCAAATTTTGATGCGGCCACCCAGTTAAGAAAATTACCCTTGGCCGCAAAAGCAACAGTATCGGGATCAGTAGTGGTATCTATAGTGATGCACACATCGTCTGTTCTCCCGTCGTTATTGTACTTGGTGCCGACCGCTTCGGTGCAGACAGTCTTGGCATCAATAGACGTTGTCTGCGGCTCAAACCGGTTGTTTGTGAAATCATAAACATACCAGGTATCTCTTGTAAAATAACCGGCATAGTTGGTACCGGCGGTATACCCGTCGTCATAACAGGCTCCCTGTGTCCCGATATAACCCAGATCATACATACTGGCGGAGTTGTCTATGATTATGAGCAGGTTCGGGTCCACCCCGTATGCCAGGAACGGCGGTTCAGCGATACCCTCGCTGCATACGTCGGCGCGCCCGGATCCGGGCAGCAGACAAAGAGAGACAAAAAGCAGCGCTGAAATCGACACTAACTTGCGAATGGTTGAACATATCATTGAAAATCTCCTTGAGGGATGGAACCGAAATAATTTGAGTGTAACCAAAATAGAACATGATGCCCTTCGGGCAAAAACACAGAACAATTTATTTTTTCGTCATTCCGGCTAACTACATGCCGGAATGACGA
>JAYEGR010000004.1:0-20975 GCA_034659175.1 Thermodesulfobacteriota bacterium | reverse complement strand
CACCCTTTTTTCTGTGATGGGTTGCATAGCGCTGAAAAACTACTTGGAATAAACGCCTACTACCATACATGATAACATGTTGATTTCACAGTGTAAAGCTTCCCAATTAAACTGAACCAGTGCCGACTGACAACAATTGCCCGGCTTACCGATAAGGTTGGACTGTGGAGATTAAATCATCCTGACCCTGCTCAAGAGCTTCATGGAGCACGGTTCTTTCCTCGTCACTGAGTTCCCTTGGATCAAAATACTCAATAGCCCTGAGAAGACGTATCCGCATAAAACGTTTCATGTTGTCATTAAGCTTTTTGTCCTTCCTGCATTCATTCAAAGCGGATCGCATCGCATGAATAACTCTGCCTCTTTCTTCCTCGCCCTTTTCTGCTTCCCTCAAAATCCGGTAGGCAGACCACCTGAATAAAAAGTCCCTGAAGGCAGGATTCATGCCGGAATAGATTGCAATAATACGTTTTAATTGAGCAGCATTTTTTTCGGATTCGATCTCCCTGCGAACTGACATTGCTTTTTCCGCCCTGGGCAAGTCATTGTTTGCAAGCCGATGCAACTGCTGAAATTTTATATATGCATTGTCGCTCTTATGTACCTCGCTTTTCAGGAATTCTCTCCTCGATTGGATAATGCTCTTAAGACCTAATGGTGAACTCTGCGGCCCTAATGCAGTCCAGCAAATTAATAAAGATCTCAAATTTTTATGTGCCTCATGGTGTTTCAGCAGATGGTTTTGGAAATAATTATTTGCTTTTTTACAGTCAGACTGATCCCCTACATAAGCCATCATCATAACAATAGAGAGCGATTTGCTGAAATCAGGCTGAGCTGCATCCTCACTCTCCAGTAACATGCTAAAATGAGGAACCATTGCGCGGAGTCCGTAAAATGCTACCAAATCAGTCGCCCGCAGGATTGTCCATGCCGGTGAATCCGCATTAACTCTTTTTCGCAAGAATTGCATTAATAATTCAGGGTTAACTCTTTTGGGGATAATGTCGGAACCATATTGGTCCGCCAGAAGATATTCTTCAACCATTTCGAGGGCGACAGGTTCTTTCATGTATTGGTTATGGTTCATCATCAGCAAGCCGATGAAATTTATGAACATGAACGTTCCTTTAGTTAATAAATGCCCTGATACCATGATGGGGTTTTCTTTTCAGTTAAACCTCAACTCTTTATAAGGCCATGTACATGACCTCATATCATTGTGGAAGTTTTTCAAACCATTTCTCGAGAAAAATAATCGACTCATCATATAAACGGTTTACCCTGTCGGTTTTATCATCTATGGGTTTGTTGTTCAGGATAGCCCTAATCCAGGGCAAAAACGGTTCTTTGTCAATGGCACTGCCCAGGAAAAACATTAAGATAATAAACAAAGCCTGACCACGATGTTCACTTATTTTATACATTGAAGCCTTGTTCACACCATTAAATATTAATTGGCTGATTATGTTCTCGCCCAATATTTCATACTTCTTGGGAAATATCCCATTAAGCTTTTCTGTCATATAATGATCAAATTTGTCAAAATCTGTTTTTTCTGAAAGCCTCGGAAGTTCTTTACGAAGAGTAAGAAATGCCCGGTTCATATTGCTATTGTTGCTGCCTGCAATCTGCCTGAGGAAGTCCAATGCTGTGTCCGTCAGTTTATCAGCGCGAGCTGTTGGGTCAGGCATATTTTTGTCTTCAAGGATATCAGCCGCCCATGGAAAAAGTATATCACTGTCGAAATTACTACCCAGCATGAACATTACTGTTATGTACAAACAGACGTTACGTTCGCTTGTAAAATCATATTTTTTGGCCTGCATAATCCCGTATTTTATGACCTCACCGACCACCGGCTTTCCGGCAACTCTATAATGGTTTGGAAAGAATTCTCTAATATGTTCAACCATGCTGTTTTCAAAAGCTTTTGCAGGTATTTGCTTCAGGGAGTCCATCTGTTCCTTGCGAATTATTAGCATAGTGTTATCCTAAGCTTCCGCCTCTGAGTAATTTTATAAATAATCAGTAGCTTTCGGTTATAAACTTGGGCTACCAACGTAAGGCGGGACAGCCTGTAAATTCAACCAGTTAGCAACTCCTCAAATTTTGCTTGATTTTGGAATTTCCATAGAACCAAAATGGCGAAAAATGTCCCGCTTTAAGTTGGTAGCCTAAACTTGCAAGGGATACATTATAACTAGTTGATTTTATAACGTAAATTTCAGCATCGATAAAATGTTTGTCATATTAAGGCGCAAAGCGCCTAAGTTCCAAAATCCGCAGTTATTTGGGCTGTATAGTCGAGATTGGGTCATCCTGCCCACGTTCAAGTGATTTTTTCAAAAAGACTTTCTCATCTTCTTTCAGCTTTGTTTCATCGAAAAATTCGATGGCCTTTAGCAACCGGGTCTTTACAAATTGCTTTATTTCAGAAGCTAAAGTTTTTTGTTGAGGCAGGTCCTCCAAAGCTGATCGTAATTCATCGATGACCATTGACGTTGCTTCCGGGCCCTTCACCACTTGTCTCATCAACCGAAAAGTTGCCCAACCCTGGAGATACTCACCGTAAGCAGGGGCCAGTCCGGAATAAACAGAGATGATTCTCCTGTTTATTTCATCTTCATCTGCCTTTTCAATATCAACACGGATCAGCATCGCTTTTTCTGCACGAGGGATATCATTATCGATAAACCGTGCAAGGTTCTGGGAAGCAACATAAGCCTCATCTGAAGTCGCCTGCAGGCTATCTAATTGGATTTTCTTCTCTGCACTTAATGTTTTTAATCGCGCCAATGGACTTTCCGGGCCGAGCGCCGTCCAACACTGCAATAGAAGAGGAAAATGAAATGCAGCTTGCGAGTGATTCAACAAATGACCCTGATAATACATATCAGCAGCCTTCCTGTCCTCTTTACTTCCCACATAAGCCATCATCATAACTATGGCTATGGAACTTGAGTATTCTCCCCTCGTCTTTTCATTACGGTTCAGAAACTTATTGAAATAGGCAACTGTTTGGCTCAACCCGTAAAAACGTAGGAGCTCAAATGAACGCCAATAGGTCTGGGGCGGCGAATCCCTTGTGACTTTGACCCTCAAGTAGCTGTCAAGGAATTGAGGATCTATGAATTTGGGCATGGTATTATCGCTGTAAGGGTCCGCTTCAAGGTAAACTTCAAGCATATCCTCAGCTTCCCGGTTGCTAATATATGGCCTAATGTCCATTACCTTCCAATCCCCCGTTGTCTTTTAACCGCCTTAATTGAACCGGAAACGTAACAAATGAGTCAAGTTTTTGTGGAAAAGGCTGTGGCAAAATGCTGGCGTCCTGGATGCTGATGAAAAAAAAGTCTACTTGTTTTATCCAGCACCGGGAAGCAAACCTCGTCTTACCATCCTCCCAGCACGGCTGCCCCTGATGTTCGAAGACGTTGCACCTGGTTAAGAGGTGAAGCTCCCCCCATGCCATTGAAAGCTAAATCGGAATCATATATGCGTTTTGACGCATTGACAGCATTCGTCCCGGATGTCCCACTTCGCATCATCTGGCGGTTGTTGGTTGCGTGGAATACATCAATAATTGCGTGGCCGCATTCATGAGGAAACGTAAAGGGATTTGCATCGCTGCTGTCACCCGCATCGGTATTGTCACAGGCTCCCATGGTGTTTCCCGCCATGTACGTTGAGATCAACAGCGGAAATGAAGCCCTCTCTGCAGCAGGACGGAACATCCGAGGTAGAACAGACCGGCCCCGAATATATCTGCTTAAATCGTCATAACGAATGGTATTCAACACAAAGCATTCAACGCGGTTATTAGCTGTCCTGTAATTACGCACGAGTGCACGCTGCTCCTGAGAGCCGATATTATGAGTGGAAAAGCCGGCGGCAGCATTATTACTCGAAACAAGAAAATCGGTGATTGTTACACGAGCAACGATCAGAGTTTGAGTAGTGTCATTACTGACTTCGTTTTCCAATGTTACCAAGGTGCCGTCTGTCTTTTTAATAAGTAGATCGGCTGAACCTGCGGCATCTCCTGGTCGGGAATCATTCTGAAAAGCATTCGCATTGAGTCCAGCTGTGCCCGCTTTAGCCGCCAGGGCCTGGGCTGTAGCAATGGGAGTAGCGCCGGCTGCGGGATAATGAACGACAGCCACTCGGTTCCCTTCTGCAGGTATATAAATTTCGTCTCCGACATAAATCCTGTCTGGATTAGGCCTTAATGCCCGAAACGCGGCATTTTCCGCATGGTTGTAGATAGTTCGCCAATTGGCAATTCCATGACGGGAAGCGATGCGTACCATTGTATCACCGCTTACTACATTGTATCGAATACCTGCAACATCCCGAATAAAGAACCGCATCCAATTATCCGTATTTCCGGTGGCATTAGCTCCGGAATTATTGGAAACTACCACCATATTTCTTGGCGGTTCAACTTCATCCACGGCTGAGACTAACTGTGGTGCAACTTCCGCTTGGGCATAACAGCGCCTGAACCATTTCCTGAGTCGGGTTGTTGCCTGATCGGTTGTCACAGCCCCTGTACCCGCAGTCCCGGGGGTGCCCCTTACAACATAAAGTGACATGCGTATACGACCCTTATTTTGTCCCACCGGTGCCTGGCTGGTTTCAGTAGTGCTTTTGGAGCTTTCGTAGCTTAGGCGAACAACCTGATCGAGGATCTCCACCTCAGGTTCGTTAGGATCCCAATCAGTACGGAGACATTGATCGGAATTGGCGTTCTGGTCCTCAGTATCGGTCACAAGCCGTAAGTAACGCGAGCGATATTTGTTCTCAGTCCCACCGGTGGACCCGCTGACTCTCTGGCATTCCGCCTGCAACCTCCTCGGAGGATTGAAAGAAACAAATCCCCCCGAACCGTCAGGTTTCAAGGCTTCAAGTGTGACTTTATTGTCTGGAATAGAGCTTCCACTTGCCCCGGGATCATCAATTTCGATCTTAAAGTGATCGGGATCAGCTGTACCGTCAGCGTCGGGGCCAAACCCGTTCGGAAGGTGGTCTGAAGTGACCAAATTGCTGACGTTGAGATGGGTAAGCGTTCGATCGTTGCCGGTATCCGCATCCCCGTCGTCAAACATGAATCTGACATGTACAGTATAATCACTGCACTGCTCCGTGGTCTCATCGCATTCACGGCCGGATCTACTTCTCGCAGCATCGGCTGCATCGCTACAATTACACATATTTTCCGCTCTCTTTTATCATAAAATCATTCGTATAATTCGAGCTGTTCATTTTTGATAATGAGATGTCGATCCGAGCCAATCGCCTCCCGTGAATCCCCTTTAACGCGGACATCCTGACTTTTCTCGGCATGGATAAAAAGTTGCTCTTCTCCTTTTTTATCCTCAAAGCGGATTTCGTTAAATCCTTCTCCACCAAGGGAGGAGTAAGATTTGAAAGCGCTTAGTGATAAGAATTTGCTTTTTCTGCGATTGGCCCAGAGGAGGAAAAATTAGTTTACTCGCCCCCGTAAGCCCGTAAGCCACCAAAAAATCCAAGATACTCATCTTTAAACTGATACAATTTTTATGTCAAGATTGTATCAAGTAAAAAGTGAGATAGATGGAAGTGGGAAGGGGACATTCTTTTAAAATTCAATAACTTAATTTGTAAGCACTGAAACCCTGTCAAAAAAACAAGAAAATTTTTGGCGCACCCCGCTGACATAAGATGAAAGCGAGGTGACACGAATTTATTGGACAAAGCAATTTTTAAAAATCTGGGTTGCGGGTATCACCCGCCTTAGACTTAAGGTAGAAGGTTGAAGGGGTGATGAATTTTTCCCTTCAACCTTCTACCTTAAGTCTAAAAGCCTTCAGCGCAGCTGGTTAGATATTCAACGTGTAGAATAACGAATTGTAATTACGGAAAAACACACGATTTCCAAAGCCTGAATTCCATGCGTTTGCCCTGTTGACAAGAGTCTCCCGGCGTGTTATGTTTCCGCGCATAATGAGTTGGCATCTCTTTAAAATATCCTGGCTGTTTTTTCTGACCATTGCGTTTGCCGCCTGCTCGACAACAGAATTTTCAGGTCCGCAGGTCATAGAAGATTCGTTGTCGGGAGGCCCTGTGGAAGATTTACGCATTCGGCCAGGAGATGAAATCGAGATCAAGTTCTCTTCCCATCCGGATCTAAGCAAAAAGTCGACGGTTAGACCGGATGGCAAGATATCTCTTAAAATCATTGATGAGATATTGGTAGCGGGATTGACGACCTCTCAATTGGACGAGGTCCTTGCAAAAGAATATCTCAACCATTTGAAAGACGTCAGTTTGAATGTCGTTGTGAGAGAACGCCCTGGACTGAGAGTGTATGTGGGAGGCGAGGTAAAAAAACCCGGTTTCTATCTCTTTAAGGAGAAGATGTCTGTTCTGGATGCTATCTTGACGGCACAAGGGTTTCAAGATACAGGCGATCCCGCGAATGTGATTCTCTTGCGAAAAGGACGTGCAAAGAGGCAAATAGCCATGGTTGTTGATCTGCGGCCCGTCATATCCGGTGAGCAAATGGAAAATGACATCTATGTCATGCCGTATGATATTATATCTGTGAACAGGACTGTGCCTGATACATTTTTTACCGGCAAAAACAAATTTGTAAAGGAACCTCGCAAAAAAGACGTAATAGCCAAACCGGACGAATCTCTTTTGCAAGACGCAAGAAACTTGCCTCCTGAAAAAACGCAGGAATAAACCCGGTATTTTCAGAAAATGTAATCAGGATGCCTGCACTACTGCAATTCATCGCCTCTTTTCATGTCTGGCCGTAAGTAGATCGGTCGGAATCCGGTTCTGCCGGATCGCAGAAATCTCTTCACATGTTCTCTCTTTGGAACACCATATCGGATCAAAACAACCAATGTCCTGGTACTCTATGACAATTGTTTTTGTGTTTGCTTGAGTATTTAGATCTCCATAAGATCCGTTGATTGCGGTTCAAGGTTCCACTCAAATAAACCTTTGAACCTTTGAACCCCGAACCCGTAACCTATACCAGGTAGAACCATGAAAAAAAAATCTCTGCTAATTGCTTTGTCTTTTGTCTTTTGCCTTTTGTCGGTCCATCCTTTGAACTGTTGTGTGGGGCGTCTTCTCGTTATTGCGGTGAACGGTTCCGCTGATCAGGTCATAATGGGAGAAATGCTCTCTGTTCTGATTAATGAACGGACCGGAACTGCGGTAAACATCGTACAACATGATACAAATGCCTGTCATGAAACGGTATTGGAGGGGAAGGCCGATATCTACATCTCTTATGTGGGCGTTGCGCAGGCCGGCATGGAAGTACCAAATAATGTAGATGATCCTCTTGAAGCCTATGCTATCGTAAGCCGGTCTTATATCGAAAGATTCGGCATGGTTTGGTTGAGGCCTTTAGGCTTCAGGGGACCATTGACTATGGATACGGATTTCAAAAAAGAGGGTCGCACCCTTGCTGCGCCGGTAACCACCAAGGAGGTCTTGAAAAAATTTCCTGTCTTGGACAGGGTGATAAACAAGCTTGGAGGCAGGATAGACGACAAGACCATAGGCGAATTAATGAAAAAGAGAGAAAATCAGGACGTCAAAGAGGTCGTGAAGGAGTTTCTGAAGACCCAGGGTTTGATATAGTTCCTGAATACAGACCTCGATGGGTTTGCCGAAAGGAATATCATTTATAATGAATGCCATCTATTACTTAACATCTATTTTTCTGGGCGCGATGCACGCACTGGAGCCGGGTCACGGAAAGACGGTGGTAGCTGCCTATCTGGTAGGCTCCAGGGGGAAAAAAATCGACGCAGCCCTTCTTGGCCTTGTCGTTACATTCACGCATACCTTCAGTATTATCCTCCTGGCGATCGCTCTCAAGTTGACTTCAAACAGAATAACACTGACCGAAGAATCCCTGCATGGATATCTGGGAACAGTGGCTGGTCTTATAATTTTCATTATAGGTATATGGATGCTGGCGCAGAGAATACGGGGCCGGGAGCCCTTTCATTTTCATTCTCACGACCATGGACATGATCATTCTCACAACCACGACGCATCCCACGCGCACATTCATCCCCATCACCACAGCCACGACAAGGATCATGATCACGATGAGTTAAAGGCTCCGGACAGCCCTGATTCACATCATAACCATGATCATCATGACCATGATCATCAACACGGACTTGAGTCGGAACATGTTCATACGCAAGGCGGAGAAAGGGTAAGCTACTGGCAGCTTTGCCTTCTGGGCATATCCGGGGGAATAGTCCCGTGTCCGGCCGCTTTGGCAATCCTGCTGGCCTCGATAGGCGGCGGGCGGCTGGCAGAGGGGCTGACCTATATACTGCTGTTCAGTCTCGGACTGGCCTCAGCGTTGATAGCAATAGGACTTGTGGTACTAAGCGCCGGCAAATTGGCGAGTCGTTTCCTGGATGCAAAGAAGTTCGCCAGAAAGATATCTATCGTAAGCGCAGCGGTTATTACCTTAATAGGGGTGGGCACTATATTTAGTTCTATACGACATCTGATTTGATTTAAGGGAGAAGACAACAACAGATGACCAGGTTATCTCTAACGCTTATTCTGGTTTTGATTTGTGCAGGTGATGCCTGTGCCCACATGGACATGGAAGACCTCCCCGATTCAGTGGCCATTATGCAATATCGACTGTTGCTGTATATGAACCCGGACGATTCGGCGCCTCGGAACAGCCTTGCGGTGGCCCTTTACCGTACCAACGAATTAAATAAAGCCGAAAGAGAATTCAGATACATACTTGAACGGGATCCCTCGAATTTTGACGCCCTTGATGGATTAGGGATAGTTCTCATCAAGATAAAGAAATATCAAAAGGCCATGGAGTGCCTTGATAAGGCAGTGAAAATCAACGAACAGGACGTGATGGTCCACGTCCACCTCTCTGTTCTTTACGAAAAGATGCTGCTGCCGGAAAAGGCGAAGATGGAATTAAACAAGGCCCGATCACTTGTCACAGATCCTGTTCAACTTGAAAAAATAGATGAAGAACTGAAACTGGTGAGTGGTTCCTAACCCAGATAAACTGGAATTTTTTAACAGTCCTGGACTATTTTCAGTACCCCCCAGAGGGGTATAAGTAACCAAAAGGCAGGGGATATATGAAAAACGGATATCTTTTTTTCTTTTTGTTTATATCACTATTCTTGCTTACGTGCTGCCAAAGCAAGGAAGAGAGTATGACGGGCGGGGAAGCCAAACCAATAAAAATCGGTTACATGATCTGCAACAGTCTGCCCGAGACTACCGCAAGGTTTGAGCCTCTGACCTCCTACCTTATCGAGAAAACCGGACAAAAATTTGAATCGGTCTATGTTAATACATTTGATTTTGAAGACCTGGTTCGGGACAAAAAGGTGGACTTTACCCACACCAACTCCATACTCCCCATTATTTTCAAAAAAGAGTATGGGCTTGAACTCATGGCGGTCGAGATCAGGGGGAAATACGGGTATTGCGACACAGGGACCATCATAGCGCTCAAAGAAAGCGGCATCAACAGTTATGACGACATGCGGGGAAAGACTATGATATTCGGCCCCGCCCTGGCTCCCTTCGGATACATGGCACAGTATTCTCTCATGCTGACAAACGGATTTGATCCGGAGGAAGACCTTGCCTATTACGTCATACCCTGGGGTTCCTTCAAGCACGAGAAGGTCATATACGGAGTACTCTTCGGGGCCTATGATATCGGCGCCGCCCCTCGTCTGGACCTGGATCTGATGGCCGAAGAGGGCAAGATCAGGTTAGACGATTTTAACATTATCGCTGAAGGCATACCCATGCCCTACTGCACTGTGGGAGTCTTGCCGCATGTGGACCCCGGCCTGGCCCGAGACGTAAAGAAAATACTTCTTGATCTCAGGAAGGACGAAACAGTGCTGGTAAACGGAGAGGTGTTAAGGGTCTTGGAAAGCGCATGGATAGAGGGGTTTGCAGATGCCGTGGACAACGAATACGACCCTATCAGGGAACGCCTCAAACAATGTAATATGGCCCCCTACAGGAAATATTAACGGTGGTTTTGCAATTGACAAAGTCTGTGGTTCGTCGAATCCTTACAACATGCATCATGCTTGCATTCATGGGAACAGCCGTTTCTTTCTCCCTTGCAGTTCCGGCCTCGGGAGAAGCGCTGATCGTAGAAAAAGGCATTATCAAATCAGATACTGTATGGGAAAAAGAGGTGATCATAAAAGGTGATGTGGAGATAGCTCTAGGCGCTACACTGATTGTGATGCCGGGAACCGTTGTCAGGTTTGTCAAGATTGACGCAAATGGACCTGCCGACAACAATCAGAACAAGGAACATCATTTTCCACGGGCCGAGTTGATTGTCAGGGGACGAATACTTGCCCAGGGGACGAGGGAGAGGATGATTTCTTTTACATCGGCCGAGGATTCTCCCCGTCCGGCGGACTGGGGAGCAATCAATCTCTTGAACACCACGGGCAATGTCCTGGAGTTTTGTGAGGTCAGCCATGCCAATATGGGCCTCCACTGCCATGGAGGCCAGGTTACGGTGACTAACTGTTATTTTCATGATAACGGCGTGGCTATGGGACAAAAAAACGTGAAAGAATTTGAGACAAAATCCGTTGTATCCATACTCTATAACCGGATAACAGGAAATGGGGGAGGGATTCTGTTCGGCAAGGGGACGAGTCCTACCATCAGTCATAACGAGATCCGCAACAATAAATTTTTTGGCATCTATGGAAAAAAGGCGGGTGCGGCAAATGTGAGGTATAACAATACCGTCCGTAACGGCAAGGGGGTTATACTCTTTGCCGTGAAAGGATTTCGCCTTAGAGAAAACAATATCTCCGACAACAAGGAGTACAATCTCTCTCTTCTGGAAGGTCAGATATGGGATGTGGATGCCCGTAATAACTGGTGGGGAACCACGGACGAGAAACAGATCAAGAACCTGATCTGGGACAAAGACGAGGATGATTCTCTCGGCAAATTGGATTTTTCCGATTTTTCCGGATCTCCAATTAAAGGGGCCGGACTGCCCCAGTAACCTGTTATAAGACCATTATGGACTGGGTGGACAAACTGAGCATAGGTGCCATAGCCGGCATCACCCTCATAACCATTGGGATGCTGACAAACCAGGCAATATTGAAAAAGCAGCAGGGCAATGCCGGTGTGGAGGCCGGGGAGGAAAAGTCGGCCTATTCCCTGCGAATGGACCAGGACAAAAAGATATACAAGGAGGTCGTTTCCCGCAAGGACCAGGGGCTCTATGCGGAAGCCATGACAGGATTGAATGATATCATGGAAACATATCCTGAGAATCCTTTGTCATACGTATACATGGCAGAGTTATTTCTTGAGCAGGGAAATTTAGGAAACAGCATCCGGAGTTATCGCCGGGCGGTTGAGATGGAACCGGACTATGTAGATGAAAGAACGCCCCTGTTTATCGGAACCAAGATCAAGAAACTCGTCACGGAAGGAAGAGAAAAATTCGGGCGTGAAAAGAGTCTGAAACCCAAAGACAAAGATGTAAGAAAGGTACTGAAAGATATCTACTATCTTCAAAGCAGACTGGCCGGAGGATGTGAGTAATTGAAAGCTCTCCGGAAGATAATGGACGCTTCCATTTTAACAGGCGCCCTGTTGGGGCTTGGCGGTGTTCTGCTGACCTATTTCGGCAATCCGGCAAACTCGGGAATCTGTGTTTCCTGTTTTGTGGAAAACATAGCCGGCGCGTTGCAGCTACATAATGATCTGCGCATGAGCTACATACGCCCGGAACTCCCGGGATTTATGCTGGGATCTTTTCTTATTGCTTTGCAAACCGGCAGGTTTCGAGTAAGAGGAGGATCCTCGCCTATTCTTCGCTTTTTTGCGGGTTTTTTTATCATAGTGGGCTGCGCTGTATTCATCGGATGTCCCATCAAGATGATTCTGCGCCTTGCGGCCGGTGATTTGACTGCAATTGCAGCCGTTCTGGGACTCATGTTCGGTGTCTGGTTAGGTGTCAAGTATATCAAGGGAGGATTTGTCTTAGACCAACCCAAAGAGCTTCCCCGGATAAATGGTTTTGTGATGCCCCTGCTGGCCCTTATCCTTCTCCTTTTTCTGCTGCTTGATCCGGGATTTATCAAGGCGGGACAAAAAGGGCCGGCGGCCTGGCATGCCCCTATACTCGTATCGTTGCTGATCGGGCTCGCTATCGGGGCATCCGCCCAAAGGTCGGGACTGTGCATCACCGGGGGGATACGCAATTTCTTTCTTGCATCAGACAAGACATTGCTGAATGGAGTTCTCACCGCCTTTCTGGTTCCTCTGGCGGCAAGTCCCCTTTTGGGTCAGTTCACATGGGGGATGAACGCCCAGCCGGCGTCCCACCTGAATCATGGTTGGACATTTTTGGCCATGACGCTGGTAGGGCTTGCCTCCATATTGATTGATGGATGCCCTTTCAGGCAATTGATAAAGGCAGGGGAAGGCGATATAGATGCCGGGATAACTACCCTCGGCATGTTTGCGGGCGGGGCATTCACCTATACATGGGCGCTCAGAAGCACCTCCGCCGGCCCTACGTTTGAAGGGAAAATTGCAGTATTGACAGGCCTGATTTTTTCACTGTTGATTGCCATTGCCTTTCGTAAGAGATGACTTGATTGTATAGGAATTTCCATTTTTTGCCCAATTTTATTAGTAGGTTACAGACTATAAGCACAATGTAGGGGGCGAATTTTGTATTCGCCCTGATCAGGGCGATCACAAAATTCGCCCCTACGAAGTGAAATCCGTGCGGAAAATTAGATCCCATAAAACAAAGGGGGTTGTGAGATGAAATGGTTTAGGAAAAAAAAGGATATCTTTCCTGAAGATAAGACCGTGACAAAAGGGCTTTTGATATTTTCCGATACAAATACCGTCATGTGTGCGGAACAGATACTCAAAGAGGAAGGCTACGATATCAGGGTCGTCAGTCCTCCTGCGCAGTATAGAACAGGCTGCGACCTTTGCGTGGAGTTTTCCCTTGTTGAAGAACCGGGCATCATCAGGTTATTGGAAAAGCTGGGGTCGGCGCCCATAGATGCATTCCCTGAGTCTTCAAACGGATTGAGACCCCAGAAGCTTTGCAGGATAAAAGACTTTGGCCAATACATCATGGTCAGAGCAGCCAACATGAAGATTACCGTGGACAAGAAAAACCTGCAAATTGTGAACATATCCGGCGGCGGCTGCCCGGATGTGCCATACCTCGCCTACGAGATGGTGGGAAAATCCGTTTCAAAAGCGCCCAAGCCGTCCGTTATAGGCCATACACTTTGTGCCTATGCCTTAAACACGGCACACAAGAAATTGATAGGGGTATTGGAGATCAAGGATGCTTCTTTTAACGGGAACTATTCCGGTTAGCGGTCTGTCTCTTGCGATTGGCAAAATCGAGCTTACCGAGCAAGGTGTTATCGTAGACAGTCAATGCCTTGATATAAATCGGGGCACCGCATCCATGATTTCCGCCGCCTGCACCGTGTGTCGGGAATACGGGTTGGAAAATCCGGTCGGAATGATTGCCGGGGATACAGGCGCGGGCAACGGGAGCGCGGAAATCTATGACTATCTCGCTGAAAATCTGCACGGGATGGACGTTCGCGTACTGACCACGCACTATATCATGCCCGACATCAAGAAAAACAAGAAGGTCTTGGAAAAGATAGATTCGATGAAAAAGAGGCCGGTACTGATCGCTGATGCCGGCGGCATGTATGTAGCCAAGGCCGGCGGCGACGGCAGCCGCTACGACGTGTTTACCCCTGATCTCGGAGAGTTGGCCTTTCTGGCTGATGAAGAGGCCGTCCATCCCACGTACACGCGCGGGTTCATAAGCCACATGGAAGATAATGTACCGGAATTGATCAGCAGGGCCTTTAAGTCAAAAAATATTGCCCGCACCATGTTCGTAAAAGGGAAGGTCGACTATATCTGTCAGGATGGAGAGATCATCGAGACGATTGATCAACCAAACATAGAGACCATGGAGCCGGTTGGTGGAACCGGGGATATAGTTACCGGTGTAATCAGTGGATTGATCTATGCCGGGAAATCCCCTGTCGATGCCTGCCGGATCGCCGGCAGGGTGAACAGGAAGGCGGGAGAACTCGCCCGGCCAACGCCGGCCACCCAGGTCAAAGAGATAATAGTATGCATCCCGGCCGCTCTGAAAGAAGTGCTCAAACAAGGATAGGTAATGCCGAAAATAATTATACCTTCTCCGCTTCGTAAACATGCCGACAACCAGCGGGAGGTCATCGTAGACGGAGAAAACCTTAAAGGAATTATGGAACGTCTATTGCAACAGTATCCCGGATTAGAGATCATCAATCGTGATTTCGCCCTGTTGTCCATTTTCGTCAACAGCAGACTGATCAGAACCGCGATCGAAAAATGGGATACATTGACTGTAAACAACAAAGACGAGATTACCCTAATAATCCCCATAGCCGGGGGGTAAGCCAGAATATGTTTGAGCAGGTCAATCGGATAATATTGCCTGATTTTTATTGGCAGGAGATTCTTGAGCACTGTAAAAGAAGGCTTGCAGGGAATTATCTGCCTGGTGAATCCAGGGCCAGGAGGGCCTGTGGATTGGTGGCGGGCGTGCAGAGTGAACATACGCTGAATGTGAAACGTATAATGCCGCTTAAGAAAAATGTCAGGGACCAGGAGCCTTATAAAACATACATGGACTCCGTTATGGAGCAGTATGCAACGCCTTCAAAGACCCCTTTGAGTCAGAGGGGATGGATCGCGGATCCAGTGGAACTCAAGGAGTGCTGCGACAGATGTGACGGAAACAATCTCATTGTAATCGGCACATATCACACGCATATTGTCGCCTGGGATCATGACCCGATAAGAGATACTCCCACACGTCTTGATGCCGTTTTGGCGCAGAACAGTAATCTCTTTTCGTTTATTGTATCCATGGTCGATATGACCCGTCCCATAATCAGAGCATTTTATGAAGGATTAACGGAAAAAGAGGCGCTTATTGGTAACCGGGACAACCATCCACCCGCAACCAATTGACATTATGACACATTTAAATGGAGAACCGGAATTAGTTGTGGAGTATACGGATCCCGTGGAGGGGTTCAGGGGATGGCTGGCAATCGATGTCATTTCTCACAGGCTTTGCGCAGGCGGCATGAGAGTGCAAAAGGGACTTACCCGCGACTGCGTCGTTGATTTGGCCCGGAACATGACGCTCAAGATGAGAATAACAGGTATCAGGGCCGACGGGGCCAAGAGCGGCATTGATTACGATCCTCACTCACCCGGAAAAAAAGAGGCGCTGCACCGCTTTTTTCGTGCCATCCGTCCCTATGTCCTGCACTGCTATTCCGTGGGACCCGACCTGAATGTAAAACTGAAAGAACTCGATGAGATTGCCGGCAGATCAGGTATCCCTTCGGTCAAGATCGCCATAGCCGGAGCCCAGGGCTTTGATCAGGCTCACTTTCTACAGCGTTATCAAATGTTGGAACAATCCGTCGATCATATCACGGTCGGCAGTCTGCGATCAGGTTTCGGGCTTGCAGCAGCATGCCTGGCCGTTCTTGAATTTTTCAAAATCCCGGTTCAAGAAGCAAGAGTGGCTATTCAGGGTTTTGGAGGGTTGGGCAGCGCGGCCGCCTACAGCCTTTACGAATCAGGGGCCAAAATTGTCGGCATAGCTGACGAGGAAAAATGCCTCATCAGCACTAACAAACAATCCATTGACATCAAGGCGCTCATGGCAAAAAGTGTCAACGGTCTTATGCCGAAAGGCGCGGAAAATGCCCAATACACGGATCGAAATCGCATATACGACGTAGAGTGTGATCTCTTTATCCCGGCAGCCATTGAGAATGCAGTCGTCGCAGGCAACGCGAAAACCATACCTGTGGCAAAGGCGGTTGTCCCCGGCGCCAACCTCGCTGTTACCGGAGAGGCGGAAAGGCTTCTGACGGATCGAGGCATTATTACAATCCCGGATTTTGTGTCCGGATGCGGCGGTTCCTTATCCATGGACGGGCTGTTCGGCCCGCGATCCCATCCTTCGGCCCGGGATATATTGAATCATGTGGAAAAAAGGATGCGCATGATAGTCAAAAAAATCCTGGAGCGCAGCGAAAAAGACGGCACCACAACAAGGCAGGCCGCTTTGAATCTCTGCTCGGAAGCCCCCATATATCCCGAGGCAAAACCATACGGCCCGTTGGACGATTAGTAAGGTACTTATTATACCCCTTTACCCAAAAAAAAAGGCAGGGCCAAATGAAGACAGACCCTGCCTCTTATCTTGTTTGTGTTTTTGTGAGCCCTTTTTTTTCTGGCCTGACCTCTATATTACAGTGGAGGTTGTATGCAATCCGTCTTGCCAAAATTTTCGGCAAATTTAGATAGATTGCCGTGTACAAATCCCGCCAGGTCGGAACCATCCACATCGCCGTCCTTGTCAAAGTCCCCATAACATACGGCAGCAGCATACGTAGCAAGGTATATCTCTGAATCCTTGCCTTCACCACCCATCCAGGCGATATTGTTGCCACTGATACAGGGGTCTCTGTCATTAATGGTATTATCCGTAACCTGGTCAAAGCCGTTTTCACCATCTTTGCTGACAATGATCTCCCAGTCCGACCCATCATTCCTCATTGAGACGGTCAGATCTCCATCCGTCTGCGGGCTGTCTTTCCAGATGAAATCTTCAGGGGCCGGTTCGGCAGATCCATCAGGCAGAGGGTACCAAAATAAGGTGCTGTTATCATTCTCATCGATCTGGAGCCAAACAACAAATTGGCTGTTGATTTGAGTAGAACAATCATCCAGGCTGTTGGTAGTGAGTTGTACGCTACTTCCCCCAATTTCAAAAAGATTGATCTCCCCTGGTTCAACAACAGAGTCACCAACCACATGTGATGCCCATACAACCCGGCCAGAGGCAATCCGGGGAGGAGAATCCACGTTAGTATCGTTGGTGATTTTAGTGGTTTGCCCGGTCGCTATATTATATTGGAACACCTCACCACCTTGATTGCAGGCCCCAAACCATACCACATATTCACCGTCAGTCCGTGGTGCAATGCTATCGTAATTATTGTTTGTAATCCGGGTAGTCCTTCCATCTTCTATGTTGTATAAGAAGATCTGCCAGTGGCCGTTCACATGCCCCTGCCAGACCAGAGAGTTATCCTTGACGCAAGGGAAGCTATCCTCATAGGAATTTGTGGTAATCCGGGTTATGTCGATTTCGGCCCGGGCCTGAACATTATAAGCCAGGACAATTATGAATGATATTATTAATGAAATGAATATTTTTCTTTTCATGACTGTAATCCCTCCTTTATCAGATTACGGGGTAATAATGGGATCAGATCCGCCATAGGCGCCCATGTCATATTCATCGTCTCCAGCACCTTTTGCCGGCGAATTGGCAGAATAACCACCAGAGATGCTTTGCAGATGGTAATCGTCATTGTCAGAATCTACGAACAAGGGATCTGCAATTATCTCATTTAAATACGCGCTACAACCTGCTAACTGTTGAAATTTACATTGATTGCTTTGCGGAAAAGTACCAGTACATGTGGGATTATCATCCCATCCAAAATTGCGACTTAACAGATTAAAGTCCCGTTCCAAAGAAGAAGGGCAAGGATTGTCAGAACAGATTTTGACAAAAATACCGGCCATCTCATTGTCGGTGGCGATATTATTTTTGATCTCTATACCAGTTGGAGCACAACCGGTGGGGGATGCATTCACGTCTCCTGTAAGGTCGTCATATGCAATGCCGGCTCCACTACCGCTTTCGCCGTTTCCAACCACGGTATTATTGACTATCTCATCGATATCATCCCCAAACCTGATGCCGCCTTTGTGGTTTTCATAGACCAGATTATTATTAATGATGCCAGAGGCGTGTCTCACGTCGATACCGCCGCCATAACTACTCAGACCATTGCCATAGACCTTGTTTTTTGTGATGGTGAGAATAGCGCTGCCGGGTGCATCCATGAAGCCGCCGCCATCTGCCATATTTTCTCCAGTATGTATGCCGCCACGGAGATTGTCATTTATTTGATTCTCGCTTATTTCAAAATCGCATGCTTTTTTAATTCCGATCCCTCCATGCTGATTCTGGTTGATAGTATTTTGTGCAATCGTCCCTGTGCCATTTCTGATCTCTATACCGCCACGCTGATTTTCATATATATCATTTCCCGTAACAGTAAGACTGTTTTCCCACATATTTCTTATGCCGGCACGACCGTTTTTGTAAATCTGGTTGTCTTGGACGGTTATTGAAGCAGCCTTGAAGACTTGGATGCCGGCCTTACCGTTCTCCCGAATGATATTATGACCAATAGTGTTGGTAGATGTTACATACTTTATAGCTATACCGGCCTCGCCGTTTAAATAGATTTGATTATTATTTTGTACAATGAGAGAGTCTACACCACCAACAGGGTGTCCGACAGTTTCCACACCATTATTTATGCCTGCTTTGTTGTTGTGATGAATTTCGTTATTTTCAACAGTCGCATTTAGGCAATCGGAATCAAATTCTATGCCTGCCTGGTTGTAGGATATTTCATTATCACGGATGGTGGTCATGGCCATATCGCCCAGACTTATCCCTGCCAAAAAATGATCATGAATGTAATTGTTTTCGATGGTGGCCTCGGTTAGACCCTCCAGCCTTATCGATGCCCAATAAGCTACATCTGATGTGCCATGTATTTCATTACCCGCACTACTGTCACCGATAATCACATTAATCGTTCCGCTATCGCCTTCAGCACGCGCCAGGACTATACCGGCTTTGTTGTTGTAAATGGTATTTCCTTTAATAGTCGGAATGGTCAGGGTGCCGCCCATTGCTTCGATCCCTATTGAGCCGTTGGGATGGCGGTAACAACTTCCTATCCCTGCCTGAGCATTTTCAAAGATGGTATTATTTTCAATAGTGGGAAAGGTTTTTCCCAACAGTCCGATACCTGTACCCTCATCGCCATAACAGTCCCAAATTGTGTTGGATTTGATAAATGCCTGGCTGTTTGGGCCATTTCCTATGCCCGGTCCATAAACATTATGAATGAGATTATTTTCAATACGAGGGCTGGGAACTCCTGCACCGAAACCCTGGAGACCAATCCCCCCGCTATGGCCGCTACCCTGATTATTTCGGATGATGTTATTTATAATGGTCGGTGACCCATCACCAATCGTGATTAGAAACGTGTCAGCACCATTAATATTATCAATAGTAAACCCATCCAAACTGGTATCAGGAGTACCTTTAGGACACCTCACTACGCTGGCAGCTCCACCACCTCCGTTAATAATGGTCAATTTAGCCCTTTTTAATGCCGTGGTTGAATAGGTGCCGTCGGTATAGCTCTCCTCAGTGTCATCTCCTTCACTCACCACATTCACCCCCTCAAAGAGGGGAATAGTCTCGTAGTAGGTTTCAGCAGTTGACCGTCCCGGGGTGCCTACAGTTACCGTACCACCGCCTTCACTATTAACCTGAATGACGGCATCCCAGATGGAATTGTAATCACAGCCTAAAGGGCAGACGCTCTTATCACCTGCCAGTGCCGGGCTGATAATCAGAAGTCCTCCACACAGTGAGAAAAAAAATGTACACAACATGGTGAGCAAAGCGCTCTTTTTCAGTTGCATAGAATGCATAATTTGTCCTCCTTTCTAAATCATTATCATTGGTTGAAAACGGCTCTCCCGCATTCCTTGAATATGCCGACAATATCCATAAGTTCCTGAGCCTTATTCGTATTTATTCGCAAATTTAATGGGTTCCGGCTCAGAGGTTCAGTTTGTTTTTATCTGGAGCCTTGAACCTTTTTCAACTGTGAACGGTTATAAATGGTAATAGGTGATAAAAAATTGTTTTTTTACGGTCAGCTCGGAGTGAAAAAAATTATCTCAGATTCCTTCTATCGGTCAATATTATCCTTAATCGATTATGTTTAATATTGTCAAGTCAAAAATCCGGGTAGAAATTGTAATTTAGAGACGGTTAGCGATGAAAATTGGAGAAAGATTATGCGGAAATTGTGTGCTTTTATACTGTTGCAGGGAGTCATGTTTCTCGCCCATAATGGCTCAATTGACCGTGACACATGGCGCTTCATAACCGGGCCGGCCATCATCAAAAAGGTTCATAAGCGGCAATTTTTGTCCACGCTTTCCTGATGCAGCCCCGTCGGTTCGAGGTAGTATCCGAGCAATAGCGCCGAGCTGTTAATGGCTTTTAATCCACTTAAATATTGGCTTCCATACCTTATGCTTTGCATCATCGGCAAACAACAGGTCAATATGTCCATAATCTAAAGCCACACCTTCCGGTGGATATAGCTGTACTATCAGCGACTGTTTATCAGTGCTTCCCAAAAGCTCTAAGACATATTCTCCGTATGCCCCGTATCCGCCTGCTGCACCCACATAGAATACCGGAGTTTCAATGTTATCTAAATAGTCATCATAGGGTGTAGACTCATCGCACATAATCGCCTCGCCATCAATTATCTCTCCAAGGCTCTGAAAACTTGGTAATGTAGAGGCAAAATCCAGCATGTAGTCAAAGTTTGTAACCTTCAGACCTGTTGGGATGCCGTAGCCATCAAATGTTCCGGCGCAGTAATGGTAAAGTGGTACCGGCGGGGGGGATATAGCATAGGTTGCAGACAGAACGAACCAGACTGCTTGCTGATTTGTAAAGCCCGGGATTATAGGAGATAAGCCTTCAGAGGCTTTAGTACCTTACTCCTGAAACCCTGTCAAAAAAAACAAGAAATTTTTTGGCGCACCCCGCTGACATAAGCTGAAAGCGAGGTGACACGGATTTACTGGACAAAGCAATTTTTAAAAATTTGGGT
>JAYEGR010000003.1:0-6190 GCA_034659175.1 Thermodesulfobacteriota bacterium | reverse complement strand
GCCCTGCTACGCTTGCGGTTTCGTGAATATCAAACCGACTAAATCTGCAACACATTTCGGATCGGAATTACCCAAGTTATTTCTTTCCAGACCCTTATCCAGGACCTTTAAAAATTTCCAGTTTATCCGGGTTATTGAACTCGGCCTCGACCTCCTCAACCCTGGCCTGTCCCTCTTCCCATTTCCGGTAGTTCCTTTCCAGGCGCCTTTGAATTGCAACATATTTCCGGCTCTGTTCGGCAAAGGCCTTTTCATCACTGTAGAGATCAGGATCTGCCATTACCTGTTCAAGTTTTGCCTTTTTTTTCTCCAGGCTTTCGATCTCATTTTCAGCCTTGCGAACCATATCCTGAAATGGTTTCAGACGGCGGTTTTTCTCCTGCCTGATCTTTGCCAGGGCCTGTCTGGCCTCCTTGCCCTTTGACCTGGATGAATTCTTTTTCTCTTTCGTGATTTCCTTTTGACTATTCTCCCCCCTATCCTTTAAGGAAGCCGTCTTGCCTTTTCTGTACAGGTAATAACTCAAATTTCCTTCAAAGATCGTTGCCTTGCCGTCCTTTATCTCCAGTACCTTGTTTACAAAACCGTCTAAAAAATAACGGTTATGGGAAACCACAATAATAGAGCCGTCATATTGAGCCATGGCATGCTGCAGGATCTCCTGAGAGATCATATCAAGATGGTTTGTAGGCTCATCCATGACCAGCAGGTTGGCAGGGGATGCTATCATCTTGGCAAGGGCCAGCCTGCTCTTTTCACCTCCGGACAGAACCATCACCTTTTTGTCCACGTCATCACCCTGAAACAGAAACGCTCCAAGCAATGAACGCACCTGGGTAACGGTCTTATCCGCGTCCGCCATGTTCATGGTTTCAAGCACGGTGAACCTTGGGTCCAGATCCTGTGCCTGATGCTGGCCGAAATAGGAGAGCTTGACATTATGCCCAAGTCGAATCTTGCCGCCCGTAGGTGTTATAATTCCGGCAAGAAGCCTTACAAGTGTTGATTTGCCGGCCCCGTTTACGCCCACCACGGCCATCTTGTCTCCCCGGTTCAATTCAAATGTGATCTCCTTAAACACCTTAAGAGCCCCATACTTCTTGGAAAGGCTGGTGATCTCAACGGCAAGGCGGCCGCACGGGGCCGAGGGAGGGAATCGGAATGATATTTTTTTCTCAGTATCCTCAAGTTCAATTAAATCCATCTTTTCAAGCTGTTTCACACGGCTCTGGACCTGTTTGGCCTTGGTCGACTTTGCGCGGAACCGTTGCACAAAACGTGTGGTCTGCTGGATCATTGCCTGCTGGTTTGCATATGCGGCCCGCTGCACCTGCAGACGGATCTCTTTTTCCTCAACATACTTGGAATAATTGCCCTTGTAGACTATAAGCCTGCCCAGGCTGAGTTCCCAGGTAGCAGTCGTAAGATTGTCCAGAAAAACGCGGTCGTGCGAGATTATTACCAGGCTGCCGTCATAGGATTCCAGAAATTCTTCAAGCCAGGTGAGAGACTCGATATCCAGATGATTGGTCGGCTCATCAAGTAAAAGCAGAGAGGGTCGGGCAAGCAGATGTTTTGCAAGGAGCAGCCGCATCAGCCAGCCGCCTGAAAATGTTCTGCATTCCCTGTCAAAATCAGACTCCTTAAATCCCAATCCCGTTAAAACCTTTTCAACCTGGGACCTGATCCGAAAAATATCCGTCTGGTCGATTAAATATTGAAGTTCCCCCTGCCGCTTAAGCAGCCCTGGAAATTCCGGGGAATCCGGATCAACGTCATGCAATCGCGAATTTGTTTCATCAAGCTCGCTTTTAAGGGAAAGGATCTCGACAAATGCGGTCTCAGCCTCTTTGTAAAGCGTTCGGCCGGAAATAACCGAGGCGATCTCCTGTGGAAGGTAACCCGTTTTGGTCAACTTTGCCCTGGTGACAACTCCCTGATCGGTCTCAATGATACCGGCCATGATTTTTAAAAGCGTAGATTTGCCGGCCCCGTTCACACCGACAAGTCCAATCCTGTCCCTGGGATGAACACAAACAGAGACATCCCTGAAAAGATGCTTCTTTCCGTACTGAATATTAAGTTTATTAATTGAGAGCATATTGTTTTACTGGTGAGTCGAAAGTTGTAACTTCTCAAAAACTATCCGGATCGGAATGAACAGGCTATAAACACCACCAGGAGACGGCCAGGGCCTCATCGCTTAATTTTTGGATGGATGGTGTTGCACCTCGTGAACTTCGGGGTAATTATAACCTCAATTTAAGTCCCATTCACGAAATTGAATTAGCTGATGCTCAAATTGCCTTTAATTTCAGAAAATAAAAAAAATATTGGAACAAAACCAATTTTGTTCTTGGATCGGAAAATTATAAATCGTTTTCTATAATCCTTTCTAATTCCTGAACTCCATACAGTGGCAGCGACAGCAGTGAAAAATGAACCTGCTGGTTGCCGGTGGCGGTTCGTATGGTATGCTCCACGTGTTGCAGGCTTGCTGGATTCAGGTCAAAGCGGATGGCCAGCTTTGTGTTTTTACTGAAAACGAACTGTTGCATGGATTTGAGGGAACCACTTGTGCCGGCCTTGACCTCCACCGGCAGGATGCGGCCACCAGCGGCAATAACATAGTCCACCTCGGCATTTGCGCTTTTTTTCTCCCGCAGCCAATAATGCAAGGACGGCTGCTCCAACCCTTTTGAAATATCGATGAGATGCTGACCGATAAACTGCTCAGCAATCCCCCCCTCATTCACAAGCTGCCGGTCATCAAATGCTGCCATAGTGCGCCAGTCACAGCCGCAGATATGGTTAGCCAGGCCAATATCCATAAATATCAGCTTATAAACGGTGTCTGAGCTTTCTGCTGCCAGAGGAACTCCGGAGCAATGGCTATGCTTGATCTGGTGACAGATCCTGGCCTTGGTGAGCAGAGAGATGCCTTTTTTAACCTGGGCGGAACGGTTGTCCCGGGCGATATTGGTGTATTTTATCTTCTGTCCAAGGACTCTGGGGATGTAGTTGAATATCTTCTGAATAAGAAGCAGATCGTTCTGTCTGGCGTATTTACTGAAATCATCCTGGCAGGTTGAGACGATTGACCTGTGGACAGCAGAGGCCTCCAGGAGGGATTGCTCCTCATGAAAGGACAGCACCGCCTCCGGCAGGCCGCCAACAAAAAAATAGTCACGTAATCTTTTCAAAAGGTGCCGATGGGCCGCCAGGGGCATGGCATCGGGTGACGTTGAAAGGGTGTCGAGACAGGGTAGGAGTGTTGGTTCGATGACCACAAGAAACTCCCGGAAGGAGAGGGGGTAGAGGTGGTAATACTCCACCCGGCCCACCGGCATTGAAAATGAATGGTCTGCCAGGGTGAATTCCAGGAGAGACCCGGCTGCAATGACCGGAAGATCCGGATACTCCTCATAAAAATAGCGCAGTGCCTGTAAGGCGTGAGGGGTGGCCTGGATTTCATCTAAAAAGAGAAGCGACCCCGAAACATTAATGGGGTTGCGGACAAGGGCCTCAAGTTCCCGGATGATGATGTCCATATCCAGTGTCTTGAAAATATCATCCAGGAAAAGATTTCTTTCCAGGTTTATTTCCCGCAGGGTCAGGTTGGCTGATTTAGCAAACATCCTGACCAACGTAGATTTGCCGACCTGTCTGGCGCCCCGGAGGATTAACGGCTTTCTCCTCTTTTTACTAAGCCAGCGGTCGAGATATTTTATGGCATTTCTTGAAAACATGACTAAACACACCTCTTTTTTGTCAAGATGATAGTCTAAAAAAAGGTATGTTTCAATATTTTTTTATATGCTGGTCCATGTCAACAATAAAAAGGGGCTGTATTGTACTGAAAGCTCAATACCTGCTTAATTAATGAAATTTACTGTGTGAATTTTTTAAATTCGGGCGACTCAACAATATGGATAACAGGCTGATTCTTCTGACAAAAATCGGCCACGGGAAATACCGGAGAACCGTAATTTTGATGATTTCAAAGTCGTCGGAGTCGCCTGGGCTAATACCGTGTTGAGCCCGTAGTATTTCGGTAATCTCTTCTGTAGCAGCGGTGACCTGGCTCGTACTCCGTGCAGCAGTCATAATCGCGTCGATGTTGGCGAAGCGGACCAGCATGGGGCTGTTCTCTGCCTGGATTGAGGATTGTTCCGGATAGAGGCTTTGACCGCCGGGATAGAGATAGCTGTCTTTGCCACTCGAATTTTGGTTCGCGCTCTGCAGTCTGGAGCCTGCGATACGGTATTTAATGGTTGTCCAGGGGACCAGGAGAATATCGTCCTGATCCTGCCCCATTAAATTTGCCCCTTTCGTCTTCAAGACACCAACGACACGCAATGAAACATTTCTAAGGCGAACCTGTCTGCCGACAGGCGATTCCCCCCAAACAGTTCGTTTACCAAGGTCTGCCCAATCAGACAAACTCTCCCGGCGTGGTCAACATCATGATCCGTAAAATTTTTCCCGTCAACCATTTTTCAATCCTTGACGTCAAGATAGGCTGCTGTTGTACCTTCTATGGAATCGGGAACCCAATTGCGGTTTCCATAGACCACCTGCGCGCGGGCGCGAACTATGGGAGCGGCATTGCGAATGGATGGGCACTCGCTCTGAATAATTTTACAATCTTCAGGGGTTAAAGTCATGGCGCTGCCGGCTCCGTATGTCACGCCACTGCTGGCTGCCGTGCCAGGTATGACAATCAAGGCATTTGCTTCCATACCGGCAATTTTCTCACGGATAGCCGAAGACGATCCCGTGCCTATTTCCATCATGCTGATCACAGCTCCAATGCCGATGACAATGCCGAGGGTTGTCAACATTGCGCGCATTGGATTACGACAAAGGGCCTTTAGCGCAATTTTGATTGTTGACCATATCTTCATGATATCTGATCTCAGTTAAAGGAAAAATTTGCTACCAACGTAAGGCGGGACAGCCTGTAAATTCAATCAGTTAGCAACTCCTCAATTTTTGCTTGATTTTGGAATTGCCATAGAGCCAAAATGGCGGAAAGTGTCCCGCTTTAAGTTGGTAGCCGCAATATCGAACAGTCCGGCCACTACTTGGCGTTGTCTCTCGCGTCTGATCTCGTCGATGTTCTGCCTCTCACCGTAAGAGCGCCAAGCCAACCCCACTATTGCCAGAATAGCGAAGAAAACGGGAATATCATATGTCCGAATTGCCATGATCATCCTTCAACACCTCATCTGTTTCACTACAAATATTGCAGCAAAAGGCGTGCCAGAGGCGCTGCCTTTAGAAGTCGCACTTAGCGTTTTCATAAATTCGAACCTAACGCCCTTCGGGCGAGTTGTTGAGCTGAAGAAAGCTTGCAAGGAAGCGTGAATTAGTGTAAAAATGTTTTACACTTTTTGCTGTACAGTTATTCGAAATATGGCCGGATCCGGAATTCATGAACGGGTTGCAATTCGGCATTCAGCATACCTTCAGGCACAATTTGTGAACAATCGTCTGAATTATTTATAATTCAGGCTAGGATAAAAACACAACATACTGAAATCATTCATTTTGCCCTCGTAGCTCAGGGGATAGAGCACAGGATTCCTAATCCTGGTGCCGCAGGTTCGATTCCTGCCGGGGGCACCAATGAAACAAAGGCTGAAGCCCATGACAACTAGGGTTTTGGCCTTTTTCTTTTTCCTTGATCTTTAGCCTTGTTTAGCATAAATTATCCTTAAACAGCATCATTTTGCAAAAAATTCCGTCCAAAATTCCGTCCAATAATTACATGGCCTATATCAAAAAAAAGAAAAAGAAAAAAAGGAACCGTTTATAAGGCTGAAGTCAGGATTACAGGGCATCAATACACCTCAAAAACATTTAAAAAACTTACAGAAGCACGCTACTGGTCCAAACGCAAGGAAATGATGCTAAAGGTATCGGATTACAATGAAATGGATTTGTCCAAGGATAACCGTATATCCGCGCTGGCAAATGAAATCGAACAACTCAAAAAAGAAATTCAGCAAATAAAAGAGGACTTCCAACAAAATAGCAGTTAGGGAATTCCCAAGAAAAAATCTACCCAAATACGGGTTTAATAAGCACATCCCATTTTGGCAGTGTGTTTGAATATTCAATTCTGTTTTTATAAGGTTTCATTTCTTTTTTTGTAAGCTGGATTCCCTTTTCATATAATTTTTTC
>JAYEGR010000002.1:2125-6260 GCA_034659175.1 Thermodesulfobacteriota bacterium | reverse complement strand
ATTTTGGAGCATGATTTCAGCGCCAACAATGCATAAAATCAGGGCCAAAATTTTTGTCAAAAATAGATGAAGAAGGCAAACCGTAACAATCCGGGAATACTCCCCAATTAAACTGAACCAGTGCCAACGAATCAAAGGACTGGAAATTGCTGATTGGACTCTTGATTACCAGAAAGGAACCGAGAACGTAAAGAGATAACGAAAACAGGACATATGTGGGTAAACCCAAATATACATAATATCTCTAATATCTCAGCACACAAACGAAGAGTGCCGAACCCGGCGTTTCACTTGACCCCAAGGGTCGCCGTTTCTTGGGTCTCGTAAACTCTGTGTTTACGGTGCCTCTTGCCTACTCTACGTTCCCTTGGGGCAAGTGAACTTTATCGTTGGGTGCCTCAGTCCTTTTTTTGGGCAGTTGCTTATGGAAGACCCTTGTTGCGTTGCGCGACCTGTAACATGATTCATTGCACAAATAGTGGCAAGTGATCGAAACCACAACGTAAAACCCTATTACAAATTCGTAATATTTTACGTAAGGGGTTAGATTGCGCAAAAATCAATTTTCTGCCATAAAAAATACGAAAATTAAAGTAAGGTGCTAAGGTTAAGGTTCAGGGGTTAATTTTCGAAGAAAATAGCGACCCTATGGGGGCGCTGAAACCAGGCAAAAAACTATCCCTGAACACTAATATTAAAAAAATTGGTATTTTTCAACTAATTGCTATAAAATCAAATACAAGGAAAAAATTCCAATCAAATAAACCTTGAATCTTTAAACCCGGAACCTATAAAATTCAAAGGTTACTTAAATATGGCCACTAAAAAACTGACCGTTTTTGATATCATCAACATGAAAGCCGCCGGCGACAGGATTGCAGCGCTCACCGCCTTTGATGCCGGCTCTGCGGCGTTTCTCGACCAGGCCGGCATTGATATTATTCTGGTCGGAGATTCCCTTGGAATGGTTGTGTTGGGCTATGAATCCACTGTCCTGGTCACAATGGATGAAATGATCCACCATGCCAAGGCCGCAAAAAGAGGCGGCAACAGGGCGCTCCTGGTAGGAGACATGCCGTTTCTCTCGTACCAGGCCGACAAACGTGACGCAATCCTTAACGCCGGACGTTTTATAAAGGAAGGCGGCTGCGATGCGGTAAAACTTGAAGGCGGGAAAGAGGTCTCGGAAATTGTCAGGGCCATTGTCCGCGCGGGGATACCCGTGATGGGACACATCGGCCTCACCCCCCAGACAGCGGGACAACTCGGCGGTTATAAAATTCAGGGAAATGATGCTGAATCGGCACGCAGAATTTTAAATGAGGCCAGGGCACTTGAGGATGCCGGAGTCTTTTCCCTGGTTCTTGAATGCATACCCGACAAACTTGCCGAGGTCATTACAGACGCAATTTCCATACCAACGATCGGCATTGGCGCAGGCCCATGCTGCGACGGCCAGATTCTGGTAACACACGACGTCCTAGGCATGTTTGAAAAATTCGTGCCAAGTTTTGTAAAGACATATGTGAAACTAGCTCCACAGATAAAAGAGGCGGTAATCTCATTCAGGGAGGAGGTCAAGTCCGGCCGATTTCCCGACCAGGATCACAGCTTTACCATGAAGGTCGATATTGAAGAACTGCTTGGAAAAGAGGATGCTGTTCAGGGGAAAAAAATTCTTAATTCGTAATTCTTATCCAATACCTTGTAGCAAGCAGATGCCCGCTGTTTTGAGAGAATAACAAAATATGGATATTGCCACGATTTTCGGCCTGTTGGCTGGAAGCATACTCCTTGTCTCAGCCATCCTGACCGGTGGGTCTGCCCTTATATTTGTCAATGTTCCGTCCGTCCTGATCGTGGTCGGCGGGACCATTGCCACTGCCTTTATCCGGTTCAGCATGTCGGATGTTATTAATTCAATCAAGGTGGCAGGCAATGCCTTTTCTTCAAAATTAAGCGTGCCCCAGGAGGTAATCCAGGAAATCGTCAACCTGGCAAACATTGCCAGGAAAAACGGGCTGATCATCCTTGAGCAGCAGCCCATCGCAGATCCTTTTCTAAAAAAAGCCATCATGTATTGTGTGGACGGGCACGAGGCTGAATTCATCCACGAAGTGTTGAAAAAAGAAGTGAGTCTGACCGTGGAACGTCACGAGGTCGGCAAGGGCGTATTTGCGGGAATGGGCGATGCGGCCCCGGCGTTTGGTATGATAGGTACCCTGGTGGGACTCGTGCAGATGCTTGCCACTATGGACGACCCGGCGACCATCGGCCCCTCTATGGCGATTGCGCTTTTGACCACCCTGTACGGCGCTGTAATCGCAAACCTCATAATGCTGCCCATAGCAGATAAGTTGTCTCTTCGAAGCCAGGAGGAGGAGAGAAACAGAAATCTGATTATCGAAGGCGTACTCGGCATCCTGAAAGGACTTAATCCCAGGGTCATGGAAGAATTTCTCGAGACCTTCCTTCCGCCCAAGGACAGGTCGCCGGATCAATAATATGTTGCCAGGTGTTAGCAGTCATTCATGGAAGAGGAAATAAAACAGAAAAAATGTAAAAAAGGCGCCCCGTTGTGGATGTGCACATTTGCGGACCTGATGTCACTTCTTCTTTGCTTTTTTGTGCTGTTGCTATCTTTCTCAGTAATGGACGCCATCAAGTTCAAACAGATTGCCGGCTCCATGAAGGATGCATTCGGAGTACAAAAAAAAGAATTTATCCCCCATTCGCCGCTTGGAGAACAAGTAATAGCGCTGGATTTTAAAACAATTCCCCTTGAGGCCAAGTTCCAGCAGGAAATAACGCAGGAATTTGAAAAAGAAATCCAGTCCGGAATGGTCGAGACTGAACCCGCTCCTGAAGGATTAATTCTGCGGGTAAAGGATTTTATTGCCTTTCAGTCGGGCAAGGCTGCGATTCAGGATAAGTTCAAACCAATATTGGATAAAGTCGGCCGGATTGTGAAAGACAAAAAGTTTACTGTGGAGGTAAGCGGTCACACAGACAACTTGCCGCTTAAAAAAGGGGTGGCATTCAGTTCCAATTGGAGCCTGTCCTCCGCACGATCTGTAAAGGTCGTGGAATATTGGATCAAAAAACACAAGATACCGGCCGGCCGACTGAGCGCTACAGGATATGCGTACGGTCAACCCATTGACAACAATAATACCTTGGAAGGACGAGCAAAAAATCGCCGTGTGGAATTCCTGATCAAGATGATCAAACCAGGCCCGGTCACGGAAAAGCTTGAAATCATGGATGTACCCTAACCAGCCCGGCAGGGTGCATTCCCAGGCGGAGCCTGGGAACGAGGGCAAAATCATGGATGGGCACTAATGGATATGGCCCGAGAGATAACACCAAAGCAAGATCGTCGGCAGTCTGTCCGGGTAAAGGACAGAATTTTGTTTTCCTATACTACGGTGCCGCCTGATAGATACAAAATCGTGTTTGATGACTTCAGTAATGGCGTGCCGCCGTATAAACAGGAGGAATATGCTGACTTCCATATGTATATCGGCGCACAAAGCGCTCTGGCCAAGTTGCGGCAAAGGGATAAAATACTGGCGGACCTGTTACAGCACATGGACAACAAGATCAATCAGGTACTTGACAAATTAAGGGATGGCGATTCCCCGTTTGACAGGCTGAAATTCCAGGAAGTGGACTTGAGCGGTAACGGTCTTGCCTTTTTTCCCGATAAGGAGGTAAAGCCAGGCACCTTTATAGAATACAATATTGTATTGTTACCTGACTATATCTACATTTATGGTTTTGGCGAAGTTGTATCGTCAAAGAAAAAAAAGACCGACGCCGGTAGGACAATATTTCGTACATCTTTAAAATTCACTGTACTCATGGATGAAGACCGTGAAAAACTGATCCAACACAATTTTAGACAACAAAGTTTAGCACTCCGGCAAAGACGACGCAGCTAAAAACGTCCACAGGCACCGCATCTGCACGTAATCAGGGCAACCAGCATAGGTGGACTATAGCTGATTGCCCTGATTACGCACAGCTACGGCACCTGTGGACGTTTTTAGGGCCATGGGGGCGCTGGGATTCTCCTTCCTATCTGCACCCGATCAGGGCAACCAGCATAACTGAATTTCTATATTCTCATCCC
>JAYEGR010000002.1:0-2025 GCA_034659175.1 Thermodesulfobacteriota bacterium | reverse complement strand
TTGCCCTGATTACGCACAGCTACGGCACCTGTGGACGTTTTTAGGGCCATGGGGGCGCTGGGATTCTCCTTCCTATCTGCACCCGATCAGGGCAACCAGCATAACTGAATTTCTATATTCTCATCCCTATTCATCATTACAATCACTGTTTCTTCATATCCTGAAAGACGTTAAGTCCCTTTAGGAGCATCAGGGCTGTTTTCAACTGGGGATCCTTTTCCAGTTCCTCTTTTTTTCTGCTCTCTTCACCCTCATCCTCGTCCTCGTCTTCATCACCATCTTCATCCCCGGCATCTTCCTTTACATCATCACTATCGTCAACAAAGGTCTCTTCGTCATCACTCTCCTCTTGTTCCGTAGTTTTTTCATCATCTTCCTCAGGATCATCACCATTCTTCATATGGTTAATCAGATCCTTTTCTCGCAGGAATCTAGGTTTTCTGATCTTTTTTTCCTCAGGCTCAGTGTCTTCCCTCGTAAAAACCGGCGTCGGAACAATGATATCCGGGGTAATACCTTTTGCCTGTATGGACGTGCCGTTCGGAGTATAATACCTGGCGGTTGTAAGTCTGAGACCTGCTCCATTATTCATGGGAATAATCGTCTGCACCGATCCCTTGCCAAATGTCTGGGCGCCGAGGATCAGAGCCCTTTTGTGGTCCTGAAGGGCGCCGGCCACAATTTCCGAGGCGCTTGCGCTGCCTTCGTTGACCAGTACGACCATGGGAAAATCGTAATAAACTCCTCCGGAATGGGCTTTATATGTCATGTTCTGTTCTTTGATCCGACCCTTTGTTGAGACGATCACACCGTTACGGAGAAACAGATCAGAGACCTTTACCGCCTGATCAAGCAGTCCGCCGGGATCGCTTCTGAGATCCAAAAGAAGCCCCTTGATCTCCTCTTTGTCGGAAAATTCTTTCAAAACCTTTTTCAGGTCTTTCGTTGTCTTGCTTTGGAAATTGGTTATTCGGACATAGGGGTAACCCGGTTCCAGCCACCTTGATTTTACACTGTGCAGAGGAATTACATCCCTCACAATCGTGACCTTTTTCAGCTCTCTCCAGCCCTTCCGGTGAATGGATATGGTTACCTTTGTGCCTTTTGTTCCTCTGAGCCTCTTCACAGCCTCCATCAAGGTAAAGTCTTTTGTCGGCTCGTCCTCGATCTTCACGATCTTGTCACCGGCCTTAAGCCCTTTTTTAAACGCGGGCGTTCCCTCAATAGGGGAAACAACGGTGAGAATTCCGTCCCTTATTGCGATTTCAATTCCGATTCCACTGAAACTACCCTTTGTCTCGACCTGAAGTTCCTTGAAATCATCGGGCTTCATAAAGGAAGAATGAGGATCAAGGGTTGTCAGCAACCCCTTGATCGCGCCTTCTATTATTTCCTCTGTATCGATCTCCTCCACGTAACTTTTTTTGACAATGCTTAATACATTGGAAAAAATTTCAAGATGTTTGTACGTATCCTGAGTCTTGGCCGATACTCCTGAGTCACGTTCCAGAAGCGTGAGTGCCAAAATCGGAATACAGATAAGCGCAACAAGAACTGCTTTCCTGAGAATATTACCTTTTTTACGATTCATACGAATTCCCAATATATGCCGGCGCATACCGCCGGGTTCCGGGTTCAAAGGTGCTAGGGTTCAAAGTTTATTTGAAAAGAATATCGAATGATGAAGCGCCACACTTTAAAAATTCTCCAGACTGATCGCACCCCAAGGGCACTTCCGTTGGGCGCGTGCAGGTAAACGAGCCTGCGAGACTCCGGATGGGGCATCTGTGAACGATTACGAACTAAGAATATCACATTGGCTGTTATCCCTCAATCTAATAGTGAAAGAACTGCAAAAATGTTCGAGCTGTGCAAGGGGACAACTGGAACGGAATAGTTTCCGGCAACAATGCAGCAACCGATTGTGTTTGAAAAAACAGGCTGTCGAAAGAAATGCAATTTCTGAAATTCATTTTGAATCATTACCTTCCGTTTTGGTTGTAAAAATGTTATTTATTTGGGTTT
>JAYEGR010000001.1:0-21499 GCA_034659175.1 Thermodesulfobacteriota bacterium | reverse complement strand
TCCGCGTTGTGCGCGGCGGTTCGTGGATCAGCTTCGGCGGGTTCGTTCGTTCCGCCTTCCGCTACTGGAACGACCCGGCCGCCCGCTCCCGCAACCTGGGCTTTCGCATGGCCCGAGGTCATTGAGCTCAAGTAAATCAGGGCGGAGCAGGGAGGAGTTTGTCCTCTCGGCCCTGCCGTCCGCGCGGAGCAGCGGCGGGCAGGGCCGAGAGGACGGATTGCCGAGAAACCGGTGGACAGGCCATGTGAATGATAAGAAGATGAGGGGGTTGGTTCTAACTTCTGCCACCTTGCTTCGCAGCTTGACTCAACATCCAAATAAATGCTATGAATTCACTTGGTCGCGTTTTCTTGAACTGGTATTGTAAAATTAGTGGCCAAAGTTAAAACCAACCCCCTATGTTCGACGAATTAAAGCGTGACCTATGACTTTGGCAGAACAATGCAAAAAAATCGATCCGTACCCTTTTTTTACTCTCCAGCTTGTTCCAGCGCATATTCATATACAACCTTGCCAACACGAAATTCGCCTTTTTTTTGCAAGAGAGCTATAGGTGTCCTCATATGAGCTGATATAATTTTAGAAGCAATGCATTCCTGTTTTCAGTTACTTAATCAACGAATTTGGTATCAAGTCATATGAGGACACCTATAGTTCGGTTGATAAACTGGAGATGATGTGTTTTCTTTTTGCCCAAATTAGAACACCTATAGTGCCCAGCACAGGATGTTGTAATCGCGCAGCTACACTTCGAGCGCTTTTTTCGTCCATGGGAGGTGATTCAATGTGGACAGATCGCGAACCAGTTCCTTTTTATCGTACTGTCTGGCTATGCCATCCTGCGCTAATAATAAAAGGAAATTCCATTTTTCCATTCCAGCCAACTGTCGGGCTTTTCCAAGCGAAAGCAACCCTTTTTCATAAAGCCGTAAAGCGAGTTCTCTTCGAAGCCGGCCTTCCTGCTCATCTGGAGGGATACGTAAAGCATCCTGTATTTCGTCGTTGAATTCCAATTGAAGAGGCATGGTTCATGGTCTCCTTATGGCCGATGAGATGGATGGATGATAAGTAATCGTTTTTTTAAGCGAGTAGCCTGGAGGGCTTAAAAATCAGGTTACTGCCTAATTTTTAAGCTACAAAAATATTGTTAACCGTTCAAGTAAGTGATGTCAACATGAAATCAGCTTAAAAATTAAGGTGACTGGCCAAAGAGGCCGCAAAAATGATGCAATCGTTTTTTGCTTGCATATATGGCCGGTAATTGCTATTTTTCAAAATATGATCGGGAAATACCAAAAAACGGTCGCTGCCATTTACAACAATCCAATCAACGGCAATATAGAATGTTGCAAAATAGAAGCTCTATTTATTACCTTGGGTTGTAGAGTCGTTGAAGGAAAAGGATCAAGCGTAACCTTTGAAAAAAATGGTATCCGTGCCTATTTCCACAGACCACATCCTTCAAAAGAAGCATTGAGGTATCGTATCAAAGCTACCCGTGATTTTTTGACAAAACTAGGAGTAACCCCATGAAAGGAATGACTTACAAAGGTTATGTCGCTAAAGTGGAATTTGACCCGGATGATCATATTTTTGTCGGCCATATTATTGGGATTCGAGATATCATTGGCTTTCATGGTGTATCTGTTGCCGAGCTTGAAACTGCTTTTCGAGAAGCTGTTGTCAATTATCTTGCCGCTTGCAAAGAGCTGGGTCAAAAACCAAACAAACCATATTCCGGCAACCTCATGTTGCGAGTTCCTGCCGAGGTTCATGCCGCAGTTGCAGCCGCAGCAGAAGCTAATGGAAAAAGTATTAATCAATGGGCATCAAAAGCATTAGAAGCAGCAAGTCATGCTTCCTGAATTTCTACAGTCTGAATTTAGTGGTTCCAGCTATTTTCCAGCATCCAGCCGAATATTTATATCGTCCTTGATCAGACATTCCGGGAATTCAGTCAACTGTTATCCAACCGGAAATTCAAGGAAAAAACGAGTTGTGAGGTGCGTTAATGGCAGTTCGCCTTTATTCAAATGTGTCTGAGCTTCGAGAGATAGTGAACCAACAGCGGGGCCGGAACAGGACCATCGGTTTTGTGCCGACCATGGGATTTCTTCACAAAGGGCATCAGAGCCTGATTAAGGCATCCAGGGACCATGGGAATTTTACCGTTGTTTCAGTTTTTGTGAATCCGACACAGTTCGGGCCGAATGAGGATTTTAAGACCTACCCGAGGGATTCTGAAAGGGATTTTGAACTGTGCAAAGCCGCGGGAGGAGACTTTGTCTGGTTTCCGGAAGTCAATGATGTTTATCCAAAAGGATCGGATACTACTGTTATCCCCGGCGCCCTGGCCGGCTGTTTGTGCGGCGCGAGTCGGCCAAGGTTTTTATCGGGAGTCTTAACCGTTGTACTCAAATTATTTAACATAATTCGTCCTGATCGGGCCTATTTTGGTGAAAAGGATTTTCAGCAGCTTGTCGTAATCCGCAGAATGACGGCTGATTTTTTCATGGATATTGATGTAAAGGGATGCCCGACCGTGCGGGAGCCGGACGGACTTGCCATGAGCAGCCGCAATGTCAGGTTAAAATCCGAAAAAGAGAGAGACCTTGCACTCACCCTGTACAGGATCATTCTAAAGGCGCGTGAAGCGTTTGGAAACGGAGGAAGAGATGCGGCAGCCTTAAAAGAATCACTTATGTCCCTTTGGCCTTTTGATATTACTCTTGATTATCTTGATTTCCGTAATCCGATATCCTTGGAAGAAGAGAGTGTTTTGGCGCTGGACACAAGGATTTTCCTTGGAGCCTGGCTTAACGGTATCCGATTGATTGACAACAGCCCTCTTGTCGAGTAATTTTTACAAGTGCATGATTCTTCAAACAGACCTTGTTGAAATTATTGAACCCTTGAACCCGGAACCTGTGAAAATGGACCTTCGTACCTGTGTGTCTCCGTCCGGAAGATTTGTTTACGGCATTCATAAGCCCGCTTTCCGGGTGGAAAATTTCAGGGAACAGGACTTTATCAGCGAAATTGGATTGTTTGCCGATGGAAGCCCTTGCGATAATCACTGTAATTTCCCTGAAGGGTCGGTGCATGAGCCTGACGGTGACTGGATCTTTGAAATACCTAATGCCTTCCCGTTCATGGGGACCACATTTATTGCCAGGGGATGGGCTGATGAAAAAGCGGCTGATCCATCTGCCCTCAGGCTTCCCGAACCTCCACAGGTTTCACTTTCCAGCCTGCTTAAGGAATGGTTAGGAGAAGAAAATATCCCGTTGGAAAAGGTTGACCGGTTTTTTGAAATCCTGCCTGAGCCCCTGCTTCTTGCCCTTGCACAGACATCCACTGATCCTTCCGACCTGGTGCGGATAGCGGAGTCATGCTGTGCGTTTATTCATGGTTCAAACGGCAGGCCCATGGGCCTGAAATACAATGCAGACTCAAAAGGTCGTGTAAGTGCGGTGATAAGGAACAAACTCCTTTTTGAGGCGCTTGCAAATAACTATTCACTCCCGGATGAATACAAGGAAGTGATGGTTTTGAGACCCGGCGCCCAGGGAGGGAGTGAAATAGTCGGCGAATGGCTGGATAAAGGGAACAAAAGCCATGTATTTGAATACCTGCGCAGGAACAGTTACATCCCCTGGGGCCATTATGCCGCAAATATGGCCAATGATACTATCCGATACAGGCTCAGTGATCTGACTATGGCGGACATGACCGGCCTGCGCCGGCTTTATTACCAGAGAACCTATGTCAGAATGGCGGGCCAACTGGACTTAACTATTCCGGCCACGAGACGGATGCTTACATCCAGGGAACTTGAGGAGTTGAGAAGCAGGATCCATGAAAAAATCACCTCTGATTCCGGTGAAGGGCGCTTGCTGTTTAACTCCACCCTGTGGGGCTGGAACTTTGGTTTTGATCTTGCACCGAGCCGTTACAGGCTTCATGCCTCTCATCAGCAGATTCATCAGCAGTTTGCAATGATCCCGGCATCGGTTCCCGCCTTTGGAAGCGATGGAAACCGGGATATCCCGGACGGGGAAATGGACGCATATGGATGCGGGGACCAGATCGCGGCCTTTGTAAAGGAGTATCAAAAACAGACAGGACAACCCTTTTTCGATGACTACATCAGGGCCATTCGGTCAAACAGGAGGATGGACGGCGATCAGGAAAGGGAGAGCAGCCTGATAGTCTATGAGGACGACGGAGTCATGGTGTTTGTGCCCAAGGCCCAGACCTCACAATGGGAACTTCAGATGATGACCACGGATCCTGTTGGAAATATTATTGAGGCGGATTCTTCGCTCCGCTCCGCCCTTGACCGTGCAATGTTTGTCAGCCTGAGGGCGCTTTGGGCAATGGGCGCAAAAATGGTCACTTCCATAGAGTATCCCAAACGTTTTGACTCACCGGACACCGGACAGAGGCTGCTTTACTCCTTTTTGCCCAGGTTGCCTTATTCTCCGGGGGCATTCAGCGAGGCCCAGCTCCGCTGGATAGACGGTCATTACCCGGAAGATTTTGCAGGCGTATGCAGGTCCAAAGTGTCAGATGTGCTGTAAACGTCCACAGGCACTGCATCTGCACGCGATCAGGGCAACCAGCATAGGGCGGCTATAGCTGATTGCCCTGATCACGCACAGCTACAGCACCTGTGAACGTTTACAGGGCAAAGCGGTTTGTGATCCGGAAGGGCTTTTTTTCTCATTCCCAGGCTCCGCCTGGGAATGCACCCTGCCGGGCTAATAGCTGTTTCAGTGGATTACCCAGGTAATCCGCGATAAACCATTTTTACGAGAAATGAACTGTGCTGGAATTAATAAATCATCCTGAAAATAAAAAATATCTGGTGGAATTCCGTTCCGGTGAAGTCATCTTCCTGGAAGGTGATGAGACCACGGATCTCTATGTGCTTATTTCCGGTCGCCTGATTCTTGTTAAGGGAAACATGAATATTGCCGAGATTTCCGAACCCGGTTCAATATTCGGGGAAATGGCGCATCTCTTAAATGAAAGGAGATCAGCCACGGGAAAGGTCCTTGAAGATATCAAAGCTATTCGGATCCCTGGTGACGAGATTCCGTCATTTATTGACAGGTTCCCGGCCATTGCCCCTGAAATCACCAGGCGTCTTGCAATGAGGCTCCGTGACACCACACGCGTTATGTATGCTTTCAAAGAGTTTTGTGACCAGATGCCTGACGCGGTGATAATGACTGATACGGAGAGACGGATACTTGCATGGAACAAGGCTGCGGAAAAGTTGTACGGTCGAACCTGGAACCAGATGCGACACAAGTCCCTGGACCAGATTTACGAAGACCAGGCTTCATACAAGCAGTTCATTGCAGAGCTTGAGGCGGCAAGAACGGTCAGGGAAAAACCCCTTAAAATACATCACCCCCGGGAGAGCTGGCGCTTCGTGTCCACAAGTACGGCCATGCTTTATGACGGCAGCCACAACGTGCAGGGCTACCTGTTTCTGGGCAGGGACGTGACAAATGCCCGGAAACTGGAACAGAGGCACAGGCGTGTCCGGAAATGGATGGTCCCGACAGTGATTCTCTTGTGTGTGTTCGTGGGAATTATATTCTGGGCCTATCCGAAGTTTTCAAAGGGGCGTAGGATTCTGGATTATAAGAAAAGTTCCTTTCAGGAGAGGATCAGCCTGGATTATAATAACCTTCGAACATCTCTTGCACCTCTTGCAGCTTCTGCCGGCAACCTCGATCTTGACGCCTTAACACTTGTAATGGATGAGTATTTCGTGCAGATGGACCCGGTTTTTAAGGGAGTTAAAGGACTTGTGCTGCTGGATCATGACAAGAAGGTGATCAACGCCCGCTTTGTTAAGGAATTCAGGGATACATCCTCTATTGTCGGGACCAGTTACAGCGGCATCGGTTTTAGCGGAGATGAGAAGTTCAATCATTCGATTCTTACGCTTTTCCGTTCCTCTCCGGATCATTCCATGGGCGCGGAAGGAGTCGAGATTGCCTTTAAAATGAATCCGGTCGGCAATAAACACTGGTGGCTTGTGTTTCAGCTTGACATGAAATGGCTTGGCAAGGAGTATGGAGTTGATACGAAAACCCTGAACAAGATGCGGTTTAACCTGTAGCAGGGTAAATAAACCTTTGAACCCGGAACCCGGAAAACATATGTATATTGGAAAAATTAAAAAATGATCAAAAAAGGATATTACGGACAGTGGGGCGGGGCGTTTATTCCCGAGGTGTTGTATGAGACGTTTAAGGAGTTGAACCTGGCCTATGAACAGGCCAGGAATGACCCGTTATTCTGGGAAGAATATGTAAAACTTATGTCGACATATTCTTGTCGTCCCACGCCTCTTACATTTGCGGAAAATCTGTCCCGTTATTTTGGGGGTGCCCGATTTTTTATCAAACGTGAGGATCTGAATCATACCGGCGCTCATAAGCTCAACAACGTCATGGGCCAGGGACTTTTAGTCAAGCGAATGGGAAAAACGCGCGTAATTGCCGAGACCGGCGCCGGCCAGCATGGTGTTGCAACAGCCACAATGGCCGCAAAGTTCGGGTTTGAATGCACCATTTACATGGGCGAGGAGGATATGGCAAGACAGCGCCCGAACGTATTCTGGATGGAAAAGCTCGGCGCGGAAGTGATTTCCGTTACAGACGGTTCCAGGACGCTCAAAGATGCGATTAACGAGTCCTTCCGGGACTGGGTCACGCGAATGGATGACACCCATTATGTGCTGGGCACGGTCTGCGGTCCGCATCCGTTTCCGTCAATGGTGGCCTGGTTTCAGTCTATTATCGGCATAGAGGCTCGGAAACAGATTATAGAAAGCACGGGCCGGCTTCCCGCCCGTGTATACGCCTGCGTGGGCGGCGGTTCCAATGCAATGGGCATTTTTCAGGGATTTCTGGATGACCGGGAAGTGGAACTTGTGGGAGTTGAAGCAGGCGGTCATGGACTTGACTCAGGCATGCATGCATCGCGCCTTGCCGGCAGTGACGGGTCGCCCGGAGTTGCCCAGGGGTACAAGACCATGTTTCTGCAGAACTCGGACGGCCAGATGCGTGACACCTATTCAGTGTCCGCCGGTCTTGACTATATAGGGGTTTCTCCCCTGCTGGCGGATCTTGCTGAAAGGGGACGCGTCAGGTTTGAGGCTGCCACGGACAAGGAAGTGATAAAGGCGCTTGACCTGACCATGAAAAAGGAGGGCATTATCCCTGCCCTGGAATCAGCCCACGCATTAGTGCAGGCATTTAAAGAGGCGGGCAGCCTGCCGTCTGATGATGCCATTGTAATAAATATGTCCGGGCGCGGCGACAAGGATATTTTTACAATTGCCCATGCGGTTGATGATCCGTCCTGGAAAGAATTCATAATAAATAAAGGTGCGGAGTATGAAGCTGGAAAATGAGATCCGAAAGGCTCTTGAAAAGAAAAAAATTCTGTTAATGACCCATCTTGTGCTTGGCTACCCATCATTTGACGTTAATCGCAGGGTGATCGAACAGATGGTGGAAAACGGAGTGGATCTAATCGAGTTGCAGATTCCGTTTTCAGAAGCGGTTGCAGACGGCCCCACCATACTAAAGGCCAATCAGGAGGCCATCTCTTCAGGCGCCCTTGTCGGAAAGTGTATTGATTTTGCCGGAGAGATTACATCCACCCATTCCATTCCGTTTCTGTTCATGACCTATTTTAACATCATGTTTAAATTCGGATGGGAGGATTTTATGGACAAGGCCGGCGCTGCCGGAATCAGGGGATTCATCGTACCAGATCTGCCACCGGAGGAGGGTGAGGATTATTTCAGAAAGGCGGCCCGTGAACGTGATATGGGCTTTGTCCAGATCTTTGCGCCCACGAGTACGAAAGAGAGGATGCGAGAGCTTTCCTCCCGCTCCGAGGGATTTGTATACTGTGTGGCCAGGCGGGGAGTGACAGGAAAGAAGACTGATTTTGATGAAGGGTTTAATTCATACCTGTCTCGATGCCGACAGGCAACCAGCCTGCCGCTGGCAGTCGGGTTTGGAATCCGCAGCAGGGAAGACGTAGAATCTCTTTCCGGAAAGGCGGACATAGCCGTAATAGGAACCGAGACGATTCGTCTGGTAAACGAAGAAGGAGTGGATGCTGTGGGTCCGTTTATAGCAAGCCTGAGGTAAAAATATTGTCCAAACAGTCGGTTAGACACGTTTTTTAAGATGAACGTCGAACATCGAACGTCCAACGTTGAACATCGAATTAGGAAGTCGCTTCGCTCCATCTGATTAATAAAAGTACCATATTCAAAATTCGATGTTGAATGTTCGATGTTCGACGTTCATCTTTTCATGTTATTTTTAAAATAGCGACCGGAGCCCGGTTGTTTTGCTGAATATTTACAATATGGAAAGCTCTTAGACCGTTTCGCCGGATTCTATGTGGATAGAGGGAAAATCATCAGGGGTTACCCATGGCCTGATAATGCAGTTTCTGCCTATTACCGCGTTTTCCGGGATGACTGCTTCTTTGCCCACAAGGGTTATTCCCGTATACTGGTGTGTCGGGTGGAGCTTGTTTGATACATTTTTATCATCACCTCTTCCCACCACGGCATTTTTACCCACGGTTATCCGTTTGTCCAGGATGGCGAGATCGACAACCGCGCCTTGTTCAATGATGCAATCGTCAATTATTATTGAGTCTTTTACCAGGGCCCCGGATTTTACCTTGACGCCGGGCGCGAGCACTGAATTAACGACTTTGCCCTTGATCACGCTGCCTGCCGATATCATTGAGCCCCTGACCTCGCTGCCTGTTACAAATCTGGCCGGGCACCTGTCCGCAAAGTTGTTATCACAAGTTGACACGGGCCTGATTCCCCAGGCTTGAGGCGATATTTCAGGATTGTCCTTCAGGATATCCATGTTGGCCTCCCAGTATGCCTGGATGGTTCCCACGTCCCGCCAGTACCCGTGAAACGGGTAAGCAAATACATTGTCCCGTTTAATGGCCCTGGGGATCAGGTGCATGCCGAAATCCACCTCCTGACGGTCCTCGTCCAGGAGTTTTAACAGGTACCTGGTGTCAAAGACATAGATTCCCATGGATGCCAGGTTTGTTCTGGGGACCTTTGGCTTTTCCTCCCATTCTACAATACGTTCGTCTTCATTGGTGATCCCTGCCCCGAATTGATGAATACGGCTTTTCGGCACCACCATCATGCCTATTGTGATGTCTGCGCCTTTACGCCTATGGAACCGGATCGCGTCATCGAAATCCATACGGTATATGTGGTCGCCGGATAAGATCACGATGTTTGTTGATGGGTGGGCCTTAATAAAGTCAATGTTCTGACGGACTGCATCAGCGGTTCCCTTGTACCAGTCCGAATCCTTTGAACCGGTTCTGGGAGGCAGAATTTTTACGCCCCTTGTACGTCCTGTAAAATCCCATGGTTCTCCTGTGCCGATGTGCCGCATCAGCGACAGGGGTTTATATTGAGTCAGAACGCCTACCTGGGTCAGGCCGGAGTTCATAACATTGCTGAGGCTGAAATCGATGATACGGTACAGCCCGGCAAAGGAAACCGCGGGCTTGGCCCTCGTCTGAACCAGCACGTTAAGACGGCTGCCGACGCCGCCTGCAAGCAACAGCACAAGAGGCTTTTCGGCGTCCTTCATCGCACTATCTCCCCGGTTTTTATTTCCCTGTTAAGTTTTTCCGGCTTAAGGCCCGGATACAGGGTGCAGTCTGAACCGATAACGCTATCGGCCGGGATTTGGTTGTTCCATCCGATTACAGAGGCCTCCAGGTCTTCAGAAGGGCCTTCTGCGCCGACCCGTGCGTTGTTTCCAAAGACAACGTTTACGTCGCTTACCACTTTATTTAATCGTGCGTTTTTTGAAACAATATTTTCAAAGAAAAGCACTGAATCTTTTACAATTGCGCCCTTTTTTACATGCACGCCCGGAAACAGGATAGAACGTTCCACATGCCCTTCTATTACGCAGCCGTTGTAGATCAGGCTGTCTTGAACAGTTGCCAAAAGGCCGATTTTAAGTGGCTGGCGATCTCTGATGTCGCGGTGTTCCAGGTTCGTTCTGATAGCCCATTCGTCAATTTTGATCTTGGGATTCGGGCCAAGCAGATCCATGTTGGTCTGCCAGTATTCCTCTATGGTTCGGGTGTACCCCCAGTATCCGTAAAATTTAAAACCAAATACTCTCCTCCGGTCAAACATCATGCGGGGAATAATATTCCGACCGAACTCAAAGGAATCATCTTCCAGCGCATTTATTTCGAGAATTTCGTATAGTGTTTCAGGCTTAAAACAGAAGATGGTCATGGATGCCCAGTTGAATTTGGGCTTGGACGGCTTTTCCTTGTACCTGACCACCCTGCCACCCGTGTCGCCATCCTCATTGTCAATGTCGGCCACCCCAAAACGACCTGCCTGTGCCATAGGCACCTTGATGCACGCCATGGTCAGGTCCGCATCCTTGGCCTTGTGATAGTCGATCATTTTCCGGTAGTTCATATTGTAGATATGATCACCGGACAGAATAAGCACGACTTCGGGATTATAATATTTTATAAAATCAAAATTCTGGTAAACCGCATCGGCGGAGCCCCGGTACCAGTCGGAGGTGCCGTATCCTTTGGATGGCGGCAGGATGGAAACGCCCCTGTGTCGGCCTATCATGTCCCATGCCCCGCCGCTTCCTATATGGTTGATCAGGGAAAAACTCCGGTACTGGCTCAAGATTGCCGCGCGTTCCAGACCCGAATGCATGAGGTTGCTTAAGGGAAAGTCGATTACACGGGCAAATCCGCCAAAAGGCACTGCCGATTTGGGCCGGTAGCAGGTCAGGACATTCAGTTCATCCACCCGGCCTCCGGCCAGGATCATGGCCAGTATCTTGGGTTTAAGTTTCATAATTTATGGGTTCAGAGGTTCAGGGATTTCAGAGGTACCCCCTATTCAGCAGATTTCTCAGTATGTAATCGTTCACAGGTGCTCCATATGTACGCAAGCAGGCCGGCGAACTATAGTAAACCTATGTGAACCGGACTGATCGCGTGCAGATGGGGCACCTGTGAACGATTACAAGATTACATGTATCTGGTGGTCAACCGCAGCAGTTTTTGGGTTGAAAAGTCCTGACCATCGTCGAGCAGGTTTTTAAGGGGCACTTCCGCACGCGCCGTCTCCCTGTGACCGCCCGCCGATCCAATGGATGAAAATATCTTTTCCGCCAGTTTTCCGGCATTTTTCTTGTACCCGTCACACCTGAATATCACTACCAGTTTCTCTCCACGGATACCTGATATAAAAACCCAGGCAACATTGTGAACCTGGTTAAGGAAATCGGCGATAAGCACCAGGATATCAGGGCTTCTGACTTTACCGATATGAGCGTAAAGCCGCTGTTTACTTACCTTCATTTCATTGAGCGCGGTACGGAAGTAATTCAGTTCCGAGCGACGGAATTTGGATAGTTCGATTTTGCGGACCAGGTTCTGATTTGCGATATTAAAGAGATACCGGAAAGAGATCGCGTCAGCAAGGTTGGCCTTTATCCTGAAATTTCCGGTATCTACCTTAATGGCATAAAAAAGGGCGGTTGCCAATGCCACGGACGGTTTTATTCCTGCTGCACGCAGGTATTCGACCATCATGGAGGCTGTTGCTCCGTAGTCCGGCCTGATGTCGATATAAGACGCCTCCCAGTCGGTGGTTATGGGGTGGTGATCGATTACGGCATCGAATTGGATGGTTTCAAAACAGGGGAGATGGTTTGGCTGGGAATCAAGGATGATTTTTTTGTTAAAGTCTTTGGTCTTGATCGTATGGAGTCGTTCCGCGGTAATTTTTAAGAGATCGACCATTGCCACGTTGCTCAATCGCCTGATCTCGTTGGGATAGCCGATGCACACGCTTTTGACCTTGTAGCGCAGCAGTTTTTTGACAGCCATGGCGGATGCCAGGGCGTCCGGGTCCGCATTGATAACTATCAGCACATTATCTTCTTTTGCAAAGATATCCAGGAATTTGTTGAGCCGTTCCTTTGCGGTTTTTTTTGATAAGTTACGCCTTTTTATGTCAGCGGCGCATTTTGATTTCTTCAAGATTGTTCCTTAAAAAGGCTTTTGTGAATTTGTGAAAAATGACTTTACCATATCCGGTTAAAGAGTTGCAAGTCAGAGACCAAAAAAGGACTCGCTCAAAACAAAAATTTATTTTTGAGCGAGTCCTAACTATGTAAACTCTCTGAACGATTAGTACCTTAGTGGTAATTTTCTTGTTTTTTATGGCAAGAAATCAAAAAGGTGAAATATTTTTAAATAGTTACACGCAACTGTTAAGGTACTTATCCAGGACCTTTAAAAATTTTCAGTTTATCTGGGTTACGCTAAAACAGTACCTGGAAATGGGTGGCAAGGATATCATTGTCGACATCTTCGCCATTCATTTCCTCCCGGAACGTGTAATTGAGCTGCCATTTGACGTTTTGCCCGCGAATGAACCAATTGTATCCCAGGGTATACCAACGGCTGTCTAAAGAATTATCGTCATCCACATTCGGATCAAACTCATCGTACCGCGCAGTTAGCTGGAAATTGTCGAAAAGGTCTATCTGTGTCTGTATGCCGTAACCGTATTGACGAGCGGAGTTATTTCCATTTTGTGTTATGAATTCGGCCTGTATGTGTACCGGCTTCCAGTCGAATGAGCAATTAAAATCCCAAAGATGCATGTTATCCCCAACCTTGTAGTCTTTTACGGGATATCTATAATAGTCACCATCTATTACCGCCTTGCCGAGTACCGTGGTTTCCTCATTAGTGCCCAACTGGTCAAAGGCATAGCTTGTGCCTATACTGAAGTATGGCAATGGCCGCCAGAGGAGCATACCGGAAACCATGAAGTTTTCGTTATCATTACGCATATGATTATATGCGTTGCCGTTGTATAACCCGACTGCGTAAAAAAACGGCGCATCGTGGATTTTTGCTCCATGGGCGCGACCGTCCCATTGACCTTTTCTGGGTGACTCAAGACTGATTCCGATTTCACGCTTTCGGGCGAGCTTATCGACCACCAGAGGACGTTCACATAGCGGAAGTTTCGGCCCGGCGCTGGTATATGACGGAGAAAAACGCGACTTAAACTGCCCAACCATTACGTCGAGATAAGGATGCGCCTTATAAACAAAATACGCGTCCTGGAGTTTTACTCCAATGTCCTGTTTTTTAAGTGCGTAATCCGGCGTTGAAGGATCCAGTCTGTCCGTGTTGTGATCTCCGTCCACACTGAGCTGTACATGGTATTTCCAACTGTCGGACAGGTCGCCGTACCAGCGGAGACGAACACGGCGTAAAGAAAATCCGTCGAATTCAGGTTCGTCAAATGCTTTCTGATGAGTGACTTTATAATCCTCGCCATTTTCCATATTTTCAACATGGGTGTATCGTGCCTGTACGCGTCCCTTAAAATTGATACTCTTAGTTTTACGGCCGCTTTTAACAACATATTCTTTTTCAGAAGAAGACGGTTTCCACTCTTCATCGATATCCTTTATCCGTCCCTCTTTAATCTTGGTAATATCATCCTTGGTAATTATTCCTTTTTCAATAAGCACCTGAAGCAATTCCTCAGCCGTCAGTTCGGCAAAGCTGTTTATCACACTACCGAACAAAAAAAACGTACACAAAACAACAACACTGTACAATTTCTTCATAAACTGTTTCTCCTTCCTTTATTTTCATGCCCTTGGAATTAGTTAGTGCCTGAACGAAAAATGCTTCAGCCTTTAAAAAGCTGTTAGCCATTAGCTGTCAGCTTTTAGTTTGCAGTGTTTCATATTGATTTTTTGAGCGAGCCTTTACTCAGAGCAAGATGGTTCTTATACGACGGTAGGATCAATGTCAAGATGAAATTTAATGGTTCGTTCAAAAATAATGGGAATTGTCAGGGGTTCTTGTAATAAACTATGATGCGGGAAAAGAGTTGTTCAAGATAGAGGCCGGGAAGTTTAAATTGGAAACGCTTGATTCTGACTTTGGATCAGATTTCTATACTGTAATATTTGCCGTGCGCACATCCCCTGCATAATGTTTTTCCATTTTTTTCCACGTCGCGGCCGTCCTGTACCCAATCGCCGCATTTATCACATCTGACACGTTTTTTCGGTCTGCCGGGAAGATCAAATTCCGGAATGTTTACCTTGACCTTTTCGATTTTAAAAAGTTCATCTTCCGGCATAATTTGATAGGCCTTGAGCTGCTGTTTGTATTTGTCCTCGATTTCCCGGGAGTATTTTTTTGAGGTCTCCCTTGCCTCTTCAAGGGCCGTGATTCTCACTGCCTTTTGGGTCACAAGATTTACGAACGTGGCAGCCATGATTCCATTGTCTACCCATCTTAATGAACGTTTGCCAAGGCTGCAGCCGGTCACGGTTTGAATCGCATCAGTTGCGCACCTGTCGATTTCAACGAGCACGTAAAGGCTTTTCCTGTCCATGCCCTTGGGATCCACGATACCTATCTCCCTGAGGCCGATTATTGACATTCTGACACCGATTACCTGTCCCGCACATATATGTCCATGGATCTTAGTGGATGTTTCAAGAAGTTCTTCAAACGATTGCATAGTAATTTACCAAAAATAATAATTTTGTAAGCGATCACAGGCACCGCATCTACGGCACCTGTAATCGTTTATAGGGCGAGGGTTTAACTACTCCGTGATCAGCTTTCGCTAGGGGTATGGATGTAAAATTTCCGGGATGTGATATCAGCCGCTTCTTCCGAAATCGTCATCAAACCGGACAATATCGTCTTCTTCAAGGTAGCGGCCGTTCTGTACCTCTATTAATTCGAGAGGGATGACCCCAGGGTTTTCAAGACGATGTTTTTCTCCGTTGGGAATGTAAGTAGACTCGTTTTCAAAGACCAGCATGGTGTCTTCCCCACAGGTTACCTTTGCCGTTCCGGTAACCACTACCCAATGCTCCGACCTGTGGTGATGCATCTGCAGGGAGAGCTTTTTCCCTGGATAAACAACGATTTTCTTGATCTTGAAACTGGGTTGCTCCTCAAGGATTGTATAGCTGCCCCAGGGGCGGTAAACGGTCCGGTGCAGTCGGTATTCCTCTCGATTTTCCGCCTTTAGTCGCTTGACAATTTTTTTTACATCCTGCGATCGATCCAGCGGGCCGACCAGAACCGCATCCGCCGTCTCAACGATAATGGAATTCCTGAGCCCGACCGCAGCCACAAGTCCGTGCCCGGAATGGATAAGGCTATTCTTTACATCCTCAAGCATCACGTCTCCATGGACAACGTTCCCTGATTCATCCTTTTTCGACACATTCCAATAGACCTGCCAGGAACCGATGTCGCTCCAGCCTAAGTCAGCGGGAACCACGGCAACAGAGTCGGATTTTTCCATAAGCGCGTAATCAACTGAGTTGCCGGGACATGAGGCCATGCTGGACGGGTCCAAACGAAAAAAGGTCTGATCAACGGTACCATTATCAACAGCGGCTTTCATGGAACTGTAGATCTCAGGCGCATGTTTTTCCATTTCCTTAATAAACGTTTGGACCTCAAACATGAACATGCCGCTGTTCCAGTAATAATTGCCTTGTTCAAAATATTTTTTAGCTGTGGCAAGGTCTGGTTTCTCTACAAAAGAAATAACTTTATGGCCTTCTCCTTTCTCAATATAACCATAACCGGTCTCAGGTGAATCCGGCTGTATGCCGAAAGTGACCAGTTGACCCGATTCTGCAAGTGATACGGCCTTGGTTACAGCATCATTGAATGAATCTACATCAGCAATAAGATGATCAGCCGGGAGTACGAGTAGAATGGTGGTTTCCTCGTTTTTCCCCTGGTTGAAATATGCGGCTGCGCAGATTGCAGGCGCAGTGTTCCGGCCAAACGGTTCAAGGATGAGTTGAACCGGATCAGCCGGTTCCAGTTCATTGATCTGATTCATGGCAATGAATCGATGCTCTTCCCCAACAACCACCATTGGCGGAAGCGTGTCCGGAATGTTGGTTAATCGTTGAATCGTTGCCTGGAGAAGGGATCTGTCATTGTCGCCGAGATTTAAATTTAAGAGCTGTTTAGGGTAAAGTTCTCTTGAAAGCGGCCAGAGACGGGACCCGGAACCCCCTGCCAGAATAATCGGTTGTATCAATGCCATATTCGATCATGCCTCCACATTATTATAGATTTTAGGGCGAACCCTTATTCATTCGTCATATAGAAAAACGCTTTTCCTGACTTGTTCAAACTCATCAAGATCACTTTGCCATTTCTTTTCCAGGTCCAGCAAATCCTCACCCCGGGCCAGGGCATTCTTAAGAGAGACATTACCTAAGATCAGGTCCAGGGGAAGCCGTTTGTATTCATATTCATACGGAGGGGACTTGAACTGGAAATCATTGGGAAAGAGAACCATTATCGCCTGAAGAAGGGCAAGGGAAGTGCGGTATGGCAGAAATCGCGCATGGTCGGTGATATGGATCTGAAACCCCGCGCACTTCTTCCCGGCCCATTTGTTCGAGGTGGGCGTAAAGACAAGCGGCCGCAGCACACAGCCTGGAAACGGGATATTTTTTATCTGCTCAAGTACTCTTTGGGGATCAATAAAGGGAGCGCCAAAAAGTTCAAATGGGAGCGTGGAGCCACGGCCTTCCGACACATTGGTCCCTTCCCATATTACCTGGCCCGGATATACCATAGCGGTTTCCGGTGTGGGCATGTTGGGGGAAGGGAAGACCCACGGAAGCCCTGTATCACGGAATATCATATTGCGTCGCCACCCGGCCATTGAAATGACTTCAAGGTCGGCGTTAATCCCGAATTCGGTGTTTATCAGGATCGCCAGTTCACCGAATGTAAGACCATGCCGCATAGGAATGGGATAGAGTCCTACAAACGAACTGCAGTCCGGTTGCAGGAGATTTCCCTCCACCGCAGCGCCGCCCAAAGGATTCGGCCGATCAAGCACAACCACGGTTTTTCCAAAGGCCGCGGCTGCTTCCATGCAATAAGCCAATGTATAAAGAAATGTATATACCCTGGTCCCCACGTCTACAAGATCTACAAGTAACACATCCAGATGATCGAACATCTCCCGGGTGGGACGACGATCTTCTCCGTATAGACTGAAGACCTGTACCCCACTGGTTTTGTCCACCATGTGGTCGGATTCAACCATATTGTCCTGTTTTTCGGAAAAAAAGCCGTGCTGGGGAGAGAATAGACAGGTAAGCCGGCCCGGAAAAGCCTGGTTGATCAGGTCACGGCTGTGGGTCAGCCTGGAATCTGTGGACGCCTGGTTGCAGAGCAGGCCAAGCCGTTTTTTTGCAAGCCGTTCGGGCCGCAGATTGATGAGTTGCTCAATTCCAGTGGATATCATTCCTTAACCTTTTTGCGGCGCCATTATTTAAGGGATTTGGGATTGGTTTCAACTTCGACCGGTTTTTTTTAAATTGAAAGAAAGCACAATTACGGCATGGCCAGGCCCCAAATTTTTTTAAAAAGAAAAATCCGAGTTGAAGTATAAGTCAATATAATTAATAATAGCATGATCGATACATTCTCTCAATTAACCAGAAAAAATTGTAATATGCACGAAAAAAGCAATTATGAAGCGCACATATACAGAGTGTTTTCAACCTTTTTTACACATGGTGAACGTTTACTGATTTGGAGAATATTTTGAAGGTAGCAATAAGCGGAAAAGGTGGAACCGGAAAAACCACCATTATGGCTGTGCTTGCTGAACAGCTTAAAAGAGCCGGCAGGGAGGTCCTTATCATTGATGCGGATCCGAGTCCGCACATGGCTCAGACCATTGGGATTGAAACCGAGGGCCTGATTACTCCTATCGCGGATATGAGGGATCTGCTGGCAGAACGTTCCAGTAAGGTTGTTGGTTCGTCTTTTTACAATCTGAATCCCGAGGTCAATGACCTGATCAGCCGATTTATTGTAGAAAAGGATTCCATTCGGCTCATGGTCCTTGGAGCCATCCAGACCGGGGCCGGCGGATGTGCCTGCCCTGAGAATACAGTGTTAAAGCGGCTATTGACCAAACTGCTGTTGTCGCCGTCTCAGGCTATCCTGTTGGACATGGAGGCAGGAGTAGAACACCTGGGCCGTGGGACGATCGCAAGCGTGGACATCCTTCTGGTTGTGGTGATTCCTTCTAAATCAAGTGTCAGGACCGCGCTCAAGATCAGGAAACTGGCGGATGATGCCGGTATCCCCAAGGTGTTATATGTCGGGAACCTGATCCGGGATCATACTGACGAACAGTTTCTGCTTGACGCACTTGGTGAACCCCTGTCCGCCCTGTTCCCTGACTCCGGAGTGATCAGGAAAGCGGAACGTGATGGAAGGCCCGTCATTTCCATGGACTCCGAGGTTCAGGAGTCCGCGGTTTGCCTGATGAATCAAATAGTTGAGCAGATCAACGGGTAAATATTGACACAGGCAATACTATTAGTTATACTATCAGTATTATAATGGAGGTGTAATAGTATGACGAATGTTAAGACAGCTATATCAATTGAAAAACCAATTTTTGAACAAATGAATGTTCTTGCAAAAGATTTAGATATTTCAAGAAGTCGTCTATTCGCATTGGCTGCTCAAGAATTCATACAGCGTCATAAAAACATTAAGCTTTTTCAATCACTTAATGAGGCCTACGATGATTTACCCGAATCTGAACCAATAGTGTCCAAAATGCGCCAGCGTCATTACAAAATGGTGAAAGAGCAATGGTAATCAACCAGGGCGATTTATTTTGGATAGAATTCATGGAACCATCAGGGTCTGAACCTGGTTATCGTCATCCCCATGTTGTTATTCAAAACAATCTTTTCAATCGAAGCCGTATAAATACTGTTGTGGTCTGCACGTTAACATCAAATCTTAAGAGATCTAACGCACCCGGTAATGTGACATTGAGCAAAGGTGAGGCCAACTTACCTAAAAAAAGTGTTGTGAATATTTCCCAAATCTTTACTGTGAATAAAAATGATTTGTCCGAGAAAATCGGAATGTTGTCCAGAGATCGTATTTCCCAAATTTTATCCGGCATCAGGCTTCTCACTGAGCCAAGAGAAGTTGATTGAGATAAATAGGTTGCACACAACAAGACGTTTCAAATAGTAATAAAAAGAATCTATCATTATGAAAAAACGAGCTTTGATAACCGGCATTACCGGACAGGATGGTGCCTATCTGGCGGAATTTTTATTGAAAAAGGGATATGAAGTCCATGGCGCCAAACGAAGGGCCTCTCTATTTAATACGGATCGAATAGACCACCTCTATCAGGATCCGCATGATCCGGCCAGAAACCTTTTTCTTCATTACGGTGACATGACCGACACGGCAAGTCTGGTACGGATCATCCAGGAAGTGAAGCCTCACGAGATATATAACCTGGCCGCCCAGAGTCATGTAGCCGTCTCGTTTGAGAATCCGGAATACACTGCGGATACTGATGCGTTGGGCAGCATGAGAATGCTTGAGGCGATCCGCATTACAGGGCAGGAAAAAAGCGCCCGTTTTTATCAGGCATCAACATCAGAGTTGTATGGAAAGGTTGTTGAGACCCCTCAAAACGAAAATACCCCGTTCTATCCACGTTCTCCGTATGCTGCCGCAAAACTGTATGCCTTCTGGATAACCGTAAATTACAGGGAGGCTTATAATATGTTTTCCTGCAACGGAATCCTGTTCAACCACGAATCGCCAATACGGGGAGAGACATTCGTCACCCGCAAAACCACCCGTGCGGTTGCCAGGATCGTGACCGGGCTTCAGGATTGTTTATATCTCGGCAATCTTAATGCCAAGCGGGACTGGGGGCATGCAAAAGATTACGTGGAGGCTCAGTGGCTCATGCTTCAACAGGAAGAACCTGAAGATTTTGTCATTGCTTCCGGGGTTCAGCATTCCGTCAGGGAGTTTGCCGAGTTTGCATTTAAGGAGGTGAATATTTCGCTGACCTGGGAGGGGGAAGGTGTTGAAGAACATGGTGTTGTCGTAGATGTTCCTCCAAAAAGCAGAGTCCGGCCTGGTGACGTTCTGGTGCGCATTGACCCCAGGTATTTCAGACCTACAGAGGTTGAGACACTACTTGGAGACCCCGCAAAGGCCAGGGAAAAACTGAACTGGGTTCCAAAAATTTCGTTTCAAGAGATGGTAGCTGAAATGGTTCAAAAAGATCTGGAAGAAGCCAAACGTGACAAGTTGTGCGAAACAGTCGGATTCAAGGTTCATGAACATTATGAATGATATTTTATGAACAGCCTTTTTGATACAAAAATATACGTTGCCGGTCACAGGGGAATGGTTGGTTCCGCAGTGGTCCGCCGCCTTCAAGCAAAAGGCTGCGAAAATCTTATACTTCGTACAAGAGACGAAGTGGATTTACTCGACCGTTCCCAGGTTATGGATTTGTTTTCAAAGGATAAGCCTGAGCTGGTCTTTTTTGCAGCCGCAAGGGTAGGGGGGATTCTTGCCAATAACACATTCCCGGCTGAATTTATTCGAGAAAACCTGGTGATTCAGGAAAACGTCATCCATTCCGCCTATCTTTCCGGCGTGAAAAGACTTTTATTTCTTGGGAGTTCCTGTATTTATCCACGGGAATGTCCTCAGCCGATCCGGGAGGAATATATGCTTTCCGGTCCCCTGGAACCCACGAATGAACCATATGCCGTGGCAAAAATTGCCGGAATCATTACCTGTCATGCGTACAACCGCCAGTACGGCACATCATTTTTGTCAGTTATGCCGACTAACCTCTTTGGTCCAAACGACAATTTTGATCTTGAAACCTCCCATGTCCTGCCCGCATTGATAAGGAAATTCCATGATGCTGTTCAATCCGGCGCAAAATCAGTGACCGTATGGGGAACCGGAAACCCCAGAAGGGAATTTCTTCACGTGGATGACATGGCAAGCGCCCTGATTTTTCTTGCACAATTACCTGATGGAATTTTTTGTCGGTTTGTCAGTGATCCGGAAAAAAGAGTCATTAACATTGGATCGGGCACGGACAACACAATCCGTGAACTTGCAGAAATTATTAAAAAAATCACAGGATTTAGCGGCAACATAGTTTTTGACGTTTCAAAACCCGACGGCACTCCCCAAAAGCTCCTTGACGTCACAAGACTCACCGAATTAGGCTGGCGCCCAAAATACGATCTAAAATCCGGCATCCGCCATGTTTACCAGTGGTTTAAGGACAACATTTCCAGCTTTAAAGGGATTTGAAATTTCCGTATCCTTCACACTTCACCTTTCCCTGTTCTAAGGGTTCGCCCAAAAATAAATTTACATTTTCAGGTGTTGAGGCGCCCGCATGGCAAGGCGCGAGGAGGGCGAATAGCAGGGCTATTTAACCGACGAGCAACGCAGCCATGCGGGATGGATCGACGCA